>CADASG010000099.1 GCA_902790475.1 uncultured Ruminococcus sp. | reverse complement strand
AGGGACGTCCTCTGCTTCCCCTCAATTTGATGTGTCCATTTTATAGGGTATAGTTTAGACCTAACACTCCCCGACCAAAACTCTCCACTCTCAACTCTCCACTCTCAACTCAACCCCCTTATTTACCCGACCGGTAACGAAGCGACCTATCTCCCCGAACGAAACTACTGATCACAATTTATAAATCCTCCGCCGCAGGTATTGACATTTTTGACAAAATGTGATACACCTATTAACGTCAGGTAAAAAAGGCAACACCGAACAATTCATTGAGCGGCTTGCTTGAATAACGCGGTATTGCTTAAAACAAAGGAGATCACTATGAAAAGCAGAATTCTTGCCGCCGTTTTGGCGGGGATCATCGCGGCGGCTTCCGCTGCCACTTTGGCAGGCTGCGGCAAAAGCGATGACAAGCGCAGCAAAATAAGCACCACCATCAAACCCATGGGTACTACCGCGGCAACCACCGTCGCAGGCACGACATCCGCCACCGAGTCCACGGTCGCCATTCAGGACGAAAACGGAAATATCCTCTCCACGCTCCCTCCCAACGAGAACGCGCAGCAGCCATCCGGAAATTCCGTCACCGACGCTGCACTGAGCTACTTCAGCGTATCCTCGGCAAACGGATATAACTCCTCCGTTTACAACACCTATACCACCGCAAGCGGCGCGAATTATTACTTAGTCGCTGTAACAGACTCAAAAGGCGTTGTCACGGGCATGGTTTGGGTGAGCGAGGACGGCTCCGCTACGTTTGACACCGAAACCTTCTACAGCACGTACATCAAGCCTGAGCTTAACAACGGCGATAACAGCGCCAACAGCGGTGAACAGGCTACATACTGGATCTCTCCCAAGGGTCCCGACCACGCCGAAGCCGGCGACAACAGCGACTCCGACTCAAACTATGTCGATCAAAACGGTTATGACGATGGTTACGATGATGGTTACGACGATAGTTATGACTATGATAACGACTATGACTACGACAATGATAACGAATACGACTACGATAACGAAGAATACAATGTAGTTGAGCCCTTTGATGAATAATAATACTTCACCGCTCTGTGACAAACAGAGCGGTGATTTCTTTACAAGCTATAAATTGTGCGGTACTAAACAGTGAATCAAAGCCCGCTCCGTTATCGGGGCGGGCTTGCTTTGTTCATAAGCGTGCTTTAGCGCAAATGATCGGCTTATCAGTTGTATGTTACAATATTGGTAAAACTGGTATTACTTGCGGTACTGTTCCTGTAGACGTTCCAGTACGGAACTGTCCAGCTTCCGTCATCATTATAGTAAAAACACCTTTTGTCGCCCATATACGAAAGATCACTTCCGTTAGGATCGCAAATGAGAAGTCTGTGGTTGTACAGAGTTCCTGTCAGATCACTGTAATATGAGCAGTCTTCATAACCGTAGGCAACCACTGCATGAGAAAGCATTTCATTCTCTCCGGGCAAAGCGTTATAACAGATTTCAACAAGCTTATTCTCATTTATAGCTCCCTCTATCTTTTTTATTCTTTGTATATCGGTCAAATTAGAGGAATCCAGTTTGGTTCCGGTAGCTCTGATATCTTTCTGACAATGCCATGCTAATACCGAGCATGCTTTGAGCATATCCGTACTGAGATCGGACTGCAACACACCCTGCTTTCTCAGTATCGTCACTATAGACATTCCACCGCAGAAGCCGCCTGTGTTATCCTTTGCGACATCCATAACGTCCGCTTTTGCAGCGTTTAACTTCTCCTCGGTGAGACCGATATTGCAGTCTCTCAAAACAGCGACCGCGTCGTCGAGCAATTGGGTGTTATTTCTGATTTCGTTGTCGAGCGAGATCAAATTGTCAAAACCGAGGTTATCTTTTCCCCAGAAAAATGCAACGTTTTCTTTTTCTACGCATCGCAGAGTATCTGTACTGACTGCTCCGCTGTAAATGCCTTTTCCTGTTATTTGAATGGTGTAGTTGCCTGTACGAACGCCGTTATTATAAACATAAAAATAACCGACTGTATAATCGATATCTTTTTTCAAAAGATACTTATGATCCTTGTCCGGCTTATAATAAACTCTTGCGAAGTTGGGAACGAGTTCTTTTCCGTCGGGTGTTTCAATAACGCCACTTAATCCCTCTTTTTCATTTACTACGATCTCCGTGTTCTGTGCCGTAAGAATTATTCTTTCGGTAGGATATGAGATGGGAGTCGGAGTAGTGAAGCTTCCGTCAAATTTGCCCATTCCCTTTACGGTCGCGGTGTATGTTTTATTGGAAGTGTTATAGTTGTAGGTAACGGTATAGTCTTTGTTCAATGCCAAGAAATTGGTTACGCCGGTTCCTGAATTTTTTACTTCAACGGTAAGTCCTTTTTTAATTGAATTTCCGTTCCATGCGCCGCCTACAGGGCTCCATTTGACAGAGGTCTGGTTATTCTGAAGGTTGCACCTCTTTACCTCAACTTCATAGTCCTCTATATTGCTATACTCTCGTTCCCATTGGATCGTGATCTTATATTTTCCCACTTCTCTCAAATTAGAGCTGGTAGTCTTTTTATACGTGCCTTCTTCCAGCTTGTAGTACGCTAAAATATCGTAATCTACGTTCCTTGTAAACAAATTACCGTCTTTATCAAAGATCTGTATATCCTTAACTTTGCTGTCATATTCGTCGCTTCCGACAAAGCTTACCGTACACTCGGGAGAAGCCTTGATCGACTCGATCACGGTTATGCTTTTTGAAAGCGTTGCTCTTGTTTTTGCGCCGTCGCCGTCAACCACCTCAACAAAAGGCGTGTAAGTGCCGGCAACCGGAAAACTATAATAGTAGGAAAAAAATGGCTTGGTTTCCGTATGATCAGTGCGCACATACGTTTTTTCGCCGTTAAGAATATAGCCGTAATTATACGTGTACGTACTTTTACCGCCTACGGGCTTAACGTAAGCCGATACTTTTTGATCCGAATATACTTCATTGTCGGAACTCACTGAAAATTCAGCCTTGAAATACTTGCCCAAGCTTCCTTCAAATCCGGCAACATATCTTTGCAAACGGGTAGCGTCCGTAATATCGACACGTCCGTCGTTGTTTACGTCCGAAACCAAACGCTGCTGCTCCGTGAAGTCAATAAACATAGCGATATACTTCTGAACCTGGGTAACATCAAATACGCTTACTACTCCGTCAAAATTGACGTCGCCCATTTTATTTGAATCAGAGTTGTCTCCGCCGTTCAATGCAACAAAACTTATATTGTTTTCTCCGGCAAACCTTTGCGCTTCGCTGTCGATTTCTCCTCTGATAACTAAATCTTTTGAGCAATCCAAAAACGCTGCTTCACCAATAGAGGTCACGCTGTCGGGGAGCTCTACATATGTCAGCTTTGGGCAATACTGAAATGCCGCTTCGCCGATACTTGTAACACCGTCGCATATTTCCGCACTTGTTAATTCCGAACAGCCGACAAATGCGTATCCTCCAACGCTCGATACGTTGCCGGGGATCTCTATGCTCGTCAGTCCCCGACAATTACTGAACGCATACGCTTCAATGCTTGTTACGCCGGGAATAGTGATATCTGTTAATCCTATACAGCTGTGGAACGCATTGTCTCCAATGGTTTCTACACTGTCGGAGAGTTCTGCGCTTGTTATCGCTGTACAGCAGAAGAATGAATAATCTCCGACTCTTGTTACTCCGTCCTTGATCACGACCTTGTTGATTTCATTATCATAGCATATCCACGGAGAAGAGTAACGATAAGTATAATTTCCCGTGGATCCGCTGCCCATGATCGTCAGCGTGTTTTCGTTGTCCAGCATCCATGCGCAGTCACCTGTTAAGCCGCTGTCACGCATAGGCGCAAATCTGAAACCGTTTGCATTCGCAAAGGATTTTGCGGCGGAGCCTGTCTTGCCGTAAATTGTCAGTTTCGGGCAATCATAGATCGCTCTGTATTCAAACTGAGTCACATCGTCGGGAATCACCATGGTCTCAAGATTGGGGCAACTGCTAAAAGCACTATACCGGATCAATGTATCGCTGCCTGAACCGTCAAGCATAAATACATCCGTCAAGCTTGTGCAGCCCTCGAATGCCTGAGCGTCTACGGTTGTCACATTGTCGGGGATAATCACATCCTTGAGGCTTGTGCAGGCGTAAAACGCAGAAAGACCGATGTTGGTCACAGAGTACGGGATCAATACATCTGTCAGCCGGCTGCATCTCCAAAATGCCCTGCGGCCGATGCTTGTTACACCGTATCTGATTTCAACATGCTTTATATTTTGTCCCCAGGGAGCGAGTCTTGAACCACCGTAATCCTCCATGGCTCCGTCACCGCTGATTATCAGCGTGCCGTCGTCGTCCAGTGTCCACGTACAATCGCCGGTCACGCCGCTGCCGGCACCGACTTCACTTTCCGTTACTTCCGCCGCCGACGCAGTGGAAGCTGTTGCAAAAATCGTTGTGGTCACCATCAACAGAGCCATAACGACTGCAACTGTTCTTTTAAACTTCCTACGCATAAAGATCCTCCGTTTTCCTTTTTATGATTTTTCCTTTCTGAATTAATCAGAAACCTCCATGAGCCAAGCATTTTCCAAAAATGTGCAAAAGCCGACCACGACCGATAATATCACAATAGTAGCCTGATTTCAATACTAAATTTAAGAATAATAATGAAAATTTAAGAATAGTCACGAAAAACCGATTTTATAATAAACCAGTCATTGAAATGACGTGTTGAGGTAAAGAGCCGACCGTGCGAATACACAGAACATTAGCGTTTTAACCTGTAGGGGCTTGTATTGCAAGCCCGCTGTGCCGACGTTGTTTTCCTGTCCGCATGTTGACAGGAGCAGAACGTTTTGTGCAGCAAACTCGGGCGCACACGCAGGTGCGCCCCTACGTAGAAAAGGAAAACGGTGACTGTATAAACGTCGTTTCCATTGCCCTCACAGCTTCCGATATTTCTATTCTGTCTCGCGAAACGCTGACGTTACCGATGCGCCCGACGTAAATTACGCGAACCAAAAAACGCGAGCTGACAGCGGCGGCACGCCGACCGCGGACGCGCAATGCGCGCCCCTACGCCGGGGTGATGAATATCGGACAATAGAGATAGAATCTCACGTCTGTTTATATTCTGAATCAGATGTCATTTCGACCGGGTGCCCCGGTGGTCAGTACGCGCGGAGAAATCTCCTTGGAGGTGAACTTTGGTTTCCTGTCAGAGAGATTTCTCGGCTAAATCACTTCGTGATTTTGCCCTTCGGGCACCGCTCGAAATGACATATACAAGAAACCGGCAAACAATCGAGTAGGGTGAAATTTCTCCGCCCTCTCACACCACCGTACGTGCCGTTCGGCATACGGCGGTTCAATTCAATTTCAAAGTATGCTGTCTAAGATA
>CADASG010000098.1 GCA_902790475.1 uncultured Ruminococcus sp. | reverse complement strand
CAGAGGTTGCCGTCTACTACCTTATACGGTGACGGATACTGTACAAGGCTTTCTTGAGTTGTTGCGTTTGTAATTGACATGGTTGTCACAGCCTTTCTTATAGGATTTTTTCGTGAAACACAATGCTCCCACACTAAAAAGTGGGAGTAGTATCCATATTTGCAAACAATCATAAACATCAGCTCCTTTTAAGGTTTTGGGCATAGAAAAATCCCTATAACTTGTCATTTGTCAAGCTATAGGGATAATTGATTTTTTCTCTTCGTTTTTATTATACCGCTCTTTGAAAACTTGCGTCAATTGTCAGCGATAACGGGAATTGAATTAAAATTTTCAATTCTCCTGTCAGGATTGCACCGGAGATTTGCTTCAATTATATTGTGGAATTTTTCAATGCATGGTTATTCTTTTCACAGACAAATTAAAACCGCCAACCGACATAAATGTCAAATATTTTAAAAAGTCCGCTTTTTGATATGACAACCCGAAACCGTTTCCTGAAAATGTGTGACAAAACGAGCTCACCGCCCGATATTATTATCAGGCGGTGTTTTTTCTCCCACAAGCCGCGACAAATCGGCTGTGTGGGCTTTGTTCGGCTTGGTCGGGTACGAACCCCCACCGATTCTTTCGCGCTACACGGGGCGTAACAAGGCGCGTTAGGTTTTCTCGCTGCTCATAGCTTCAACCATCAGCCTGACAGCCAAAGAGAAACCCCGGCAAAACGCGTCGCGTTCTCCGAGGTTCATAAGCTCTGTGTGGTTGTCTTTAATTTTTTGAAGTATGGCGTTCTGTTGCTCCGTCAGCGTAACGGATAATTCCTGCTCGTGGCGAATTACCATCTTTGCAGTAATGTCATACTCACTGCCACGCACAACTTCATATTCATGCGGAGCAATATTACCGTAGTAGAGGTTTTCGAGTGTGGTCATTGTGTTCACCATCCTTTCAAGCAGCACACAATACCACAAACTCCTTGAAAAGTCCAGAGATTTATTTGGCACCCGAAAAAACGGGTGCCAAAAATGAAATGTTATTAGGATTGCTTACCCAAAACAACATCATATTCCGCAAGATACATCTGCAAATGGGTGGCATCGGCAATATCAATTTCGCCGTCGCCGTTGGTATCGGATAAGGCAAGATTCTTGTCGTCAAGCGTTTCAAGCTCAGCAAGATGACGTTGAATAGCTGTTACATCTCTGATGTCAACATATCTGTCGAGATTCGCGTCACCGACTTGCTCATCAATAATTTCAAAGGAGGTGGAAAGCACGCCCGAATAGTTGCCGATTCCCGTTACTGTAATGGTCGCCATTCCGACCGCGGCGTTATCCTTATACTCAACGGTGTAGTCAACGCCTTTGACAAGCCGCCTGCCCTGCACGGTCACAACGGGTTCGGGGTTCTGTTCGTCTCCGCTGTAAACCTGATACTTCACGGAGGAACAGTAGCCAAATTCGCCGATATCACATTCGGTTATGTCAAACCAACAAATGATTCTGCCCTCATAGCCGCCTTTGCCTTTGATTTCGATAACGCCGATGCCTATATTGACATTATTATGATATTTCACCGAGTAATCGGTATCTTTTTCAAGCACGTTTCCGTTCACGGTCAGCGTGAAGTCGGGCGTTATCGTTTCTCCGCTGTAGTAGGGAACGGAATCAAGCTCCACAACCGAATTTTTGCTGATGTCGCAGGAGAGAATATCGAAGTAAACGACCTTTCTGCCGGTGTAGTTGCCGATACCTGTGATTTCCGCGACGGCAACGCCGGGATCCTTATTGTTCTGGTAGCTGATGGTGTAGTCGGTATCTTTGACAAGCTCACGGTATTGATCGTTCACTCTGATTTCAGGAGTGAACGCGCTGCCGTTGTAGGTGAATTCATCTTCTCCGTCCGTCGTTGTGTTGCTGACATTAAAAGGCGCAATAGTAAAGGTTTCCGTGCGGCTGCCTGTGAATACGCCTTTGCCGTTGATGATAACGGTGTATTCGCCTGCGTCAACTGCGTGATACGCGCCCTCAAAGGTGTAGTCTATGCCCTCGCACAGCTCATAGCTGCCGTTTTTGATGACGGGCTGATAATACTGCTCAAAGCCGTCGTAGGTATAATCGGGCGCTTCGATGGTCAGGTTTTCAAGGTCAACCGCTTCTAAGCTTTCCAAAAATTCCGCCGGATTATCGCAAGCGTCCGTGCCGGTGTAGGTGATAGTCACTGAGCCGTTGTCGTTTGCGGTCACCTGAGAAAGGTAGAGCAGATTGTCGCTTGCAAGCCCGTCCTCTTTGTTTTTCATGGAATAGAAGTTGTAAACGCCGTTCGGCTTATAGCCGTTGAAGGTGACGGTTTTGGTCGCGCCTGCACCGACGGAATCCCCTGCTTTTGCACCAACTGAGGCGGTAAGTTTGGGAGTGTGGTCACAGATTTCGATTTCCGCAAGGGTGGAGCGCATGCTTGTAGAACCGTCGCCGAGCTCACCGCTGTTGTTATTTCCGCAGGATAGCACCCTGCCGTCCGTCGTCAGCGCAAGGGTATGATTAGCCCCTGCCGCCGATTGGACGATATTGTTTCGGATTCTCCGGGGGGTCTTTACATAATTAGAACTACTTGTTGAGGATACGCCGTTACCAAGCTGTCCTGAACTGGGGCATCCCCACGTATAAAGCGCGTTGTCATGTGAAACGGCGGTAGAATGAAAGTAGCCAAGACTGACAGAGCGAATGTTGACGGCGATTTTGACGGGAACATATCTGTCGGTGGTCGTGCCGTCGCCGATTTGTCCGTAACCGTTATAACCCCAACAATAGAGCGTGCCATCGGTAGTGATAGCGGCGGTATGAGATCCGATGTAATGCTTGTTTAAGCTGACCGAACGGATATTATCCATCACCTTCACAGGGCGGCTATGGACGCCGGTATCACTGCTGCCAACGCCAAGTTGCCCACGTTGGTTATAACCCCATGTATACAGGCCGCCGTCCGTGGTGATTGCCGCGCTGTATAGACAGCCAAGCGCAACTGCCTTGACATTATCCATAACCTTGATTGGACGGACAGAATTGGTTGTCGTACCGTTGCCGAGCTGACCATAGCTATTACTTCCCCACAGATACAGGCTGCCGTCCGTGGTGATTGCCGCACTATGAGAACTGCCGAGCGCGACCTGTTTGACATTATCCATGATTTTGATTGGGTGGTAGGAATCAGTTGTGATTCCGTTGCCAAGCTGACCGGAGCCGTTATAACCCCACATATACAGACTGCCGTCAAAGGTGACTGCCGCGCTGTGATGAGCGCCGAGCGCGACCTGTTTAACCGAATGTTCGGGCAGCCAGCCTGCCACGCCGTTAACTTTCCGTGCGGTAGAGTGGCTCACCGTAGAGCCGTCGCCAAGCTGACCGCTGCTATTATTTCCCCACATATACAGAGTGCCGTCTCTTGTCAGCGCCGCGCTGTGGCTGTTGCCTGCCTCCACCGCAATCACGTCGCCGCTGACGGGCACACTGCTGCCGGAACCCGAACCGCTGCCCGAACCCGAGCCGCTGCCGGAGCCTGAGCCTGAACCGTCATCTGGAATCGGTAAAACGATAATCAGGCTGACCGCCTTACCTTCCACCGTAACAATTCTCGGGCTGGAGCTGCCATCCTTGACAGCGACAATTGTATAGGTGCCGTTTGACAGATAGAACGAAAGCTTTCCCTTGTCGTCTGTCTGACCCTTATCGTTGACATAAGCGTTTTGTACCGGCTGATGATTTCTGTCAACGACCAAAACATCAACTCGGTACTGCTTATGCGGACAGGTTGTAAAGCCTGAATCCGCAAAATCAAGCGAGAAATAGAAATCGGCGATCTTGATGGTTATATTGAGCAAATCAAAATTCAGCTTGCGGTTTTCGCTGTTCAAAAACTTTACTTCAAACGACAGGCTCAGCTTTGCGCTGATGGTGCCGTCAATGCAGTTATGGCACTCATGCAGAACAGAAGTATCGGGAGATTCCGTGGATATGCTTTTGCTGAGCGTTGCCTTTACCTCTCCGCCGACCTTTGCGGTAAGGGTAGCCGTAATTGTGTTGCTCAACACCTTTACCTTTGGCTCTAAGGATAAGCCGACGAAAACGGTAACTTCCGCCTTAACCTGCGCCTCAAGCTTAGGAATTTTCGATATGTTTTCAATCCCGTTCTGAGGAGAAGCGCGCAGCCCCAGCGAACCGCTCAGCGTTCCGCTCAGCTCGATGGAGCCGTTACACTCTACCACAATTGACGGCGTAAATTCAATAAACAAACCGATACAGGGCGAAATAACAAAATAACCGATGGGCATTTTGCGCTCGTCCTTCAGGGACAGCGATAACGATAGCTTTGCTTTATAGTCAATGCTCAGTTCAATATATTGCTCGGTCAGGGATAAATATATTTTTGCCCCGACGCTGACGCTGAGGTCAACGCTGCCCTTCACCTTGGTGCCGTCCGCTTCGTTCTCCTTTTCAACCTTAAACGTTTTTGAAGCCGTTGCGGTGCCGCCTGCCTCAACAGCGCCTACAGCGTCTCCGCCCTTGGCTTCCGGCTCGTCCTCCACAAGCGATACATCCTCGTCCTTGCCGCTGGGGTCATATTCCGCGTCGGATAAATCAGCGGTTCTGTCAATCTTGACATAATCAAAAACATCCTCGAGTTCAATTTCTTCGCCCTCGATGGTCGCCGTTGTGCCGTCAACAGAGATTGTCTTTACCTTAACAATAATAATGGTTTCACCGTTATCATAGGAGAAAATATCCCCGACTTGCAGGGAGGTAATTGCTTCATCGGCATTTTCAATGACATAAACCTTGGTTTCATCATTTGATGACACAAGCTTGTTTGCACTGTCGGCTGTGCTTTCAATCCGCTTTACATCGTCGTTATATATCGCGAAGTTGTTCGCCGCACTATCGTCCAGATTCAACACCCTGTCCTGCTCAAAATCATTTACGGTTTTGGCAAAGAACTCCTGCATTTCCTGCGTGTAGTTCGGACAGTTGTAGACCGTGCAGAGCGGCTTCAGGGTTTGTGTATCGACTATGTACGCCTTGACATAGAAATACTGCGGCATTGTATCGATAGCAATTGTTACCTGTACCGTTTCGTCATCGGGCGTAATATCGGTCGTGCCCGAAGCGTACATTTCCATGCCGTCCTCGGAATAGATACCGACGATAAGCGTAGCGTTGCGCGTAGTCTCAATTTCTGCTGTAGCGGTTTTGCCGTCCATCTCTACCGAGAGAACATTCACGCCGTTGTTGTTTTCCTGCCTGTTCTCTTCCTCGCCAACCGCGTCCGCAATCATTGCGCCGACTGAGTTGGTGGATTGGATTTTCATGTTGTCGTCAACAGACGCACTGTTTTCCGCATTGTCAACGTTCGCCGCCGCCACGGGAAACGCCGTGAACAGCATGCAGAAAACAAGAAAGATTGATGTGATCGCTGTTAACTGCCTTTTCATACAAATGCACCCTTTTAATAAAAATGCGTGACCCAAACGAGCCACGCAGAAAAACACATAGCTCATTTGTTTAGCTGCGACACAAAACAATTTCCTGCGAAAACGTGGATAGAGCCTGTATTTTTACCGAAATAAAAATACACGCTTTCGCATGAAAAATATAAAGTTTTGTGTCGCAACTATATTTTACCATAAAAAACTATCATTTTCAATCGCTTTTTGTTAATTTTATAAATTCATATTTTGCAAAAAGAATTGTTTTTGTTGACCGCTAAAAAGTAGTATGCTATCATAAAGAAAAACATCGAATGGGAGATGTATTTATGAAAAAGAACCCTTCATTTAGGCTCTTCCCTAGAACCAGTGGGTTAGAATTTGCAGTATAGTAGAAAACAACTGATAAATCTGTAAATCGCATTTATTCCACGGTCTATTGACAAT
>CADASG010000097.1 GCA_902790475.1 uncultured Ruminococcus sp. | reverse complement strand
CCAAAGAAAAGAAGATATCCGGCTCCAGCGCACAAATGAAAAAGGTGATTTGATGAAAGTAATTGAAAAAATAAGCGAAATAATCGGAAAATACATGGCGCTTATCGTTCTGGCGGTAGCCGCGCTCGCACTGTTTGTGCCGCAGTCGTCGCTGTGGATAGATACCTCTTGGATTAACTATCTTCTGATGATCGTGATGTTCGGTATGGGACTCACCATGAAGCCGAAGGATTTTGCGCTGATTTTTAAAAGACCGAAGGATATTATCATCGGCTGCGCGGCGCAGTTCATTATTATGCCGGCGCTGGCGTTCGGATTGAGCCGGATTTTCGGGCTTGACCCTGCGCTTACCGCAGGCGTGGTGCTTGTCGGAACCTGCCCGGGCGGCACGGCGAGCAACGTGATGACTTACTTATCAAAGGGCGACGTTGCACTGTCTGTCGGAATGACTAGCGTCAATACCCTGCTCGCGCCGCTTCTTACGCCCGCGATCACTTGGCTGCTGCTGCAAACGACCGTCAGTGTAGATGTCTGGGCAATGTTTTGGAGCATAATCCAGGTGATTATTATTCCGATCGCTCTCGGCTTTGTCATCAACCATTTCTTCGGCAAAATAACTGAGAAAGCGGTCACGGTGCTTCCAATGGTTTCAACCATCGCGATTTGTATGATCGTTGCCGCTGTTGTATCACATAACGCTGAGAAAATCTACACAAGCGGCGCTCTGGTACTTGCCGTTGTCATTCTTCATAACCTGCTCGGCTACGCCTGCGGCTTCGGGCTCGGCAAGCTCCTCAGATTGCCTCCGGCAAAGACAAAGGCGCTGTCCATCGAAATCGGTATGCAAAACTCCGGGCTTGCCACAAGCCTTGCGGGTACGGCGTTCCCGAATCTTGCAATGGCGACTGTTCCCGGCGCGATCTTTTCCGTATGGCATAACATCTCCGGCGCAATCTTAGCGGGATTTTACAGGAGATGGAAGAATAACACAAAAGAAAAAAGCGTATCAAGCAAATAACTCTGCGTAAAATCCACAAAAAACCTTTTTATTGTTTGTCGCAACTTGCTATTGCAATTTGCGATTAAAATATAATTTACTTGCAAAAGCAAATT
The DNA here is from genome assembly GCA_902790475.1 of uncultured Ruminococcus sp. GTDB lineage: Bacteria > Bacillota > Clostridia > Oscillospirales > Acutalibacteraceae > Ruminococcoides. The sequence continues at coordinate 11,339 of CADASG010000097.1, read as the reverse complement.
GAAATGGAGGAAAATCATTATGAAACAGACAATAAAAAAGTCGCTGGCAATCATATTTGCCGCTTTGATCACAAGTGCAACTGCCGCTATGCTTACGGGCTGCGGTGGGAAAAATAAAGAATCCAACAGTGCTGCAACGACCGTTGCGGCAACAACTGTTGCCAAAACAACCGGTTCCAATGGACAAAGCAGCAACGCAAATCAGGCTCAGGGCAATCAGAACTCGCAATCTGCCGAGAGCAACGGCTCTGATAACGGCAGTTCACAGTCCGATGACGGCTATATTGACCAGCAGACAGCTATTGCCAATGTTAAGCAACAGGCAGGCTCCGGCGCGACCATTATCAGCTCCACAAAGGGCTATGCCCCCGACGGCTTGAAGGCGTGGGTTATCGTTGTGCAGCCCGTAACCAATAATGACAGTACAGATACCGTGACCTATTACTCAGGCTATCAGTTCTGCTATCCCGAAACAGCCTCCGGAAATAATGATTCTGACAACTCGGATGACTCTGACGGCTATATTGACGAGCAGACCGCTATTTCCAATGTAAAACAGCAGGCAGGCTCAGGCGCAGCCATTGTCAGTTCCACAAAGGGTTATACTCCCGATGGCTTAAAGGCGTGGGTTATCGTTGTTCAGCCGGTAACCAATACTGACAGCGCAGATACCGTGACCTATTATTCAGGCTATCAGTTCTGCTATCCCGAAGACTGAGCTAATACGTTTCCGTACAACAAGCTCCTATCATAAAAATCTGCTGCCATGCCGAAGTGTTTTTCGGCATGGCGGTTTTTGCGTGACATTCATTGCCGCCCTGCTTCATCAGTGGAGCAGAGATATTGCAATCACACAGATATTTGTAAATCCGGTAATGACATTTCATCATGTTTGTGGTATAATAAACGCAGGAAAAAATCTTGATTCAAAAGGCGTAAAATATTGCGTTTATTATACGCCGCTCTCAGCGAACAAATGGATATGGCAGAAACAAAATAAATACAATAATCTGCATGAAAAGGATAGGCTTAGACATGAGAAAAAAACTACTGATACTATGGGCTTGTATAGCGTTGGCAATCATATCTTCTGTTGTAGTTGTGGTTGCCGTCGGCAGCCGGTATACACTTCATACCAATACATTTTTGGGAACAGATACTTTGCCGCAAACTGAGATCAGTCTGAGTGACGAGAATGTTGTGCGCATGACGGACGTCCGAATGGAAAACGAGGAGCTTGTCGTCGAGTTTGAAGCGCTGAACCCCGGAAAGACAATCGTGAATATCAGCTATGAGTACGGGGACGACGTTATACCGATGCTCGAAAGAACCTTTGAGGTAAATTTCTTAGGCACTCTGCTTGATTACACAGACGGCAATATGAAGTTCAACGGATTTCAGTTCATCATTTACGCTGCGCTTGCAGTGCTTTTTGTCATCCAGTTTGTTATGCTGTGGATGTTCAATGACTATAGGAAAAATGGCGATTTTTTCTATCCGATGATTGCCTGCGGCGGTATCGGACTCTACAATTTAGTGATGTTTGCGTATATCCTCTACAGGCTGCTTAACAACTTTATTGATTCGGTCAGCACACTGTTAATGCTGATTACCGAGACAGGGCTCCTTTTCCTTTTTGGACTGACTCCGGTTATGCTCGTCATTTCTGTAATGCTTGCTGTCAGCAATATATGGCTGATTCGAAACGAAGGCAGAAGACCCGTCAATACGCTCGGAATTATTTTTGCGATTCTGTGGTTTGCCGGAATGGTTCTTACGCTTGGCTCAGGCTACCTGTTTATGCTTTGGGGAATACAATATCCGGAATCTCTCCGTCTGATTCTGATTTATTTGATTGCGTACTTTGAGTGTATGCTCCTGTCAACCGTCACGTGTACATATCTTGCTACGAAATACACCCCTGCGCCTGACCGCGATTATATCATCATCCTCGGATGCGGAATCAGGAAGGACGGAGGACTGACGCCGCTCTTAAAAGGGCGTGTTGACAGCGCCGTTGCGTTCGGGAAGAAGCAATACGAGCAAACCGGTAAGCACGCCGTGTATGTTCCCTCGGGAGGGCAAGGCGACGATGAAGTGATATCCGAAAGCGAAGCAATGAAAAACTATCTGCTCGGTATCGGCATTCCGCCGGAGCAGATTATCCTCGAGGACAAAAGCGTGAACACAATGCAGAATATGCAGTTTTCCAAAAAAGTCATCGAAGACCACGGCGGCGCGCTTGAAAACAAAAAGGTTGCCTTTGCCACAACCAACTATCACGTTTTCCGCGGATATATTCTCGCCCGTAAGAATGGTTTTGAGGCGAAGGGTATTTCCGCAAAAACAAAACCGTATTTTTATTTCAACGCTTTTCTGCGTGAATTCATCGGCTTGCTTGTCGACCAAAAATGGAATCATATAGCGTACATCGCCTTAATCGTAGCCCTGATTCTCACGCTGTATCACTTCGGTTAGAATTGTTTGAAAGGACAGTGAAGCAATGGATAATAAAAGCAAAAGCATTTTAAAAAGATTGACTGACAAAGTATTCGGCGGGATAAACCTGACATGGCCGAAGGTTATTATCGCAGCGGTTATCGCAGGCGTGATTACCGCTGTGATCGCGATTATCCCACAGTTTCGCTATACATCTTTTATCGGCATTACCGTGTCGTTTGAAGTATGGGTGTTGTTCGGTATCATCATAATTATGAACAGCAAGTCAAACCTTGATTCGGCATTAAAGTGCTTTGTGTTTTTTCTGATAAGTCAACCGCTGGTCTATCTGATTCAGGTGCCTTTCAGCGAGCTGGGCTGGCAGTTGTTCGGATACTACAGATATTGGTTTATGTGGACGCTCCTCTGCTTCCCGATGGGCTTTGTCGGCTATTGGATGAAAAAAGACAAGTGGTGGGGATACCTGATTCTCCTGCCGATGATTGCATTGACAGCTATGTCTTACGCAACCTATTTTTCGGATTTTCTCTTTTATCTGCCGAGGTTTATTCTGCTTTCCGTGTTTTGCGCGGCTGCAATGATACTTTATCCCGTTGTCATCTTTAAGAACAGGGCAATCAAGGCGGTCGGAGCGGCTGTCGGCGGCGCAGCGGTTATCGCCATAACGGTTTTCTGTCTGCTCAACCCTCCGGTTTACAGCACAGAGATCATGTCAAACAGCGAGGAGCAGACGCTGAATGATTCTTATACCGTATCTCTTGCCGATGATAGCTACGGCAACGTCAAAATCGTCTATATGGAAGATGTTGAGGATTATATGCTTCACGCTGATTTCAGAAAAGGGGGCGACACGGTACTTACCGTAGCTTCTCCAAAGGGAGAAAAAACGGAGTATGATCTCCACATTGAGCGCAATTCATACGATTTATTTGGGAAAATACATATGAGCAAAATAAGCAGATTGTTCAACTGGGGCGTCGGCGCCTTTCAGATAGTGATGAAAAATAAGATTGTCAGTACAGGGTGCTTTTTGATACCGGGAATCACCCACCTGTTTAAGCCTATAGGCTCATTGGACTGGGACACAATGATGCTTTCACTGTTGCTGATGCTTTATTCGGTTGTTTCAATTATCTTTGTTTTTACCAACAAAAACGAATTGGCCGGAAAGGGGCGGGAGCTTGCCGGCGGTTTTGTAAAAGGCTATTTTGAGGGTCAAAGGGATAACGCTTCAATAGGGCAGGAGCTTCTTGCGAATGATTCTGTGATCGGAGAGCATATGAAGGCGTCCAACGAACGTCTTGACAAAAGAGTGGAAAAGCTGACTGAGAAGCAAAAGAAAAGCGGTACCTTAGGTAAAACCGCTTTGCTGATTTTCTATACTTTGCTTCTTTTACTTGCGATATGTATGTTTCTTTGGCGAAGTATTTTTGTAAACATTGTTCAAGTTGTTTTCGGCGCTCTGTTGATTGCCGATGGTATTTCAAGCGTGATCACCGTAACAGCGGCTTATAACAGCAACGTGCCCGCGAAAAATAAAACGGTTTCGCTTATCCTTGGTATTTTCACTATCGCACTCGGTATCGTGTTTGTTTTGCTTCCGGCAAACAGCGCGGCGCTTGTCTATCAAATTATCGGAGCGTTGCTGATTATCAAGGCTATCGGTGAATTTTTTGTTATGATACGCAACAGAGAGCTCCTCTCTTCCGTAAAGGAAACCATTCATCAAAGAAAACAAGCCCCGGCATAGTTATTTTGATTATTCAAGGAACTTTACAATTTTGTCGTTTTCTGTTCACTTTTTAACAGATTGTCTCCGAAGTGTTCAAAACCGAACATTTCGGAGATTTTTTGTAAATTGAATTAACCGGCGAGCTGTGATATGATTTAGGCACAGTCAAGGGAAAACGAAATCCCAACAAAAATCTAAAGGGGACATCATCATGAAAAAGACGAACAGAATCAAAACAAAAATTCTTGCGGCAGCATTATCGGCAACAATGGTTTTTTCATTCGGCGCGATGACAGCGACAACCGCTTCCGCAGCGACAAATTGGAATATCGGCTTGAGCGATGATACACAGAAAGAGATCACCGACGGCTTTTTCAGCGGTGCGTCAACCATGATCGGCTTACTGACAAAGTCACATCCCGTAGCGGGCGTAATCGCGAGCGGACTCTTCGGCGCTTTCAAATCCTTCTATGGCGACGCTACAAAGACTCCTCAGCCCTCCAATCAGGATATTGTCAACCTGTTAGGCGAACTTTCCGATAAAATCGATGATCACTTCAACGCTCAGAGCTCACAGGTTAAGGCTCTCCAAAACATCCAAAATCTCCAGAACTTTTCGAAAATTCTCACAAGCGTAAAAGGCTACAACGAAAATGCTATGGGACAGATCGCTATCTTTGATGAGGATAACGTTTGCGCACAGGACTATCAAAACATTATCGACTGCACCGTAGGCAACGATGAGTTTGTAAAAGACTTTATGGATTTAAGCAACTGCAATTTCGTTAATAACAGCGCTAACAAGGGCGGCGCGATTTTCGCCGATTATGACGCGACAGTTACCAACAGCATTTTCACGGGCAATTCGGCAGCAGCAAACGGCGGCGCGATCATGTTTGATTACAGAGGCAGATGCTTATGCGAAAGCCTCACGCTCACAGGTTCAACGTTCACGGACAATACGGCAGGCTCCAACGGCGGCGCGATCTTCTGCGACTCTATGAACTATCTGACAATGAGCGATGTTGAAATCAGAAACAATAACGCAGGCTCCAACGGCGGCGGCCTCTACTGCCAGAAGGGTTCAAGTTCCTCCTGCGACCCCGACATCAGCGGCAAGATCACGATCATTGACAACCAGCTCACAAACGGCACAAAGTCGAACGCCTTCCTCGGAGAAAACAAAACCTCAAAGTGTGTCTTTAAGATTACCGACAACATCGATCCGAGCTCCAGAATCGGCGTAACAAGCAACACAAACGACGGCGACCTCGACATCTGCAAAATCTGGAATAAGGATGCTTATAAAAATACTGCAAACGTATTCAGCTATGACACAGACAAGTACAAGATCAACAGATACACGCATTGGTATTCTGATTTTTGGTGGGTAGAGATCGTTAAGAAATAACATCATACAATATTTTCTTATACCGCTCGGGTGAAAGCTCGGGCGGTTTATTTGTTCATCCGGCGGCGGATTTGATGACAACTTAGATTCTTGCATTTGAAACGCTAATATGCTATCATTATCTTGACAGTTGTAACAATTAATGCCATGCCTTGTTAAGAGGCAGCAGCAAAGAAGAACAGAAAGGAAAAAGACATGAAAAAAACGATTTCTATCTGGCTGATGATCGCGGTTCTTGTATTTTCTTTTGCCGGATGCGGACAAGGCAACGCCCCTGCGCGTACAACCGACGCAATCATTCAGGATATTATCACTTATCACGGATGCTATGATCATGAAGCGGATACCAAGGTCAGTGAGCTGCTCGATAAACTCAACATCGTTGACAGCAAGCAGGGCGAGCTTTGGGAAAAGATCATGGAGTACTGGGACTACGCCAATAATGAGATGACCGTCAACCTCGATAAGCTTCCCGACGGCCTGCCGAAGGACAGCAGTCTCGCCGTTACCGTGCTCGGTTTTGAGCTGAATGACGACGGCACGATGAAGGACGAGCTTGTCGGCAGGCTGAATACCGCCCTGAAATGCTCCGAACAGTATCCCAATGCTTACGTGATCTGCACCGGCGGCGGTACCGCGAAGGATAACAAAGAGGTCACCGAAGCGGGTTTGATGGGCGATTGGCTGAAGGAGCACGGACTCAGCGAAGACAGACTGATCATTGAGGATCAATCGATGACCACTGCGCAGAACGCCGAGTTTTCCTATAAAATCATTTTGGATAAATACCCGAGCATCAATTCAATTGCGATCGTCAGCAGCAGCTACCATATTGCGTGGGGTTCGTTACTGTTTGAGGCTGAATTCATGAAGTACGCTCTGGAAAACAATGTTCCCGAAATTCATGTGGTTTCCAACTGCGCCTACAAGACCTCTAACGAAACCTACAAAGAAAGCGAGATACTGCGCTGGGAGACAGGCGGTATGCTCCAATTGGTCGGCAACAATGATCTGGCTATGAAATATTACACAAATGAATATGAAAAGCCTGTGCTTTAAGGTGATATGGTTTTCCGAACAATTGCGGAACGATCAGAGAATCTATGGCATTGGGTTAATTTGCAAAACATCTTGATAATTCCACAACAAGCGTAAGCATGATAAAGACAAAAAGACAATCTCGGATGATTCGTCCGGGACAGGGCTTTTTGTCTTTTTTGTTTTGCAGAAATGAGAGGTTATGACTATGAAAAGCAGAAAAATTATCGTCACTGAGGCTGCAGTCGTTTGCGCTTTGTGTTCCCTTGGAAGGGTTTACTTATCGGCGCAGACAGTGGTAAGTCGGGCAGCCAATGCTTTTCTTTATGGTGTTCATCAACTATAGGCAGATATTGGTGGAATGAGTTGCAAACGATGTTTACGAATGCTTACGGAGACAGCTTTGCTGCGCAAAGAGAGCTTGAATACCGCTCACTTCAAAAAACTATTGACAAAACAAAAACATGATGAAATACTGTCGATGAAAGTTTGCCAAATTACACCAACGGCAAGAAGAAAGGAGAACGAATATGTTTGTCAGCTAGGTATTTTCCGGCTAACTGGATATTGGTACGTTTCAAAACTTCGGGACAGACTGCCCCTGTTTTTGTTGTGCCGCTTAATGTGACCTTTCGTGTTTTTTGACTGCTACGGCATGTGACAGGACTGCCGTTTTTTAAAAGTTTGCACCCAAATGTCGTCTATAGGTGTTATAATTAATAGAAGCGCTTCAAAAGCACAGAAAAGGGGATGAACTTCATGCGGGACAGGCTTGTGGAAAAGCTGAAAAAACACGACGAAAAAGCGTTATCGCAGATCATTGAACAGCAGTCGCGGTTCGTGGCTTCCGTTATTTACAACACATCAAAGGGAAGTCTTACAAAGGAAGATATCGAAGAAGTGACCGCCGACGTATTTGTCACGCTGTGGAACAACACGGAAAAGGTGCAGGAGGGCAAGCTGAAGGGTTATCTTTGCGGCATTGCCAAAATAAACGAGGGCGGCGAGCGCAGGACTGACGACCGCGGTGTTTTCCACGAAACGACGCATCTTCAGTACTTTGCCACCAAGGAAATGGCATGGAACCTCGGCAGCAACCGCATCATCATCGACCTTGACAAGGTACAGAGCGTGATCATCAACGGTGATACGCTTTATCAAAAATAATTCCAATAGAGAAATATTTACGGATTTCTCGTATAACATCTCCTCCGATAAATACCGCCCGCGATTCTTGCGTAAAAGCAAGCCGCGGGCGGCATCTGTTCTTTTAGCTGCCGATAGCAACCAAATTATTTTTCACACATGTCGCGCAAGTCCACGACCAAGGGTATTTGCGCTACGTCAGCGATTTTTGAGTGATTATCATATATTGTGGCGCTTATTCAAAGAATACCGTTTTTCAAAATCCGGTTTATTTCCCGATTCAAAAGCTCTTCCGCGTCGTTGCCGATGATGTCAAGCATTTCAGCTTTTACCAAATGCGTGGCAGGGATACCGAAAAAGTTCTTGGCAAGGCTTTCTATGTAGCCATAGCTGTAGGTCGGATCGTAGGGACCGCCCGCGGTGGTCACGTAGTAAAGCTCCTTCGCCTTGCATAAGCCGACGGGCATACCGCTTTCGTCATAAGCTGAAACAATGCCAGTGATATAGATGTTTTCGATATAGGTTTTAAGCATAGCGGGAAAGGACAAATCCCAATACGGCGCGGCGATGACGATTGTGTCCGCATCGGCAAACTGCTTTGCATAGTCAAACATCGGGTCGCTGTAGTCGCCTTGCTCAATCAGCGCGGTGCGCTTGTTCAAAGTATCTCTGTCAAGCGGCTTGAGGTTTTCTTCATATAAGTTTAATTCCGTAAATTCTCCGGCGAGCTTCCGCAAAACAGCTTTCGCGAGCCGCTCGGTTCTCGATTCTTCACGAACACAGCAGTTGATGTATAGTGTCATATATCATTCTCCTTTATCGGATATCAATATTCGCCCTGCGCGCCTGCGCCATTTGCACCTTTCGCGGGAAAAGATATCGTCTGCCATCCTTGATGAAGTACGCGCCCGTCTGGTGAAAGTGGAACGAAGTTTCAGTTCTGCGGCATTGCTCGCGTATGTCAAGAATCCAATCATAACAACAGTGTCTTGCGCCAATCATCTGCCTCCTCAATAAAGAAGTCGGAGGTCATGCAGGCGTAGACAAATCCGCTCTGTATCGCGCAGCTTCCGTCGCGTTTGCGCTTGACCGGCGCGTTAAAGTTCGCGGTTTTAGTGACGACGGTACTGTCCTTTTCGTATAGCGCGTCGCGGCGGAACATGTATCAGTTCAGACAGCCCTCGCTGATTTGGTGGAAGCCGTGCCAAGGATTCCATATGCTCATTTTAGTTTCCTCGTTAGCGGTACGCGTCCAAAGACTGTATTTTCGTAGAGTAAAAATGTTTGCCGGTCACAGTAGCTATATAGCTCATATAAACGCTCCAAAATTGTTCTGATTCTATTCTATAAACAAGCGGATCTTTTGTCAAGAGTCATCGAGAAAATCCGACTTTGACTATCTTTGAATTCTGTTTTGGGCTATGCTAAAATAAGTTTGAAAAGAAAACAGCGGAAGAATCATCAAGGTAGTGAGGGGGCATCAACAGACAACCGAATCAGTTGTGAACAGCCGTGAGCAGTCAGAAAAATCCTTGACGCCCTCGGTTTTTCTTTTCAAATTCTGAATTCGTTTGACGTTTATATTCTTGATCCGCGCAACTCGACCTACACCTTCAACGGCGAGGTTCCGTCATTCGTCCGCAGACATATACATACAGAACATAGAGAAGAGCAAAACGAATACATTTCAAGTAATAAATAACGAAAGAAATCAGAAACAATCTTAATAAGGTACACCAAAGCAAGCCATACGCCAAAAACGCACAGCGAAAGATAAAAATATGGAAGAATAATGCTTAAGCGATTCGTTTCACGCTTTTCAGGCAGCGAACAGAATAGTCGGATTGAGTGACGGTCGCGGCGATCGCAACAGCCAATAAGGCGATATGTGCAATCGTGCCGATAGTTATATTCTGCACAGGTCATTAACAAACGAATACCTTGCATCCGTCGGGTAGGTACTGCACTCAAACTATTGAACCGCCGTGTACGGAACCGTACGCACGGTGGTGTGAGAGGTCGGCTGCTCAATTAATGGGCAGCCTCCTACTCGATTGGGGATTATAGTGCCGCTTCCAACTCATCTTCTGAGTATCCGAACATATAGTCCTCGTCTTTTCCGTTTGAAGCCCATATTTCGGCAGCCGTATAAACGTCGAGTGCTTCATCATCGTCCTCATCGTATTCGGCAGCGCACCAATCACAACGATAGGTTTCTCCGTCCCAGTTACCCCACATATCTAAATCTCTGCTCATTCTATGACCGCAGTTCGGGCACATAGCATATCTACTCATAATATCCTCCTATCTCTTTTAGTTTACTAAGGTTTCAAGGCGATTTTTGTATCGTGCAAAGGTCTCATCATCCACGTCAACAGGAATATGGAATTCCATTTTTTTCTTTTTGTTCAAGTGAGGCTGAACCTCAACCTTCTTGAACTCGGGATACAGCATTCTCAGGCACATGCCGAGTTCCGTGTCATTTTTGGCAATTAAATAATTCATTTTGTCAGCTCCTTCATTTTGTTATTTTATTCTTCCACCATCAGGCAACATATTTGCAGTACGAATAGCCATCTACAATAGTTTTGCCTTGAGGAAGGTTTATACCCATTTTGATTGATTCTGTCACCTTTGCAGGAGATGTCTTCTGCCCTTTGGGAAGATTGCGCAGATAACTCTCCACGTCAATCACTTTCTGAATAATTGAATCAAGGTTATCAACGGTTTTGTTTTCAATCGAAGATACTTCTGGCAAAGGGAGCTCCGGTTTGGGTATTTCGAGTAATTTAACTGTAGCATTACCGGGCTTTAGTAGGAGATACGCTGCGACAGCTGCTGATACGGCAATAACCGTACTACCGATAATAACTAATTTTTTGTGTCTGCTAAACCATGAACGGTTATTATCTTTCTCTTTCATTTTTTTACCTCCAGTAGAATAAGATTTTAATCTTGACTCAATAACTGAGTACATGTATAATATACAATATAAAAAGAGAAATGTATATCTCTTCTGATGTCTATTTCATTTATTTTATTGCACAAAAAAGATATAAACATCTTTGGAGGCGCTGATATGGCTCTGAAAAATCGTGATGACCTGTCTGAGTTGGGAAATCGCCTATATTTGCTTATGGATCGCTACAATCTCAGTGTCCCAGATGACAAGAAGATTGATACACCTAAGAAACTTGCGACCGCCCTATATGAAGCCGGATTGGTTGAGGTCAAGAATAGAGAAAACTTTAATTCTGATGAGATTAACAAGAACAATGCGATTGGGAGCATTGAGAAGAAAATAGTTAGACATATTAACACCGGCAAAATTTCTGATAAAAACGGTGATTATCTGCCCGCTTATGCAAAGTTTTTTAAGTGCTCTTCTGATTATATCCTTGGCTTGACTGATATCATCAGTGATAACATAGAAGTTAGGCAGATATGTCAAGCTACATTGTATGGCGTTTTTTATGATTATTTGGTTCATTTCTGCTTTCCATCCTCAGTCCCTTTTTATGCTGCGGGGTCGAAGCACTCGGGGTTTTCCTC
>CADASG010000096.1 GCA_902790475.1 uncultured Ruminococcus sp. | reverse complement strand
GTGCAACGCATACTCAGGAACAAACAATGAATCCGCCAAAAGCAGAGGTGAATCCAAGTGAGTCGTCTTAAATTTCTGTACTGTTCCGACCTGCCGCACAGGGCAGTTTCCGTCTATATCTACCTTGATGACAGAGCCAACAAGGACGGCGAATGCTGGCCGTCCATCACAACTATTGCCAAGGAGCTGAAGCTCTCACAGTCAACTGTCCGCAGAGCTTTGCGTGATTTACGCAAGGCAAAGCTAATCGAAACAGAGCAGCGTTACCGTAAAAAGGGCGGCAAAAGCAGTCTGCTCTACAAGCTCAAAGGGAAATAGAAAAGAAGCGGATGACCTATGTCATCCGCTTCTGATTACTTTTTTCTTGTGATCGGCGGCTTTACCTGAACAGGCGTCGCGTCAACAAATAAGTCCTTATATCCGTTTTTGATTCGCTTGCACTTCATGCAGTACACCTCTCTGCCGAGGTTGATACAGTCAGCGCAGGTCTTTTTGTTTTCCATTTCCAAAACCTCCGTACAATCAAACAAGGGCTATTGTACCACAATCTTTTTGATATTCTTTTTGGAAAATTACAAAAATTTAATTGTCTGAATAACGACTTTTCCGCCAAGGAGTTACTGCATCTAAATCGTGGCAGGTGCCACCTGTCATCACGGAGGGAGAAAGGGAATATACCCATCTTAAAAGATATTACAGCAGAAGAAAGACAAGAAATTATTCTATCTAAGATTAATGTAGAGTATATGAATCAAATATATGGGAGTATTTTTGCTGATACTCTATAATACAAAATCATTGTCATAGTCACTTGGCAGACGTTTTTGCTTGTTCTTATTTGTGTTAATTTGGTTTTTTGTTGCTTTCGGAAGTTGAAAACAGCAAATAGTCATCCTCCGGCGGCTGATTCATCAAATCATCAGTATCTTCAAGCTTCTGAAGCGGTAGCATAAAGTTGACCGCGATACTGACAAAGCCTATGCAGTACAAAAATCTGCTGATAACACGCTTCACATACGCCTTTACGGCAGATTGTCGGAGTGAGTCTTTGCGTGATAAAAATTCAATCGCCCTGTCGGCAGGGCGGTTTTTCTATTGTCCGCTTTTAACGGTTATGGGCAGTCGTGCAACGTTTTTTACCTTTCTTCATGAAAAGCAGCCTTCTGCTTTCTAACAGAGAATAGTATGAACGAACGCCTCGTGTGGTCAAAACGCACGAATCCGGCGCTGGCTTTTTATATAAGCATACAAAAAATGGCAAATATTATTTTGTTTTTTGCACAATGCTAAATTATTTCCTAAAATATGCTATAATAACGATAACGAATTAATAAGTATTAGCCTACAAATAAAAAGTCAAGCCTCAAATCAAAACTTGACGAAAAATTTTTGAAGAAATACTGTAGGTAGAAATAATTGGTGATAAACACGACAAATAAGCCGTCGTAAAAACGCGGCTTCGGCTGGTAGCACAGTTGTCCCAATCAGTCAAGGATAAACGGCGATGCCGCGCCTGCGGCGTCCTTGACAGCTTGTGCCAACAGTGCTGGTATGCAGATAAAGGCGGCAATGCCGCCTAAGTCAGTATTTGACTGAGCAGAATCGGTTTCAGTTTTTCATAGTACGTTGAGATGTTCCACTACTTTAGCATAATAACGTTTCAGAAACTTGTTGGCTCCGGCAGTCATATAAACGTAGTAAGGTTTTCCTTCGGCTCTCTTTTTATCAAGAAATTGATAGACGGGTTCATCTACGGGAGCGTTTTGTAGGATAACGCTCATAATGTTGAACAAAGTTCTTCTTAGATAAGGCGAGCCGCGTTTAGATGCCTTGTTGCTTCTGGATGTTTTGTCACCCGAATCTTTTGGGACAGGGTCAACACCTGCAAACGCGACTAAAGATTGTTTGCGTTCAAATCGCGTCACGTCTCCAATCTCAGCCATGAGCTGCGGACCGGTAGATTCTCCGACTCCATACATGTTCATGACGACTTCGTATTCCGGGAGTTGTGATGCAAGGTTGTTCATTTCAGCACGATAGGCTTCAACAGAACCGGAAATAGCCGTCAACTGCTTTGCGGCTTGCTGAACAATAGTTTTGGAAACAGAGTCTTTAGGAACAAGAGCGACAACATTTTTAGAAAGCTCATAAACCTCTTCGGCATTACTGAGTTTGAACAAATATCCGTTGCGCTTACACCACTTGCGATAACGCTCTGTAAAAGCTTTCAAACTGAGTTTTCTTACACAATCGGCGTGCCAAAAGGTAGTGATGAAATCCACCCACTTTTGAGTTCCATCCTTGCGAACAGGACTTTCAAAGCATTTTCGGATTCCGGGGAATACCTGCTCGGTCAGCGCAACCAGATTGTTGTTAGCGGCTGTTTTCTGCTTTGAGGAAAGATGAAACTGGCGGTGGAGAGTTTTTAGATTGTATCTAACTGTATCCATAGGAGTATAATCTCTCAAATCCGCCCAGTTGTCAAGGGCATAACGCGCAATCTTTTGTGAATCAGCCTTATCGGTCTTTACTTTGCGTAAAGAATTGGCACCATATTCCTTGATTAATAAGGGATTAACGGCACAAACAAATAAGCCTTTTTCATGAAGTATTTTAGCTATTGATTCATAATAGCGACCTGTATGTTCCATGACAACGCGGGTTTCACCATCAATTGCCAGTAATTCGTCTGCCAGTTTGGAAAGTTCTGAAGGTGTATGTTTGACGTTAAACGGCAATTTTACCACCTCACCAAACGGACGTAAGACTGATACTGTGCTTCTGCCATTGGAAACATCAATTCCTGCTGCGTTCATTTTCTTAAACCTCTTTTCGGTTGATTGTAACGGACTATGCCTTCCTTTACCCATCGCCGATTCTATCTGTTTAATGACACGAACGTCCGGAATACCGATGCTTCTACCTACAACAAACGAACGCTGCGAACAGGAGGATGGCTGACTGACTAAAAGACGGACGTTTAAGTCCTTGGAGGTATAAGTCAGACCGTTCCTTCCTATTCTAACAGCTTAGGCAACGAGATGCCCTATGTTTATGGCTGGCTGCCATATTTTAAGGGGCAAACATATTGTAACAGGAGGTATACATTATGCGAATGTTGAAAAAACCGATGAGCATACTGCTGTCATTGCTGATGATCGTCAGTCTGTTCACGATCGTTCCGTTTCCTGTCGGCGCAGAGAGCGCCGTGTATACGCTGACGGTCGAGAATTTTGAGCCGAGCCCGACCAATGATTATGATGAAAATATTGCGCTCGAAACCAAGATCGGCGGCAGCGTCACAGAGGGAACAAGTCATTCCGTTCAGTCGGGTACGCAGATCAGCGTGACGGCTCGCCTGGGATCCAACGACTATCCGTATCATGTGACGGGCATGACCATGACCTATCTGCAGGACGGCGAGACGAAAACCACGGAAGCGGAACTCGAAATACTCGACGCCTACCGCAATGTCAGGGCTGTGTTCACCATGCCCCCGTCGGACGCGCGTATTTCTTTCAAAGTGGATGAGCTTCATTCCGTTCAGGTCTCCGGCAGCGCCGACGGCACCGTTACCGCCGACCGCATTCGCGCGTATAAGGGCGACGCGGTCAATGTTACGGTAACGCCGACCAATTCCGCAAAGCCGTGTTATAAGCTGTACGCCACATACGAATGGGACGCTGACACAAGGCAGCTTGAGATCATCAACAACAGTTCCTTTGTCATGCCGGCAGGTTCCGACGTGAGGGTATATGCAGAATTCTTCGATTCCGTCGCGGCGTATATAGAGCGCTCATGGGACGGTGAGAAGGTCGTCGCAAAAGAGCGCATCCGCACGCCGGACGAGGGGTATATCAGCATGTCCTCGGTCGCCGACGGCAGCACCCTGCAGGGCGGCAGCTGGTATTATGTCAATAGCGATGTTGCCTTCAAAAAGCGCGTCCACACCGACGGCGAGGTGCATATCATCCTCGGCGACGGCGCGACGGTGGACTTCCAAAGAGGTCTCGAGGTCGGCGAAAACGACACCCTGAACGTCTATGATCAGAAGGAGGGCAGCGGCAAGCTGATCGCCTTTTGTGAGCGCTTTGCGGAGCACGACGATCAGAATGAAGCCGCGATCGGAGCCGACAGCGGCAACAGCGGCGCTATGAACTTCCACGGCGGCAATATTGAAGCCACTACCAAGAGAGAAACCAGAGGCGCTGCCATCGGCGGCGGAGGCTTCGGCGCCGCCGGACGACTGATCTTTTACGACGGCAATTATACGGTCAAGGCGAGATTCGGCTCCAGCACCGGTATCGGCGGCGGCTACAAAGGCGAAGCGAGCCAATGCAGCGGCGAAGGTATCACGATCTACGGCGGTACCTTTGATATAGAAACCTTCCAATCGGGAGCCTGTATCGGCAGCGGTATGGATGCCTACCGGTCGACCGGCGCGATCGCGATCTACGGCGGAAGCATCAAAGCAAGCAGCCATAACGGCGGCGCGGCGATCGGCGGCGGCAGATGCAGCGAAAACGGTCCGATCTACATCTACGGCGGCGAAGTCAACGCCGTCGCTTACGGCAATAAAATAGGCGCCGGTATCGGCGCAGGTCAGGAAGCGGAACAGGGCGGTCCCATCTATATCAGCGGCGGTACGGTGATCTCCCAGAGCGCCAACGGTGCCGGTATCGGCGGCGGAATGGGAAAAGACGGCGGCTATATAGAGATCTCCGACGGTTTTGTGGTCGCGGCTTCCGTTGCAGGCGGCGCCGGCATCGGCGGCGGCAAGAACGGCAGCAATCATATCGTGAACATCACCGGCGGTTATGTGATCGCTGCCTCATCAAGCTATGAAAGCGCATCGGAAATGATGGAAATGGTCACAAGATATCTCGACCATGCTCCGATGGGGAGCCAGTATCAGCGCACGGCTAACGCAATGATGGTATCGGTCGCCGGTCTGGTCGATCTGTTCAGCGGCGATGAAGAACTATCCGGCGCGGGCATCGGCGGCGGTCATGGCGGCTCCGGCGGCGAGGTGAATATCTTCGGCGGTATCGTCACCGCAAAGAGCGGTCTCTCCTCTGCCAACGCGATCGGCAAGGGCAAGGGCGGCTCCAACAGCGGAACCCTTGAACTCGGACACGATATGATGGTGAGCGCCGGAAGTGATGATAACGACGCGCAGCTGCAAACGAAGGACAACCGCCTGAACGTCTGCCGCAACTGCAAGTTTGCCGAGGTCAGACCGTGCGGCTTTTCGCATACCAACTACACCATCGTCGACGAATACTGTCACAGAACCTCCTGCGAATACTGCGCCGTAGATCAAGACCTGGGCTTGCATGAGTTTGACGCATCCGGTCTGAGCTGTACGCTCTGTGGCTATCAGCGGATCAAGGTCAGCTTTGACCCCGGCGACGGCAGCGGCACGATGGACGACGTATATCTCTCCAAGGGAGAGACCTATACTCTGCCCAAAAGCGCCCGGTTGGAGAGGGACGATCGGCTCGACAACAGATGTTTTCGTTCCCGGCGTCACCTTCAAGCTGAATGAAAGCGTGACGCTCACCGCCGAATACGGAGATACCTATCAGCTGTGGGTAGGCGGCGTTCAGGTGACCGACGCCAATATGAATAATGTTCTCGGCGACGGCAAGGTCAGCTTCGACCCCGAAAACTGCGTTCTGAACCTTGATGGGGTGACGATGCTTCCCGGTATCAACAGCAACCAGCGGTCGATGATCTATTCCAACAGGATGAACCTGACGGTCACCGGCAGCGGCGATCTGACGTCCGGACAGATGTTCTCGAACGGCATTTATGTCAGTCTCGGCTCGCTGACGCTCAACGGAGATTTCAGCGTCACCGGTTCGCAGGGCAACGCGTTTTACGCCTCGAAGGATATCATTGTAACAGGCGGCTCGATCACTGCGCAGGCGAAGAGCTACGGTATCTTCGCCGGCAGACGCGATATCTTTGTCGATCCCTCGCTGCTCGTGACCGCATACAGCCCCGAGATTGCGCTGCGCCCCGACGGCACCTTTTACTACGATTACACCAAGCACATCGTCATAGAACGCGGCGCGGTCATTACCTACCGTCTGGACGGCGGTACGATGGACGGTCAGTCAGACGAGGTCAAGGCGGTCGTCGAAAAAAATACGACGGTCGACGAACCGGTACCTCTCCGTGACGGGTATTCCTTCGACGGCTGGTATACGGACAATCAATACGGCTCCTTGTTCGACTTTGACGATCCCGTGACCGGGGATATTACGCTGTACGCCAAGTGGACGCAAAAGCCGCTTCATACGATCTCTATGTCCGATATGGCCGGCGGCTATGTCTACGCGCCTTTTGAAGCATATGCGGGACAAACGGTCAAGATATATCCCCATGAGGAATCTGGCTATGACCTTGAATACATCAGCTTTACGACCGACGGCGGCGAGGAAACCGAGATCATCGGAGTCGATTATTCTTTCAGCTTTGTTATGCCCGACGACAACGTGACGATCAACGCGGTGTTCCGAGGCGGCGAATATCAGATAAGCATAGATGAAGGCGTACCCGCAGGAGCGGTAGAGGCTCCGGCGTCAGCACGCGCGGGAGAGAAGGTCTCCGTTACCGTCAACGACATTGACGATAAGCATCTCGTCGGCGTCACGGTCAAGGATTCGGAGGCTCACAACGTCAGCTACTACAGTGACAGTCATTCTTTTTTCTTTTACGATGCCTCTGTCAGATGTGACGATCAGCGCGGCGTATGAAGCGCACTCTTTTGAAGATCCCACATGGACATGGGACGGCCACGACTCCGCGACGGCAGACTTTCGTTGCTCCTTCTGCGACTTTGAGTGCTCCTTAACGGCTCAGGGAGACGCGATCACCTATGAAACAACGACAGAGCCGACATACACTACCGAAGGCGAGCGCGTCTATACCGCTTCGGTCACTATGAACGGCGTCACATATACCTCTGATATAACAGAAACGCTCGAGAAAACCTCTCGCAAGGTCGAGGTGACTTATATCGACCTGAAAGGGATAGAGAAGACCGTCACCGCCACACGAATCGTCGGCGACGAGACCGATCTGGAAAGCGGATGGTATGCCGTTGTCGACAGCGTGACCAACAACAACCGCATCAGCAACAACGGCAAGGTCCATGGCGGCGTCAACCTCATCCTCTGCGACGGCGCGACCTTTACGAATCCGGAGGGTATGTCGGTCAACGGAGCACGTTCGCTGACCGTATGGGGGCAGAGCGCAGGTACCGGTACCTGGAACATCACCGAACCTCC
>CADASG010000095.1 GCA_902790475.1 uncultured Ruminococcus sp. | reverse complement strand
GTTCCGGGTCGCCAAATTTGCCTCTGTAGCTCAGTCGGTAGAGCAGGGGACTGAAAATCCCCGTGTCGATGGTTCGATTCCGTCCGGAGGCACCAATAATATGCGGATGTAGCTCATCTGGTAGAGCGCCACCTTGCCAAGGTGGAGGTAGCGGGTTCGAGCCCCGTCATCCGCTCCAGAAAAAAAGCACCCAAAGGGTGTTTTTTGTTTTTTACCAAAGAAATACAGGGAAGAATTATGATGATAATACAGAGGTGATATTCATGGGTACAACAGCTGTTTTGTCAAACGACCACTGCTTTACTTCTTTTGAATATGCCGGAAAGAGAATCCGGTTCACAGCCCCAAAATGTCTTGACAAATATATCAAAGTATTGAAATGGGATAATGGCTATATCGTTGTTTTGGCACTTTACAACGGTGTCGAAACAGAAGAATACATAGATTTGATTCCAATACTGAAAAATCTGTGTATAGAACCAAATGAGTTTTTAAGAAATATCAAAGAGGTGTGTATCAGATATGACTGATATGATGAAGATAGCGGAAAACGCGAAAATGATCATCAATGGTTATGCGTTTACTTTTATTCCGGCAGGCGTTCAGGTTTTAAATCTCGAACGCGGCACAGCTTGCGTGTTCGCGGATGATGATTCGGTGATAGAATCCAGCATGGATGATATTGAAATGGAAATCGTTTCAGATTATTACCGTCGGAACAAGGCTTTTTTGGAGGATTAGTGATGCCGAAGTATTATTCTTTTATGGTGTGCGGTTACTATCTGTATTTCACCTCACATTGTATTATTGAAGCGATGCATGTACACGCAAGCGATAAAAAGCTAACAGAATCGAGCTCTGCAAAATTCTTTGTTTTAAGCAACGGAGAAACTACTGTTGAAAACCGCGGTGTCCTCAATGATCGTGAAGTTTCAAAAATCCGAGCATTCATAAAAGAGAACTATAAAGAGATGTATCTCACATGGAGTGCATACAGCGATAAAGGCTTTTTTGGTGATTGATACAGATATCCTAATTAAAACAGAATAAAAGAATAATTACAAGTGACAGCAAAAATGCTGTCGCTTGTTTTGCGTATATAGTTTTCTCTGAAATTGATTGAGAAGCGCAGGTGTACACTGCCTGTTTTTTTACATAATACGCGGAAAACCATATGTCCGCTATTGACAAAACGGAATGATTTGTCGTATACTGATAGTAGTTAAACGATTTACCAATCGCGGATAAAAGGAGAATCAAACGCGAATGACCATTAAACAGATCGCGGAGCGAGCAGGAGTCAGCGTCGCTTCGGTTTCCAATGTAATCAACGGCAACTACCGCAAGGTTTCCGCAGAGACAAGAAAGAGAATTGAGGATATTATCAGTGAAACAGGCTATACCCCGAACGCGATGGCTCGCAGCCTTGCTACTCAGGAGAGCAAAATCATCAGCATGGTGATACCGTACATCGGCGAGTATTTTTCATTCAACTCGAACCCGTACTACTCTGAGCTGATCGCTGAGGTCGAGAAGTTTGTACGTGCGCAGGACTATTGTTTGATGATCCGATGCGTTGAAAGGTGCAGAGATATCGTTCATATGCTTTCCTCGTGGAATGTAGACGGCGCGATTTTCGCAGGTGCGGCATCAGAGGAAATCGGCGATCTGCGCGACAGCCTGAAATGCCCTGCGGTGTTTATTGATTCCTACTGCGACAAAGAGGGTGTGGTTTGCGTAGGCATAGACGATTATCGCGGGGGATATCTTTCGGCGCGACATCTGCTCAACAACGGCCACCGCAAAATAGCCTTTGCCGCTCCTGCGTTCGGCTCCGAGGGCGTGATTTGGGAACGTTTCCGCGGATTTTGCGACGCCTGCCGTGAATACGGCGTGGATATAGGCGGCGAAGATATTTTTGAGGTAGACGCGGTAGAGAGCAACAGCATTATAGCAGGAAATGATATTGCGCTTTCACCCAAAAAATATACTGCGGTTGCCGTGACCTCCGATCTCACTGCCTGCGGGATCATTCAGGGTATTCGCCAGTGCGGACTCAGCATTCCCGGGAATATCTCCGTCATCGGCTTTGACAACCTTTCGCTTTGTACCTTGTCCTCACCCAAGCTGACCACGATCTCGCAGGATATTCAGATGAAGGCGCACCGCGCCGGCGAGCTTCTGTTTACCATGATACGTGAAAAGCGCGAACTGACCGTCAACGAGCAGATTTCCGTCAAGCTCGTTGAGAGAGATTCGGTCGCGAAGGTCAATGCGGAATAGTTTGAGGTTACAAAAATCAACTCAAAAATATGCTACGGCTCCTGTCCTTGACCGGACAGGAGCTGTTTTTTTATTCAGAAGGATTATTGTTAAACGATTTACCAAATATATTTGCAAAAACATTGGGCTTATTAACTAAAAATCGGTTAAAGAAAATAGATGAATTGCACTAATTTTTGTTTTTTTGAAAAAGTTATTGACAAGCTGTAAGTATAGGAGTAGAATGAAGTTAAACGATTAACCAAACATAATCACAGAAAGGGGCACTCATATGAAAAAGAACATCAAAAAAATCTGTGCGGCGGCGCTTACAGCCGCTGTACTGACGGCGCAGACGTTCACGGGAGGGTTGTCTGTTATGGCTGCAGAAAACGATCCAAACACACAGCTGACCTCAAACGGGCTTTCGCAAACCGTTGAGGGCGGCGCGATCCTTCATTGCTGGTGCTGGAACTTCAACACCATCCGTGAGAATATTCCCGAGATCGCGGCAGCAGGCTTTTCGGCGATCCAGACCTCTCCGATATGTGAGGTGAACAACGGCGGCGACGGCTCACTGAGCATTTCCGGCGGCGACAACTGGTGGTGGCACTATCAGCCCACCGATTACAAGATCGGCAACTATCAGTTTGGCACCAAGGACGAGTTCAAGGCGATGTGCGACGTTGCTCACACATACGGCATCAAGGTGATAGTCGATACCGTTGTAAACCACACCACAGCGTATTATGACAAGATTTCCGATAACATAAAAAACCTTCCCGGCGGCGCTTTTCATCCTATGGGCGACGAAAGGGAAAAGGGGCAGAACTGGTCGGAAACCGACCGTTATGAGGAGACCCAGTACGATCTGAGCGGACTTTACGAGCTGAACACGCAGAACAAGGCGGTTCAGGAGTATGTGCTGAATTTCCTCAGGGACTGCGTTGACAGCGGCGCGGACGGCTTCCGCTATGACGCCGCGAAGCTGATCGAGCTTCCCGACGACACCTCCGAAAAATACGGAAATGATTTCGCCGGCGACTTCTGGCCGACGGTTTTGCAGAACGGCTCCCGTTTCCAGTACGGTGAGGTGCTTCAGGAGGGCGGCAGACACTCCTACAAAAAGGACTCCGCAGGCTACGACGATAACGACAGCAGCCGCCTTTATGCGTATCAAAGCCAGACCTTCACCGACAAGGACGGCGCGGAGCACAGAATGAACACTACGAATTCCTACACCGGTTTCCGCATCCGCGACGCGATATCTAACAAAAACCTCGGCGCCGACTTCATCACCGACGCAATACTACCCGAGGGAGCAAAGGCGGGTCAAACCGTTACCTGGGTCGAGTCTCACGACAATTACTGCAACGATAAATCCTACGAGGAGCTTACCTCGGCTCAGCAGGTGATCCAAGGCTGGGCGGCGATCGCCGCGCGAAAGGACGGCACGCCGCTGTTCTTTGACAGACCGAGCAACAGCACCGCAAACAACCCCTGGGGCGACAATAAGATCGGTCCCGAGGGAAGCGATATGTACAAGGATCCGCAGGTCGCGGCGGTCAACTTCTTCCGCAACGAGATGGGGGACAGTGCGCAGAAGGCAGTCAATCCCATCGATGGCAACGATCAGGTTGTTATGATCGAGCGCGGCGACGGCAACAAGGGCGTGGTGATCATCAACGCCGGAGATGAGGACGTTGAGATCAGCGCCGACACCGCTATGGACGACGGCGGCAGAATGGCTGACGGAGAATATACCGACCAATGCTACGGAGGAGCCTTTACGGTCAGCGACGGCGTTCTTACGGGAACCGTCAGGGCAGGCAAGGTCGCGGTCGTTTACCGCAGCGAGATCAGCGAGGACGACAAAGAGAGCTTCCGCCCGGCAGTCAGCCTCTCGGCAGGCTCGGGCTACTTCCTCACTGACAGTCTTACCGTTGAAGTTACCGTTCGCAGCTGTGACCGCGCGGAAAGCGAGCTGGTGATAAACGGCGATACCGAAAACGCGGTCAAGACCGACGTTGTTTCAGGAGATAAGATCATTATCGACAATATTGAGAACAAGCAAAAAGCCGTTCTGACCCTGACGGGCTACGACGCGAACGGCGAGGTGCTCGCTTCCGTAACAAGGGAATACACAAAATGGGTTCCTCAGAAAAACACGATCGCTTATATGGAGCCTGAGGCACGCCCGGGCTGGGAAAAGTGCTACGCTTACGTTTGGGGAACCGCCGAGAACGCAGGCTGGCCGGGCGTTCAGATGGAACGCACCGAAACGGGTCTATTCCGCTATGTGCTTCCTTATCAGTACGAAATGGACGGCAGCAACGGCAATGTGATATTTAACAACGGCAGCGGACAGCAATTCGACGCAGGCTCGATAAAGGCAGGTCAGCAGATGATCTATACGGCAGGCGGCGAGTGGAAGGCGTACTCAGAGGCGGCTTATTCGGAGCCTTCGGTATCGCTTTCCGAAAAAACAGGGTGCCTTTTGACAGGCGCTTCGGTAAAGGCATATGTAAAGAATTGCGATCACGCCTCCTATGAAGTCGTGATGAACGGAGAAACCGTCGCTTCGGGCGAGGCGAAATACGGCGATATCATCTCTCTTGATTTCCTCGGACACAAGGAAAAGGCGGCGGTAACGCTCAGGGGCTATGACGCTGAGGATAACGAGACAGCCTCCGTTACCGAGACCTACACAGGCTGGGAAAAGCAGAACAACACGGTCGTTTACATGGAGCAGGCTGCAAGACCCGCATGGAATCAGTGTTATGCTTATGTTTGGGACTCCGCGCAAAACGAGGCATGGCCTGGAGTACAGGCTGAGCTGCTCGGAAACGGAGTATACAAGTACGTCCTGCCTTATCAGTACGAGCTCGACGGAAGCTACGGAAACGTGATTTTCAACAACGGCAGCGGTCAGCAGTTTGACGCGGGCAGGATCAATCCCGGTCAGAAAATGATCTACACGGCTGACGGCAAGTGGATCGCCTATGAGGAGAAAACTCCGTATACCATGGGAGACGTAAATCTTGACGGCAAGGTCGATATCAACGACGCCACGCTCATTCAAAAGGCGGCGGCTAAGTTCGAGAGCCTGACCGAGCTTCAAACCAAGCTTGCAGATGTAAGCGGCGACGGCGGTGTAACCGTGAAGGACGCGACCTTCATCCAAAAATATATCGCTAAGTATACCTCGGGCTTCGGTTCGGCAGGCGAAATGATCTACGTGTGATAATACTAACGGGGCTGTCATTGCGGCAGCCCCGTTGATTTTTTGTTGGTGAAGTGATATACTGAAGGCAACACCGCACAATTCAAGGCGCACGGCTTGCTTGAATATTATTCCGTCAGCTTTCTCGGCAAGGCGACAGCCTTACCTCAATTTATTTGTACAACCTGACGAAAAATCTTACTGCGCAATCCGCACACCTGAATTATGCGGTATTGCCTGAAAATAAAAAACGGAGGTTTTTATTATGCTGGAAATCGGTACTCAGGCTCCTGAGTTTACTTTGCCCGATCAGAACGGAGAGCTTCATTCCCTCGCGGATTACAGAGGACAGAAGGTCGTATTATATTTTTATCCGAGAGACAATACACCGGGCTGCACCAAGCAGGCTTGCTCGTTTGGCGAGCTGTATCCGCAGTTCCGCGAAAAGGGTGCTGTAGTGCTCGGAGTCAGCAAGGATTCCGTCGCCTCTCACAAGCGCTTTGAGGAAAAATACGGCTTGCCGTTCACGCTGCTTTCCGATGTTGAAAAAGAGGTCATTCAGGCTTACGACGTGTGGAAGGAGAAGAAGAACTACGGCAAGGTCAGCATGGGCGTGGTGCGCACCACCTACCTGATAGATGAAAACGGAGTTATCATCAAGGCATTCGGCAAGGTAAAGGCGGCAGATAACCCCGCGCAAATGCTCAGTGAGATCTAAGGGGGAACCGCTGACGATTCCATGTCTCACATAAGCCCGGGATCTTCGCGGTGTTGCCTTAAGCCCGATGCGGATATTACAGCGTTTGAATATCCCGACGAGCTTCTTGGGGACGCTAAGGAAAACAGCTGTGATATAGCCTTTCTCGACATCCATATGAGCGAAATGACAGGTGTGGAACTCGCTAAAGAGCTGAAAGCCGTAAACCCCAAAATGAACATAATATTTGTTACGGGCTTTTCGGAATACGCGGGCGACGCTATGGAGCTCCACGCCAGCGGATATATTATGAAGCCGGTTACAAAAGAAAAGGTGGAGCGCGAGCTTTGCGACCTGCGCTTTCCGATCGTTCCGAAAAAAGACGCGCTTTTGCGCGTACAATGCTTCGGCAACTTCGATATGTTTCTTCCGGACGGCAGTCATATGCGATTTGAAAGAAGCCGCTCCAAAGAGATTTTTGCGTATCTTGTACACCGTCAGGGAAGCTCCTGCACGACGAGGGAAATTGCCGCGGCTCTGTTCGAGGACGCTCCTTTCGATAAAAAACAGCAGAATTACGTTCAGCAGCTTATACATGCTCTAATCAAAAGCCTAAAAGCCGTCGGCGCTGAAAAAGCGGTCGAGCGAAGCTATAACGCGCTTGCCGTAAATCCCGATGTGCTCGACTGCGATTACTACCGTTTCAAGGAGCTCGACGCAGGAGCGGTAAACGCCTATCAAAACGAGTATATGAGCCAGTATTATTGGGCTGATTTCCTTTTTGACGAAGATTTTTACTAAGTCAACACCCCACAACTCCCTGCTCAGCAAACTCCCGAATCATCACAACACTGTCTTACGCACTACATGAGTTATCAGAGACTCCGTAAAATCAAAAGCCGGCGCACAGGTTAATGCTCTGTGGTGAAAGTCCACCGAGGCGTAGTTACCGACGAACTCAAAAGCGACTCCCAAGGTTTGTATCGTGAGGTGCAGGCGAGAAGAAGGGATACGTTCTGTATACCACGACAGACGGCAAGGCAGGCAATCCGATCATCGACGCGCGCGTGGGTGAGGACGCCGCGCTCAGCGACTGTCCGATGTCCGTTTGGCTGCGTGGATATTACGGCTCGCAAATGGATTTGACCTCCATATATGCCAAAAGCGAAGAGCTTTACACCGCTCTTGAAAAGGACAACACGATCTACACTATGCTTCCGGTTGTTCTGACTGACCCCAACGCCAAAGCGCAGCAGGGTACGACCGCCGCGACCTAGACGACTGCCGACCCCGCGTCGGTAAGCACAAAGGATTCGGCGCAAGATTCTTCCACGCGGATCCCGCTTTTGGTGCTGACGAAAAAGGAAGGGCTTCCGCAGGAAAGCCTCGATTTGATCGAAGCGGTAAATAAAATCGTTGAGGAAGAAGAAAAGCACAACGAAGTCAGTGTTTCCAGTGTTTTTCAGGATTCAAAAAACCACAGCTTTATTTTGATAGGAGCGGTTGTCGCAGCTTTGGCAGGCGTTGTGATATTCCTTTATTTACGCAAAAACAAGCTCGCCAAGGCAGCAGCCGTACAAGGAAACGAAGCTCCGAAGGAGAACGTTCAGGCAGTGAAGGACGAAGCAAGGGAGAACGAAACAAAGGAGAACGGCAAAGGCAAGCGCGGCAAGGGACTCAAAAGCATATTGATTATGCTTCTGACTATCCCGTTTTTAACGGCGGCGCTCTCCGGTACGATGACAGCAGACAGCGCCATTGCGCCTCCCAACGAATTTAAGGATTGGATGGATTCCGAAAAAGACGGATGCAAAAGCGTAAGTCTTTATGAAAAACAGCGCGACACGGCTCTAGGCGGTGAGCTGCGGTCCCTACTCCGGAAAGGTGTCAAGCACGACAAAGACCGAGTCCGGTGAGTTTTACACCTACAGCAGCGGCAGTATTACAAAGAAGGAGGAGGGCACCTTCAACCTTACCGGCGGCAGCGTGTTTATGAACCCCGAGGGAGTGACCCAAACGCAGCGCAAGCTTTACTGGTACTACGGAGGCGTCGCCGCACGCGGCACCTTTGATACGGCGTATATGTCCAAAACGACCCCGGCTATAAAATACAGTTCACTGCTGACGCTCAAGGGCAGTTTGACAAAGGATTCCATGCTTCTGATAGATACGGGCGTCAGAAAAACGCACGAGTCGGAGTTCAGCATATTGCTCAGCGCAGCAAGCTTTACCTCGACAACCGATTCCTCTCCCATTATCGTTACAGGTAAAAACGACGCTGTTATCAATCTGTTCTACAGCGGAAAAAACACCCTGAGCTTTTCCAAGGAAGTGCCTCTGGTTGATGTCCGCACGGACAACAGAAATAAGGTGAGGGTCAATCTGATCAAAACCGATAATAAGGCGCAGATCAAAAATAACGGACAGGCGTTCGCAGGACTGAACAGCCTGCTTCCGTTGGAGCTCAACAGCGAGGAAATCAGAGATAAAGCCTCAAAAGTAATCTCTGTGGAAACTGAGGTCGGCAAAGGCAAATATACCTCAGACGAAGCAGGGAAGGATAACGGCGGTCTGATTGTTGAGGACGGCATTGTATTTACCCCCGAGGGCTTTACCTCGGGAACCTCAAGCACGGCGTATATCGACAGCAAGAGAGAGGCGGAGGTACACGCCGCAAATGAACCCTATAAGATCTCAGCCCAAAACGCGGACAAAATGAAAAATCCGCTTGTTTTCTATAATAACAACACCGAGCCTGTTGAGTTTACGCTGAATATCACAGACCCTTCTTCGGTGTTCAAGGCAAACAAAAACACTCCCACGATCGTTGCCTGCGGAAAAAGCGCAGTCATACTGAACATAGTATGCTCGGATAAATGTTCGTTCCAAAACGATGAACTGACTGTTTTGGTAAAAGACGGCATCGATCTTGTGATAAACGAAAAAAGAAGCGGCTCAGGAGGCAAATTGACGGTCAGCGGCTCGGGAGTGACGGACGGAGGCGTTTATTCATTAAATCTGGCGGATGAAAAAACCACGTCCAACAAGCTGAATGTCAAGCTCACCTGCACCAACGACGCAGGCGGCTGGAACAGCGGCAGTATCCCTGCCGAGCTTCGCGACAGCGCAGGCAATACATACAAGAACTGGACGGTTGAAAGAAAGTATCTTGACGACGAAAAGGACTCCACCTCATATACCTATGATATCGGCAACAATCTTCCCACCATGCTTATTTTGAAGCCAAATTTCGGCGGAGGAATAACGTTTAGGGATTACAAGGTCAGGCTGGAAGCCAAGCTGAACGGCAAAACTATTCTTAATCAGGAGAGGGAGTCCCAGTCCTACCCGTTCATCAGTTCAGGCAATATGGTTTTCAATTTCAGCGAAACGGGTTTTGCGCGAGTAGCAGTTGCTGACAGCAACGGAACCTACAGCTGGAAAAACTACGACAATATCAGGAGCGCATGGAAAGCGGCGCAGGAATCCCGCGGAGTCGGCTTGATCCAGCTCACAAGCACATGGCTGCTCGACAGCAGACTGATATTGGGCAACAACAAAAAGGTCAAGATCGACCTTGGCGGTTATATCATCCGCAGGAACCTCAATGATCTCAAGTCAGACGGCGAGGTCATCAAGGTCAACAGCGGAGCCGTACTCGACATCATCGACACCTGCCCCGACAGAAGCAGCTACGTCGGCTTCCGTTTAGCGATTATGTTCTCAGCGACAGCTGCGACCTGACCTTCTTTGAAAGGATGCTCGCCAAGATGAACGCCAAGTTCATCCCCGTGATCTCCTCGGCGCTCACGATCGGCAGCAGCGATCCCGAAACGGATTTATGGGTCAACCTTTACTACACCAAGTCACACTCGGGCGGAACTCCCATCAAGGTTGACGAAGACGGCAACATGTTTAAAAGCTCCACCGACTCCTCGCTGGCTCCGGCAGGTTATCGTCCCGTATCCAGAATGGGCTTAAGATCCGCCGAGAACCTCAACAACGGAGCGCGCGCAGGCGAAAAAGCCAAGGATTTCTTCCTCTTTGTGACAGGCGAACCTGCCGACGTGAATACCGGAGAAACCCAAAAGGGCAACGGAACCTATATCCATGACATCAAGATCGCTTATGCCGAAACCAAGCAGGGCGCTATCACCGCTCTCGAAAAGGAAGAGGCAGGGTACAAGGTCATTGAAGAGAACCTTGCGTCCTCAGGCTTCGCCTACCTCGGCTATACGCTCACAGGTGATCCCCACATGGCGCTGAGGGATATTCGCATTTCCTCAACAGACCTGAAAAACGCGGGGTACGGACAGGGCACCTACGGATGCGCGAGCGTGATACCGTCGTCGAAGCTGGCGGTATGGACAACAAGATATGAGAGCTTAGGTTCGCCGATCCAGTCTATACGAATCCTGAATTCCCGCTCCGCTCCAAAGGGCTGGGAGCCTGCCAATACCTTTGCGGGAGGCAGCGCGTGCAACCTTTCCACAGATTATTTTGTAGGAATAAACAGGGAAGCCCCAAAGGAAAAGAAGTCGATCACCATGCCCTCAAGCGGCAAGTTCCTCTATTTCCTGCCATCCGTGACCTACACGGAGGGAACAAGTTACATTGCAGGCGTAACCAATTTGCCTGCTCACTGGGAATATGTGCTCAGCACACGCGACTATAACACCTATCCCAACGGAGACCTGCGCCACTGCGATTTCAACACCTATGTTGTTCCAAAGGTCGGCAGCTGGCACATGAGCGACCACCGTATCTACATGTTTGTCAAGCATGAAAACGGTTCGGTGAAAAGCGGAGCGGGAGTCAGTCAGAGTCCGGATACGATATATAAATACGGAAACATCAGGCAAAAGAAACGATAGTTTTCAGAAAAGGAGGAACAGAAATGAAATTATCAACCGGAATTATTGCCGCTGTGCTTTCGGTTACGACACTCGTTTCGGGTTCAACGCTGGCAGCGTCAGCGGCACAGGCGGTCAACGCCGGAAACAACAAGGTCTACATCAAGGAAATGAAGATCGCCTACGGCAACAATGAGCAGGAGGCGAAAAACTGGCTGTCAGCACGAGGCTATACCCCCGTAGACGGCAACCTCAATAAGTCCAACAGCACCGTGACCGTGATGGGCTACAAGACCACAACAAATGTCAACGAGGCTATCACCGACCTCGCGGTAATGCCGATGGGCAACGGCTACAGCATCGACGCTTACAAGGATATGCTCGACCAGAACACTACGATGAGTCCCGAGGCTTTTGAAGCGAACTTCCAATCCAATCAAAGTAATTACCATTATATGAATAATACGGCAGTGCCGAGAGCCCAAAGTATTTCGACACCGTGAATCACGCGATTCTGATAGGTATGTTAAGAGAGCGAATCAAGGATGAGCGAGTTGTGAAGCTGATACACAAGTTCTTAAAGAGCGGCGTATTGGAACACGGCTTGGTAAGTCCGACGAGGGAGGGAACGCCGCAAGGCGGCAATCTCTCACCGCTGCTGAGCAACATTTATCTCACGGCATTTGACCGACTGCTTGAAAGCAGAGGGCATAAGTTTGTGAGATACGCCGATGACTGCAAC
>CADASG010000094.1 GCA_902790475.1 uncultured Ruminococcus sp. | reverse complement strand
GCCTACGAGGTGATGAACCGGCTTGCCCGAGCGATTAACGCAACTTATTAAATTTGCCATGGCCGGCAAGGAGCGAGGACGGTGCGGATGATAATGGTACTTTCTCACGACCTCCCACAGATTTGAGGGGGAGCACCTTCTGTACGCGCTGCGGCGGCGACGTGGCGGTACAAGCAGGGCTATGTTGCGGATTGGCTCTCCGCAGCCTGTAACAATCCCTGTTCGGTCAAACGAACGCTGCCGGGGCGCGTGGCAAATACGGCGACAAAATCGAAATCAGATACCATGAGCCGAGCTTGTATTATAGCAGGCTCGGCTTATTCATGTGGTTTTGAATAATTCACAGCGAAAGGAGCTTACTATGCAAAATATAGAAATCAGAAAAGAACCGGCACAACCGACATTAGTTGATATTCGAGACGTAGCGGTAGATAAGAAATTACCGCGTGAGGAACGCGTCGCGGAATTTGTACGGCAGATTAAAAATCCCTATCATTTCAAATGCGGAAAATTTACTGTGCGCGCGAGCTTCGCGGCAAACGGCGGCACGATTGAGGACTGTATCAAAGGTATTATTCGCTGATTTTCAAAATTCCCGAAAATAGGGGCTGACATTTTCAATATTTCGATGTATAATAATTGACGGAAAAGGAATTGAATAACGACAACCACACTCCTTGAATTGCGGGAATTTTTCTGCAATGAAAGGAGTTTTTATTTTGGAAGTTTACAAGGCAATCAAATACATACGCTTGTCCTATACGAACGACAAGACCGTTGAGAGCGATAGCGTAGCGAACCAGCGGCGACTAATCGATGATTTCATTGATAAGCACTCAGAGATTGAGGCTGTCGCTGAAAAGATTGACGACGGTTACAGTGGCGTTCTCTTTGACCGTCCCGCATTTCAGGAAATGATGGATATGATTAAACGTGGTGAAGCAAACTGCGTTATCGTTAAGGACCTATCGCGTCTCGGACGTGAGTACATCGAAACGGGACGCTATATGCGCCGCGTGTTTCCTGCCTATGGCGTGCGTTTTATCGCGATTAACGATAATGTTGACACTGTAAATGACGCCGCTGACGATTTGACCGTTTCTGTCAAAAACATTATGAATGAAGCGTATTGCCGCGACATTTCCGTTAAGACGCGCAGCGCACTTGACGTAAAGCGGCGCAACGGTGATTTTGTCGGTGCCTTTCCTGTTTACGGTTATTTCAAAACCGGCGAACAGCACAAGAGTTTAGAGATTGATCCTTATGCCGCCGATGTAGTGCGCGCTATTTTCAGAAAACGTCTTGACGGTTATAGTGCCCTTAACATTGCAAACGAGCTAAACCGTATGGGGATTCTCTCACCGTTAGCGTATAAGCGCAACAACGGTCTCCCTCACGCAAAGGGCGGATATACTGACCGCAAGGACTGCGGCTGGTCCGCGACTACCGTGATTCGCATTTTACAAGACGAAACCTACACAGGTATGCTTGTTCAGGGAAAGCAATCCACACCGCATTTCAAACTGAAAGCACTTGAAAATAAACCGTCATCTGAATGGGTACGTTATGAGAACGCGCACGAGGCAATTATCAGCAAACACGACTTTGACCTTGTTCAGCGCATACGCGGAATCGATACCCGCACCTCGCCCAAAGAAAAAACGGTATATCTGTTTTCAGGTATGCTTATCTGCGGATGTTGCGGCGGTCGTATGACTCGAAAAATCAACCGTTACAAAGGAAAAGAGTATGTATATTACTTCTGCCCTACGGGTAAAAAACACGGCTGTTCTAACGGCGTTATGGTAAAAGAAAGCGATTTGACAGAGTGCGTACAAACGGCGGTCAAGGGACATATTGATAATATTGCCTCGCTCGACCTTTTGCTTTCAAGTATCAGTCACGAGCGTATCAACCGTGAGCTGGCGCGTGAATACGCCGGGCATATCAAGAGCTGTGAAAAGCAGCTTGAAAAGACAGAGAGCTATAAATCCAAGCTGTATGAAAACCTTGTCAACGGAATGCTGACAAAGGAAGAATTTTTATCTTATAAACGTAAATATAACGCTGATATAGAATCCATGCAGGCGGCAATCAACGGCTGGAATGAAAAGCTCACAGACGTTTTGGAAAACCGGAGCGAGCGCAACCGTTGGATCAATCATTTTATGAAATTCTCCCAAATGGAAGAAATTGACCGCAAGGCCGTTTTACAGCTGATACGCAGTATCCGTATTTTAAGCAAGGACGAACTGCAAATCGAGTTTAATTATCAGGACGAATATTTTAAGGCGCAGCGTCTCGCTGAGCAAATGAAACAAGCGCAGAGCGCGGAAAGGAAGGCAAGTTAATATGGCAAGAAAAAGCAGAAAAAATATCGCTTCTAAGCCGACAGCACAGGCTGCTATGTATATCCGTACAGCTATGTATGTGCGTCTCTCGGTTGAAGATAACAGTCACCGGGGCAATTCGATTGAAAATCAACAGCTTGTTCTCAATGATTACCTTGCTGACAAGCCGGAGTTTAAGGTTTATGATACCTATATTGACAACGGCTTATCGGGAACCAACTTTAACCGCCCTTCCTTTCAGCGTATGCTCTCGGATATAGAGGCAGGACAAATCGACTGCGTTATTGTAAAGGATCTCTCGCGTCTCGGAAGAAATTTCATTGATACAAGCTACTATATTGAACAGTATTTTTTCACCCGCAATATTCGTTTTATTGCGGTGACGGATCAGTTTGACACAGCCAATCCCGATAATATTCACGGCGGCATTATGCTTCCGCTCAAAAATATGATTAACGAAGCTTATGCGTTGGATATTGGCAAAAAGATTAAAGCTCAGCAGCGTCAGGCTATGCGTGACGGAGAGTTTGTCGGCGGTCGTGCTCCTTACGGTTACAAAAAAGCTCCCGACAACTGCCACAAGCTGATTATTGACGAAGAACCGGCGAAAGCTGTCCGTCAGATATTTCAATGGGCGTATAATAACGTCGCCATTTCGGAGATAACGCGCAGATTAAACGACGCGGGAATTGCAACACCCAGCCACTATAAGCAGGCTACGGGAGAGCTGAAACATCAAAATTTGATTGGCAACGGCAAATGGCAAACCCGAACCATATTGCGGATTTTGGATAGCCCTGTATATACGGGCGATTTGGTTCAGGGCAGGACAAAGACAGTAGATCATACACAGCTCAGAGCTGACACTGATAATTATATAACTGTCCGTAATACACACGAGGCAATTATCAGTCATGATATATTTGACGAAGTGCAGCGTATTCGACTTCAATCTCGCAGGGAATGTAAAGAAAAGCCCGTCAACGAATATACGCCAAATATATTCAAGGGTAAAATCTTCTGCGCTCATTGCGGCAAACACCTAAATCGTATGTGTAAGAGACGCATAACAAGAGCGGATGTGTATCGTTTTTATTGTATTACAAACAACCGTATTGCTCACGGTTCCTGCCCGGGCGTCAGTATTCGCGAGGACGAGTTGATTCCGTCCGTTATAGCTATTATGGAAAAAGAGCTTTCTGTTGCGTTGAGTGATTCTTTGCCGACGCTCAAAGCAGAAATGACGCAGCAAACGGAACGTGCGGAAATTCAAACACAGCTTTCATTAAAGCGTCAGGATCTTGCCAATAGTCAGCGCCTTATTCGAGGCTTATACGAGGACGTTGTTCAGGGGCTTTTGTCAAGTGAGGACTACTTTTCCATGAAAGAGGGCTACGAACAGCGCGTTGAGCAATTAACCGCTGAAATAACAGCCCTGAATAACAGAATTGTGGAGTTCGATAAACAGCTTTCGCTTTATCAGGATATGCACAACGACGCGTTGACGCTCGAAAGTAATCACACCTTGACGGCAGAACTGATTGACAGACTGATTGAACGTATTGAGGTTAATCACGATAAGGAACTCACCATAGTCTTTCGCTTTCAAACGGACTACGCAAAGGTGGTGACAGAATGAGCGATTATAATATAGCTTTGTATATCCGTCTTTCCGTTGAGGATTCCAAGACCGACAGCCTGAGCATTTCCAATCAGCGCCTTATTCTTCGTGAAAAGGCTTTGTCGCTGTCTGAATATAACGGCGGTGAGCTAATGGAGTTTGTTGATAACGGACACACAGGTATGAATTTTGAACGTCCTGCTGTTCAGGAGCTTTTGGCGCTGGTACAATCGGGAAAAATAGATTGTATTATTGTCAAAGACCTTTCGCGTTTTGGGCGAAACAGCATTGAGACGGGATTTTTCATTGAGCGTGTATTTCCACTGTATCATACGCGGTTTATTTCTGTCAGCGACGATTTTGACACGCAGAACTATAAAGGCGACACAGGCGGAATTGACGTAGCTTTCAAATATCTTATCAGCGAGTGTTACAGCCGCGATATGTCGATGAAAACCCGAAGTGCCAAATACGCTAAAATGCGCCGCGGTGAATATCAGAGTGTGATCTGTCCCTACGGTTATGGTAAAAGCGCAGACGGACGTATGGAGCCGGACGGAGTTGCTGCCGATGTTGTGCGTACAATCTTCACATTGGCCTCTAAGGGCATTTCTGCTACAGATATAGGCCGTAAGCTGTATGAAGAAAAAATCCCCACACCGGGCGAATATCGAGCCGCAAAAGGCAGACCGATTCACGATATACGGCGAACGGGCGGCGTGTGGGTGACCTCAACTATTCTGCGTATCATTCGTGATGAAAGATATACCGGCACCTATATTATCGGCAAACGCGAGATAACGGAAATTGGCGGTTCACACTCTCGTATGAAAGACGAAAGCAAGTGGATCAAGATACCAAATCACCATGAAGCGATAGTCAGTATTGACTTGTATAACCGAGCAAATAAAGCACTGCGCCATTTTTCACAGCCAAACAAACAAATTCATCATTATCCCTTAAAAGGCAAGGTGTTTTGCGGCTATTGCGACCATGCGATGTCCCGCAAGGGAAAAAACGCCGTGTTCTATTGCCGCCATTCAGAGGTATCAGGGAATCTGCCTTGTTATGGGTTGCAGATAAAGGCTGCTGATTTAGAAAAAGTAATATTTGACACGCTGCGCGCGCAATTACTTCCTGTGCTGGGAATTGACGCCGACAAGGATAACGTAACCGTGCAAACTATGCAACAGGTTGAATATGAGAGCAAGCTGCAATCATTGCGCGATAAAAAGCGTATGCTATATGAGCAGTATGTTTTTGATGAAATCGACCTTGATGCCTACAAGGCACAAAAGGACAGTCTCGACGCAGAGGTTGTAAACGCCAAGAACGCCTATACCGCTATTTCAGCGCGAACCAAGCAAGCCGAGGCTGATTACGAGTT
The DNA here is from genome assembly GCA_902790475.1 of uncultured Ruminococcus sp. Classification (GTDB taxonomy): domain Bacteria; phylum Bacillota; class Clostridia; order Oscillospirales; family Acutalibacteraceae; genus Ruminococcoides. The sequence goes on along the minus strand of CADASG010000094.1, from coordinate 346 downwards.
AAGACAAAAGCAGCAGGCTACCGCTCGGGAACTTTCCGACGCAAAGAGCCTGACACAGTCACTTTCTGACCGCCTGATAAGCCGTGTATATATCTTCAAGGACAATCGTATTGAGATAGATTACATTTGCAATGACTTTCTGGCACCTAACTAACCATAAAGCTAAAGCCGGCGGCAGAGTAAAATCTGTTCGTCGGCTTTCGTAATAAAAATCTTCAAATTTTTTTGTTTTTAGCTTGACATACGGGTGCCTGAACGCGTGCAACCCCTTGTGCGGTAACCCTATTGCATCGAGTATGCGATAGAATCGGTTTCGCATATTGCGCGGGTTAGTGAAGTTACCGTT
>CADASG010000093.1 GCA_902790475.1 uncultured Ruminococcus sp. | reverse complement strand
CGTAGTTCTCAAGCGAGTCGAAGGCAATCAGCTTTGACGCCTTGGAGTGGTCGTCGGTCGCGAAGCGGACGTTGTAATAGTAATTGTTATCATTATAAGTGACCGCGGACTGCGAATAGCTTGTATCATCAGTGCCGCGCACCTTCTTCTCAAGTCCGAGATTGGTGGCTACCAGCAGCGACGCGTCGTGGGCGTGCTCTGTATACAGAAAGCGTTTGCTGTCGCCCGACTGGTCAAGATCCTTCATCAGCTCCGACTCGGTGATCTCCTGCGTCTGAGAGGAGGTTTTGCCTTTGGTGATGCTGCTGTTGCCCGTTTCATAGGCGACAGTGTTCAAAAGCGTTGTGCCGTAGTCGGCGATCGCTTCCCACGGATGAACGGTGGAGTAGACGAAGCGGTAGCTGTCCGCGCTCTCATTGATCGCGATTTTCAGCATCGTCCGCCCCGAATCACGGTAGTTATCATCCACGGTGACGGTATATTTCCAGTTTTCCAGCTTTGTGCTGCCGGCATAGACCGACAGAGAATCCTTCTTGTATACAGAAAACGCCCGACTGCTGAGGAATGGGATAAGTGCTCTCGTTGTCGCGGTAGCTCTCGGACATGGAGACGTTCCATGTAACGGTATATTCCCTTTTCTTGTCACTGTTGGTGGCGCCCACGAAAGATTTTTCCAGCAAGCTGCTCTTGTTCTTTCCCGTAATGTAGTCATCGGCGCTGCGCGTGAAGCTGATGATGGTGCTGCTTGACTGACTGATCTTCGAGGCGGAGGTGTTTTTCAGGCAGAGCTTCGATACGCTGTTTTCGCCGATGGCGGAGCGTGCATATTTGTCCACCGTATCGGAATGCTTCAGCTTTACATAGGGATATGCGCCAAGCAAGGTGTACCAGTGGGCGTTAGTGGTCTCAAGACAGAAGCCCGTGACGTTTCCACGGAAGAAAAGGTTCGTGCCGCCTGTTTTTTTCGTGTCGACGATGTCCTCTGCGGCGTCGGTAAAGTCGTACTGCCCGGTGTAGGGCGTGTAATCCGCAATCTTGATATATTCTCCGTTGCCGCCGACTTCGGCGTAGACGTCAATCACGTCGTGCGGAGAGATGGAGCTCTGCGTATCGAAGTCCTTTGACTCTTCGTTATACGTCGCCTTCATGGTGTAGTAATACAGGGTAAGCTTCTCAAACTCATAGTCGTTGGCTGTCAGCTTTTCGCTGTATTCCTCATTGGAGATTTCTTTGAGATAGAAGGTGTTGTCGCTGAGCGTATAGGTGACCGGATTCTTACCGTAGTATCTGCCGGGGTCGTCAGCTGCCTGATCGAGGGTGACGCCGTCGGGCAGCGTCCACGGATAGGCGTAGCCGTATACGTCGGTATAATATTTCAGATTGCCGATCGTCGCGTTGTCATGCTCATTGAACTCCAGCAGCGAATAATCGCGGATATAGTCAGAGTTCCGCACATATCTATCCGAGACATCATAGCCGTTCTTTGTGGAATAGAAGTGACCGCTCGGATGCTCAAAACGCGGAGCTTGCTTATAATATGCCGCGCGGCTCGTGAGGGTGGATGGGGAATCGACGTTGTCGGCGGGCTGTAACGTGACAGAAACGGAATTGTTCAGCGAATAGCGACCGTTTTGCTCAAGAAGCGCGTCATAGGTGGATTTTTTGTGCGCCGTCAGCACATATACGGTCATATACTCGGAACGTGAATTCGTGATCGTGAGAGAGGGCTGATAGGTTTTTTCGTCCGCCCCACTGTCCCTGTAGCCTAACAGCATCGCGTCAATCTCATTGAAGGTGTCGCTGAACGTAAGATTGTATGGCTGGGTAGCGTCTGCCTCCGTATCGATTGTCCAGATCAGATACTCATAGTCGTTGGGATTTTCGGGCTTGACCGTGTTGCCCCACGCGTCGTTCCATGCGGTATATGCCGAGTAGGGATTCAATTTTTCGACTTTCCTCAATGTGGCGGTGGTGTCGATGTATACGGGAACCTTCTGTGTTTCGCCGGAGCAATGAGCCGAACCGTTATCAATCACGATTGTCGCTTGGAACGGATCGGATCCGCCATTGTCGTTGCGTGCGTCTTCTGACAGATAGTCGGCGTAATCAAAAGTCGGCTTAGTTGTCGTATAGCTGACTTCGATATATCCGCTCTGCGCGGCGCTGCAGGAGAGACGGTTGAAGATGACGAGGTTCTCACCGTCCTCGTCCTCCTTGTAGACAAACAGATTGCTGGCCGTCAGATCGTCCTCCGTGTCTTTGGGGATCGGCAGCTCGTAGCTATCGGCGAAATTGCCGTCCCTGTCGCGCAAAATCGACTTCGGAATCGTGATATGTATCTGATCCTCCGCATATTCACCGACTCCCGAAAAGGCGTAGAAAATGCGATAGGTGAAGCTGTGACCGGAATCGCTGTTCTCCGCCGTCCACACATAGTCGCCGTTGCTGTTGAGCACGGCGCCCGAACGCAGGACGGCACGCATATCGTTTATTTCGATTTCCTGACCGCTCGAGCCTGTTGCGGCAAGCATATGCATTGCCTTCCTCGGGCGGGCAAGCTCCTCTTCGGAGACCTCTCCCGTGAGTTCCTCGGAATACGTGCCGATTTCGTTGCCTTCTGTGTCAGTGATGACATTGTCTGCGTCAACCGTTACGTTGTCAAAGGCTTGCCTCGGTTCAAAAGCTTGTGACGGAATGCCGACATAATCACCGCTTTTGCCATCCGCCAGAACTCCTGTTTCGGAAACAAACACCTCGTCCAGCGTCACAACCGACTGTGAAACTTCATCCGCAGTCGCTTTATTTCCCCCGATATTCTCAATCGGGTTAGAGCTGAACAATAATGTACCAATTAGCATAAAAGAGAATATGCTTTTTAACATGGTAATTTCCCTCCATTCATTAGTTTAAAAACAATATTCGTTATCCGTTAAAATTATTATCCTGCTTATCCAAATGCATAATACAATATCTGCGGCGGAACTCACGCGGTGTTACGCCGTATCTATCCTTAAATATAGTCCCGAATTTTGTATGTGTAGCATAACCGACACGTTGAGCTATTTCTCCGATCGAGTAATCGGTTTCGCGCAGCATTTCCTTGGCACGCTCCATACGCACTTTTATTTGATATTCCTTTATTTCGTAACCGTACACGCTAAAAAAATACTTATTAAGCGTGGTACCGCTTATTTTAAATTTTTCAGCAAAACACTTGGTTGTCCATGGCTCGTCATAGCGTTTTGTTAAACAGTTCATAATCTCCTCTGCAATTTTCAGCTGAGATTTTTTTACTAACCTGCGGCTTCCCGAATTTGAAGTGCTGATATCATCTATATAACGCAATCCAACTTCAATCACTTTTATCAAAATCATGTCCTGACTCTCGTTTGAGAAGCACATGCCTAAAAGGGTCTCCACCGCACGGCGAGTCAAGTTTGACTGTCGGAAATAAAACAGGGAATCCTTTTTTTCTTTATTCAAGCCCAATTTTCCCACTTTATCTTTCAAAAGCGAATAAATACTATCACCCTTAGGCATTTTATCTAAATATAATACAGTTACCAAGCCGAGATAATCAGACGAAACATCAAGAAACGGATAATCGTCTAATCTCCGTTCTGCAACTCCATCGCGAGGATTAAGCACCTTGATGCAGTTGTCTTTCTTATGCTTGTATGTACCCGATAAGCATACGGCAGAAAGAATAAAGTGACCCCGTGATAAATTATTCATTATCAGTCTTTTTACTTCCTCTTGTATTCCGCACCTTATATCGCAGGCAAAGATATGAACTCCTTTCATAGGACAATACACAACTATTCTTCCGCCGTTTTTCAGCGATATCTCAAGCCTGCGGTTATCCTTATCGTTAATTACATCGTTATATGTCAAATACTCAATACCTCCAAATATATTACACGATAACAATGAATGTGCTTGCAATTTCTTATATTGTAGATAATAGCACTATTTTAATACTTTTTCTATCCCGATTGTCAATTTTTATTCCATCTGCATAATGATTTGTAAAATTTTCTTATTATTTTGGCTTTATTCGAAAAAAATCAGTACAAAAGGACATAGAAATAATTGTCTTGTCTCGTTTTCAATTTTCAAAATTACCGTTTCGCTGATTTCTGTGATGTCTGCACCTGCAACGTGCGCTCGTAGAATCACCCTATTGCTTAACACGACAGTGTTTCGGCGGCAAATGTATTTCTTTTGGTTTTCTGCTTTTAGCACAAAAAAATACGAGAGGTGATGAAACCTCCCGCAAACGGTAAATCATTTAATTGACATCATAGCCACATTCCAACAAAAGGATTGTGCACCGATAAAATTTCATTTACAACCCAAACTACTGTCATTTCTTCACCCTGAAATTATCCGAGTAACAGCCCGCGTATTCCTTTGAGTCAAAAGTAATCTTGACGGGCTGATAGTACACAAAATCTTTGACGTTCGACTTTCTTAAATGCATTAATACTTTTCTCGGCTTACTGCTCGAAATTGAACTCTCCAAAATAGAAAAGCCCTCTCCCGACGACAGGAGTAAGGTGAAAACAGTTTGGGATAAGAAGTATAATCGGGTATGTTAGCGTTAGATTTTGTGTTCATAATATCCTCCCTACGTTTATCCAAAGTAATCGTTTACCTTGCCGGCGATATATTCGCGATCAAACATTTTATTAGCGCTCAGCGGAATATGAGGAGCTACGCCGCTGTCGATGTCGCGGATATAGCCGTTTTTCATAGTGACAAGCATATTTTCGCTGGATATCTGCATGATCGAACCGATGGCGTTACTTATATATCCCACACTGCAGGAGCCGCCGCCGCTTTGCTGACCGAGCAGCAGTACCTCGGGGTCAAGCGAGTTGAGAGAGCAGGGCAGTAAATTGCCGCAGGAAAAAGAGTTGTCGGAAATTACGACAGCTACGTTTTTGCCCAATTCTTTGACGGAAAGATCGTTTCCATCGATAGAGCCGTCAAGGTTCAGATCATATTTCATAACATTTTGGGTCAGAGCCGAGGTGTTGGGATTCTGCATACAGATGATACATTTGCCGATCAGGGCATCCATCGTGAATCCGCAGGCAACAGCCATTCCGCCGCCGTTGCAGGCTATGTCCACCACTACGTTTTTCGCGTCGCTATCCTCATTTTGGAGGCGCTTGAGCGCATAGGCAAACAATTCAATCGTATCCTTGGGATTCGCTGTCGGCTCAAAGCCATCCTGATAATACCGGTTGATGTCCGAGAATATAAATTCATCAAAGGTGATAAATACCGTATCGCCGCGACGCTCATACGGCGCGGGGTTTTCGCCGAGCACAGATGTACGCTTGTCCTCAATTGCTTTGTCCGCTTCTTTGCGGCTATCATAAATGGGACTGTGGACCGGATCGAGCGAATCCTCTGAACCGTCAAAGAACGGTGAAGTGCTGTTTGAGCCGCTGTGAAAGTCCTCAAACAGCAAGGTGCCGATCGTTATGTTGGCGTTTTCGATGCGTTTTACGTTGCCGGACAGGAATTCACTCTTTAGTCCTCTGCGCTTGAAGTATGCGTCAAAGCTGTCGATATCGTGCGCCTTGCGCAGCCCGTACCGCGCCTCGAGAATATTACACAGCTCATAGTAATTCACCTGTGCCAGCGCATTGGAGATCTGCTCCGTCTTTTCTGTATTATCGACATATAACTGCCAGAATTCCGGGTAATTTTTTTCGGCGTTAAAGGGTATCATATAGGTTGCTTCGCCGTTGTATTGAACAAAGTAGTTGAGTGAATTCATAAAGAAATCGCAGAAGGTTTGCATCGGGATCAGGAAATCGCCGTTCTTCTGCAGCATGGGTACCTCGTTATAATCAAAGGTAAGCACACAGGGGTCGCCGCCGAAGTACTGTGTGGAAGGCTGCGTTTGAAACAACGTACACGAGGCAGGCATTGTTCTGCCGTAGGGGTTGAACGGAACACAGCCGTTTGGCGTTGTAAATGTAGTGTAGTCGCTGAATAATATCATTTTATCCGCATAATCAAACACAACGCTCGAGCTGTTGGGCATGGTAAAGGTATGGGAGTTCTCATCAAATTCAACAGCCAGATCGCTCTGCTGGAAGTTTGCGAACATAACAAATGATTGTATAGCTTCTTTGTCACTGATAAAGGCAACGTCGGGATATGCTGTAGACAGCGTCACCTTGTCCTGCTGTGCGATCACCTGACCGGCTACGCAAGCGTAGGACATC
>CADASG010000092.1 GCA_902790475.1 uncultured Ruminococcus sp. | reverse complement strand
CTGTACCTGTCAATTTGGCTTATGATATCGCAAAACAAATCAAAAAGGCTTTGGAGGAAATATGATGTGGAATTTAAGTTTTATCAGTGAGGAAGATTTTAGCAATCACGTAAAAGCCACTATCGGGAAGTACGGCGAAAAGCTGGAATCCTTTGACTTAAAGAGGTTCAACAAAAACATTATTGACCCGATAAAGTTGATTTTTGATAAAACGGTTTATCAGGCGACTTGGGAGCAAATCGTCAGCAATGAGATTTTCCGGCAACGAGATAAATCCAACAACAATGATATAGGCTATTTTCACCAGCGAATTTTTAATTACTTTGATAAATGCCATGTTCCTGACAACGGTAAAGAGGGCGGCTGGGACGTTATTTATCAAAATCCCGACGGAATTACTTTGCCTGACGGCAGCGTAGTTCATACTGTTTATGTTGAGATGAAGAACAAGCACAACACCATGAACTCCGCCTCGTCGGGCAAGACGTTTATTAAAATGCAGAATCAGCTTTTGAACGATGATGACTGCGCTTGTTTCTTGGTAGAAGCAATTGCTCAGCGCTCTCAGAATATAAAGTGGGAAACTACGGTTGACAAAAGGAAGGTAGGACATAAGCTGATACGCAGGGTTAGTATCGACCGATTTTACGCTTTGGTGACAGGACAAGAGGATGCTTTTTATCAAATGTGTATGGTGTTGCCTTCCGTTATTGAAAAAGCAGTTAAGGAACTGGAGGGTTCCATCGTTCCGCATGATACGGTTATTGACGAGCTCAAAGCCTTGGCTGAAAAACAGAATATTGATTCCGAGGATTTAGCTGTTGCGATGGCAACTTATATGCTTGGATTTGGAGGTTATTTTGGGTTTATCGGGAGGAAATCATGAAAACAGATGAAGCAATTAGAAACATATATGCAGAACGTGAAAAGTTCATTATTATAGGTCTAACTGGACGAACGGGAGCAGGATGTACCACTGTTTCAAACATCTTAGGAGCTGAAGAATTTAGCAAACTAAATCTTCGTGAACCTAAAACTACTGATTTTGAAAAAAACGAGCAAAGAAAATACCAAATAGTTTATAACTATATAAAACAGCACTGGAATCCTTTTTTCAGAATAAGCATGACGGATATAATTTTTTCTTTTATTATTCAGGCTAAATATGATGAATTATTTAAAGAACTAGTTTCTATAGTAGGAAAGGATTCGTCTGACAAGATAAAAAGTGAGTTAGAAGATCAAAACAAAAATATAGCTTCAGATTACTCAGAACTCAACAAACAAATAACTTCTCTATATAGTGACAATGAGGATTTAGATAGAACAAATCAAGTTGGATTAAAGCTTGCATACGAAATGATAACAAATCTAAGTAATCTTCAGAACCAATTTAGAGATGTTATGAACAATAATATATGTTTTGTTGAAAATGAAAAAGAGAAGAAAATTCCTGTAAGTACTTTTGCTCACTGTTTGCAAGAATTTGGTAATCGAATTCGTAGTCATGGTAACATTTTTTCAAATAATGAGTTTAGTGGTAAACATATGTTTGCGATAGCAAAAAGAGCAAACGATTTTATCAAAGCCGTTCAAGCACATAATAAAGAAAAATCAAATCCTACATTTATTTGCTTGGATGCTATTCGTAACCCATATGAAGCCACATTTTTTCAAGACAGATATTCGTCATTTTATTTAGTTGCGGTTAGCACAGATGATGAGGAGCGAGTTAAAAGATTAGGCGAAAAGCTGAGTCGTGAACAAATAAAAGCTTTGGATAACAAAGAATACCCCAAAAAACTTAAAGATGATAAAAAGTTCACCAACCAAGATATTGGTGCATGCGTTCAATTGGCCGACATATATTTATATAATCCTTATGAGCCAACCAAAGAGAAGTATTTTGTTACAGAGTCTGTAATAAAATACATTACACTCATAAAACATCCTGGACTAATAACTCCTACAAGTGTAGAGCGATGTATGCAAATTGCATATAACGCTAAGTTAAACTCTGGTTGCCTTTCAAGACAGGTCGGAGCTGTGATTACAGATTCACATTTTAGCATTAAGGCTGTTGGATGGAACAGCGTAGCTGAAGGACAAGTTCCATGTAACTTAAGAAATGCTGAAAACTATTTAATTAACAAAGATCGTGATTCATTTAGCACCTTTGAGATTGAAGATAAAGAGTTCGTTGAACATATGCACAAAAAATACAAAGATAGAATCAATCTTCCTACTCTAAAAGGACGTCTCTGTTCATATTGTTTTAAAGATGAATATGAAGAAATAACAGGTCAAAAGAATCAAGTGCATACACGTTCCCTTCACGCGGAAGAAAATGCTTTTTTGCAAATTGTAAAGTATGGTGGAGAAGGAATACAAGGAGGAAAACTTTTTACTTCCGCAAGTTCTTGTGTGCTATGTTCCAAGAAGGCGTTTCAATTGGGCATAAGAGACATTTACTATATTGATCCATATCCTGATATTGCGACTTCTCATATTCTTTCTTTTGGAAAAGATAAATCCCAGTGTCCCCAATGTCACTTGTTTTATGGTGCAATAGGCAGAGCTTATACTTGCTTATACACACAAAGAATTGCGATTAAAGACGAGTTATCTTGTTTATATCAAAGTTCTGATATTACCTAGCCGCTAAATAAAAAGGACAGGCACTCACGCCATGTGAATGTCTGTCCTATATTCATATCTCAGAGTATCGCCCTTGTTGTGCTTAACAACATCTTTGTTTATTCTTTTACATGAATTGGCTTAAGATTGGCTTAAGGGCTTAAATCAAATACAATATACGGTGGCTTTTGTTCGGATATACCGCTATATATCGCGCTTATTTATCCAAGCTCTTCATTGTCGGGAACAGGAGGACGTCGCGGATGGCGGCGGAGTTGGTTAGGAGCATGGTCATGCGGTCTATTCCGAAGCCGATGCCGCCTGTGGGAGGCATACCGATCTCGAGGGCATTGAGGAAGTCCTCGTCTGTGGTGTTCGCCTCCTCGTCTCCCTGTGCGAGAAGCGCCTCCTGCGCCTTGAAACGCTCGCGCTGGTCGATCGGGTCGTTCAGCTCGGAATAGGCGTTCGCCATCTCCCAGCCGTTCATAAAGAACTCAAAACGCTCTACGTAGTTGGGATCCTCGGGCTTTTTCTTGGTGAGCGGCGAGATCTCAATGGGGTGATCCATTACAAAGGTGGGCTGGATCATATGCTCCTCGGCGAATTCCTCGAAGAAAAGACTGAGGATATCACCCTTTTTATGTCTGTCCTCAAACTCAACGTGGTGCTCCTTGGCAACCGCCTTGGCTTCCTCGTCGGAGTTGATCTCGTTGAAGTCAACGCCGGAGTACTTCTTTACCGCGTCGATCATGGTGATGCGTTCAAAGGGCTTGCCCAGATCCATCTCGATACCGTTGTAATTGATAACGGTAGTGCCCAGTACCTCCTGAGCTACGTGGCGGTAGAGGTTTTCGGTGAGATCCATCATGCCGTGATAGTCGGTGTACGCCTGGTAGAGCTCCATCAGGGTGAACTCGGGGTTGTGACGGGTGTCAACACCCTCGTTGCGGAACACTCTGCCGATCTCATACACGCGCTCCAGACCGCCCACGATCAGGCGCTTTAAGTACAACTCAAGCGAAATGCGAAGCTTCAAATCCTCGTCGAGAGCATTGAAATGCGTTACAAAGGGACGAGCCGCAGCGCCGCCTGCATTGGCGACGAGCATGGGGGTCTCGACCTCCATAAAGCCCTGCGCGTCAAGGTAGCGGCGAATGCTGCTGATGATCTGAGAACGCTTTACAAAGGTGTCCTTGACTTCGGGATTCATTATCAGATCGACATAGCGCTGACGATAGCGCAGGTCGGTATTTGTCAGTCCGTGGTACTTTTCGGGCAGAGGCTTGAGGGATTTAGAGAGCAGTCTTACCGCAGTGGCGTGAATGGATACCTCGCCCATCTTGGTCTTGAACACAAAGCCCGTTACCTCGGCGATGTCGCCGATATCCCACTTTTTGAGGTAGCCGTATTCTTCCTCGCCCAAATCGTCAAACTTTGCGAAAATCTGGATCTTGCCTGTTTTATCATGCAGATCAAGAAAACTTACCTTGCCCTTGCCGCGCTTGGACATGATCCTGCCTGCAACGCAGACGGTTTTGTTTTCGTATTCCTCAAAGTTTTGCTGAATGGTCTCTGTCAGGGTATCTCTGGCGCTGGTAGTGATCACAAAGGGATCTCTGCCTGCCTCCTTGAGCGCGTCAAGCTTATCGTGGCGAACCTTGATCACGTCGCCTGTGTATGTCTGCCCAAGCTTGTTTTCCATGTTTAACATCCTCTCTGCCTTTTACTTGCCGATTTCCAAAATCTTGATATTCATAGTACCGCCGGGGGTTTCGACCTCAACGACGTCTCCGACGCTCTTTTCCATAAGCGCTCTGCCGATGGGCGATTCATCGGAGATCTTGCCCTCTCTGGGGTTGGTTTCGTTTGAGCCTGAGCCGACGATCTTATATTGATACTGCTTGCCGGTGTTAAGGATCTCGATCGTAACCACTGAGGTGAGGTGAACATGCTCGGTGTTTGTGTTGCTTTCGTCAATGATCACGGCTGTTTTCAGGATCGCCTCGATAGTGGTGATCCTCGCCTCCATGATCGCCTGTTCGTTTTTAGCGTCGTCGTATTCGCTGTTCTCGGAAAGGTCGCCGTAGGAACGCGCGACTTTGATCTTCTCCGCTATCTCTTTACGCTTGACGTTGTGTAAATATTCGAGCTCCTCTTCCAGATTTTTAAGTCCTTCAGCTGTGAGCATAGTCGGTTTTGCAGCCATTTATTACATCCTTCCTTTTCGTTATTGATAATTCAATGCATACTATGTTATTATATTATTTTTGCCGCCTGTTGTCAAGTGACGCACACAATGTTTCTATGGTGCGAGTTCTGCCGCTTCCCTCTACCCTTTCGGGCACCATGCTGCCAAGCTCATACTGTTCGCCGAGAGTGTACAGCGCCGAACAAAAATACTCGCCGTCGAGCTCCTCGGGCTTTATCCCGTCAAAGCCGCCCGGCACCTGTATCTTGTAGGAATAGTACCACTGCTCGCTTCGCTCCAGTGACGGCGGCTCCACGGCAAGCACAACGGTGTTTTCTCCCAAATCGGGCAGTACACAGCCGCTGTCGGGAGCAACGACCAGATCGCAGCCGCGCAGATCCTCGGGACGGGAGGTTATCACCGCCGACGCTCCCAGTTCATTGAGCGCAAGCTCCTGAGCTTCGGCGTAGACCTCTCCTCCGCGCGTCAGCACGGTAACGTCGCCGCAGCAGCGCAGCGCTTTAAGCATGAATTCGGGGAAGCCGCCGTAGATATCCGCTATCCCCAAACGCAGTGCTGCGTCGGGCGGAAGCGCCTTGAGCACAGCCAGCGCGGTATTCGTACACAGCCGCTGCTTAAAGCTACGGGAGCTGAAACGCCTGTAGCCGCTGTTGTGCGGAAAAATCAAATTATCGGCGCACAGCAGCCGCGAGCGCTGCATTCCGATCACACTGTCGGTCTTTTCGAGCCTGACCTGACCGCTGTAGCTGATGTAAGTGACGTGCTTTAGGGTAACTCCTCGTGCGCGCCGAAACGTGATCTTCACCTTGTCCCTTCTGAGCCTGTGAGCCAGCCGCCGCACCCCCGACGGCTGCTCGGGGATCCTGACGCTTAACGCTGTCAACATAAACATACCTCCGCATTACTATTTACGTATCAGTATATGCGGAGGCTGAGATATTAATGTTAAAAAGTAGTCTTTGGTACAAATCCTAATGTCAGTCGTTGAATCGAGTAGGAGGCTGCCCGTTAATTGAGCAGCCGACCTCTCACACCACCGTGCGTACGGTTCCGTACACGGCGGTTCAATAGTTTGAGTGCAGTACC
>CADASG010000091.1 GCA_902790475.1 uncultured Ruminococcus sp. | reverse complement strand
TGTCATGTCGGTGGAAATGTTGGAAGCATCCCATTCTGCGCCGAAGATATCCGCGTTGTTACCTGCAATGCTGTAAGTGAGCTCGGGAGCAGGCTCGGTTGTGGGCTCGATAACGGGGATAACCAGAGATTCTGCAGTGACCTCGTTCTTGCCTGCAGCGTCGGAGAAGAGCTTGCCGCAGCGCTTGCACTCGAAGTGAGCCTTAACGCCTTCAGTGGTCTCGGTAGCAGGAACTTCTGCTACGCTCTTGGTGTCGTGACCGAGAGCGGGAGTGGTCTTAGCTTCGCGCTTGATCTCATCCTTGCAAGCCTCGCAGTAGGTGACCTCGTCGTAGGAGCCGCCCTTTTCGCATTCAGCCTCTACAACGTTCTCCTGTACGGGAGTGCCGGGGGTGTGGTCGAGCTTAGCAATTGTCTTAGCTGTACGGGAGATCTCATCGCCGCATACTGAGCACTTAACGACCTCGTCATAGCTGCCTGCCTTCTTGCAGGTCGCAGGTACTTCATTCTCCTTAACGGGAGCAGCGGGAGTATGATCGAGCTTAGCTGATGTCTTAGTTGTACGGGAAAGCTCTTCGCCGCATACCGAACACTTAACAACCTCGTCATAGCTGCCTGCCTTCTTGCAGGTTGCGTCTACTACGTTCTCCTGAACGGGAGCAGCGGGAGTGTGATCGAGCTTAGCGATAGTCTTAGTTGTGCGGGAAAGCTCTTCGCCGCATTCTGAGCACTTAACTACCTCGTCATAGCTTCCTGCCTTCTTGCAGGTTGCGGGTACTTCATTCTCCTTAACGGGAGCTGCAGCAGTATGAACGTGAGCGGTCGTGGGCTCAGCAGGGGGATACTCAAGGTTAAGAACAGCTGCAACAGCTTCGGGAGCAGCCATCTTAAGAGTAACGAGCTTAGCGTTGTCGTTATAACCCTCGTAGGAGATGTAAGGAACAGGAGTCTTGTCCTTTACGCCGTCGGGATAGATAACCTCAGCGCCTTCGATGTTCTCGGCGTTGTCGATCATATACTGATTGTATACGTCAAGAGCTGTGGTGCCGAGAGCCTGGATTGTCTTTTCATTCCAGCCGCCGTTCTTCTTCTTAGAAGTTTCGGTCTGCTGCCACTGGAAGAAGGGGTTGTTGGTGGGGTTGGTGAGATACTTCTTGAGCGCGTCGGACAAGGGCTTAGCCTTGGGCATAGAAGTGGGGAAATAACCTTCCAACAGGTTGTTCAGGGAGGTGATACCGCCCTTGATACCGTTGTCCTTGTTATTCTTCCACGCTGCGCAGAAGTCCTTCTTATCAGAGTCAGAGGAGTTCTCTCTGGTGGGTACGCTCTCTGTTACATAAACAGTATCGCCGAGACAAGCGTAGTCCATAGTGATATCTGTTGTCTGATAAGTCTTGTTGGTGGTGGGGTTGGTGGTTGACCAGATCACACCGTAGCTCGCGCCGTTTTCGATGGTACCGTACTTTGAAAGATCAAAGGAATACAGTGTGTTGCCATCTGCGGGCATTCCGTTTACGGGAGTTGCCATGGTCTTCTTTGCGCCGAACGCATACTTGGTCAGCGGCTCCTCGTTGCCGTAAACAGAGTAAACGTAGCAATATACCATTGCCAGTCCGGATTTGTTTACGTTAACTTGCTTAGGATCACCCCAAGAACCGTCGGTCGGGAACTCGAAGTAAATGATCTGCTGACCTTCTTCAGCAGCCGTCACAGAAGCGAAGGTAAGACCTGCAAAGCAGGATAATACCATCAAAACCGCGAGCAAAAGACTGATGAATTTGGTGGTTTTTTTCATTTTGAAATCCTCCTTTTCTATTTACTCATAATTTGAGTAATTACATTATATAATAAATTTATATTTTTTACAAGTCCTTTTGGAAATAATTGTAATTATTTTTAATTTTCTTCACTTTAACAAAAAAATCAAACTAAAAAGAGGTTTCTTTTGATGAATCATTAATAACAATTAACAAAACGGTCACAAAAACGTCACATTCACGCTTAGACATTATTCCGATATCGAAAAATAATTTCGGTCTTTCCTTGTTCCGCTTCCTCCTTAACTTTAGTGCTTTAAAGTTTTACAATTTAAAGCGTAGCAATTTAAACTAAAAAAGCGGCGATTTCTTGTATGATTCTTACAAAGAATAGTGATTGGATTTGTATTTACTTGACAAAAGACTGAAAACATGAGATATTATATACATTGAAATGCGTCCTGAAGCACGTGCGTTCGGGGCGTTTTATTTGGAGGAAATTACATATGCCGATTACCGAACTGCTCACCAGAAATGCCACCTATTTTAAAGATGACATCGCTCTGGTGGAAATCAACCCCGAGGTCAAGGGTATTCCGCACGTTACCTGGCGAGAGTATTCCCTGATCGAATCAAACCGCAGCGGAGCGTTCCGCAAGCAGCTTACCTGGGGTGAGTTTGAGGTCAAAGCCAACCGCTTTGCCAATCTTCTGCTTACCAGAGGTATCCACAAGGGCGACAAGGTCGCCATACTTCTGATGAACTGCCTTGACTGGCTGCCAATCTATTTTGGTATCCTTAAAGCAGGCGCCGTAGCTGTGCCGCTCAACTTCCGCTACACCGCCGACGAGATCGCGTACTGTCTGGACAAGTCCGATTCAGACGCGCTGGTGTTCGGACCCGAATTTACCGGACGAGTCGAGAATATCCTCGACAAGATCCCCAAGGTGAAAAACTGCTTCTATGTAGGCGACGACTGTCCGAGCTTTGCCGACAGCTACGAAAAACTGATAGAGTACTGCTCCTCACACGCTCCGAGCGTGTATATCACCGACGAGGACAACGGCGCTATCTACTTCTCTTCGGGAACCACAGGCTTCCCCAAGGCGATCTTGCACGCACACAAGGCGCTTTCACACTCTGCGAAGGTCGAGCAGGCTCACCATCACCAAACCAAGGACGACGTGTTCCTCTGCATTCCGCCGCTGTATCACACAGGCGCTAAGATGCACTGGTTCGGAAGTCTGTACTCCGGAAGCAAGGCGGTCATCCTGCGCGGAGTCAGCCCCGAGTGGATCATCCGCACGGTCAGCGAGGAGCGCTGCACGATCGTATGGCTGCTCGTTCCGTGGGCACAGGACATTCTGGACGCAATCGAGAGCGGAAAAATCAACCCCGACGACTACCGTCTCAGCCAGTGGAGACTGATGCATATAGGCGCGCAGCCCGTACCGCCCAGTCTGATCCAGCGCTGGAAATCCGTTTTTCCGCATCACGACTACGACACCAACTACGGTCTGAGCGAATCCATCGGCCCCGGCTGCGTTCACTTAGGCATTGAAAACACCCACAAGGTTGGCGCTATCGGCATCGCGGGCTACGGCTGGCAGGTGCGCATAGTGGACGAGAACCGCAAGGAAGTCAGCCACGGAGTCGGCGAGCTCGCGGTCAAGGGTCCCGGCGTTATGAAATGCTACTACAAGGACGCTAAGGCTACCGAGGAAGTGTTGGACAGCGAGGGCTGGCTTTATACCGGCGACATGGCTGAACGAGACAGCGACGGCTTTATCTATCTTGTTGACCGCAAAAAGGACGTCATCATTTCCGGCGGCGAAAACATTTATCCCGTTCAGATAGAGGACTTTCTGAGAGCCAACAATGCTATAAAGGATGTGGCGGTCATCGGACTGCCCGACACTCGTTTGGGCGAGATCGCAGCGGCTGTAATCGAGGTCAAGCCCGGCATGAGCCTCAGCGAGACCGAAGTAAATGATTTCTGCATGGCTCTTCCGCGCTACAAGCGTCCGCGCAGGATCATCTTCGCAGAGGTACCGCGCAACCCGACGGGCAAAATCGAAAAGCCCGTGCTTCGCAAGATCTACTGCGGAGAAAGCGTTGTAGCACAGCAGAACGAAATTGATTTGAGCGGTTTGCAGTAATACGAACCGCCGCTCCCGGTCACGTCTTTGGAAAAGCCGGATCATCCGTAAAACGTCATAAACGGCGTGGTTAAAGGGAGCGATTTCCTATAAAGCAGCAATTTCCAATAAAATACAGTAAAAAATTATTAGGGGGTAAAAAAATTGGATTTTGACTTGATAACAAAAATCATCATGCTGTTTCTGTTTTTCGGCGTGATGGTAGGAGTAGGCATTTACTGCCGCAAAAAAGCAACAAACGTAAGCGGCTTTGTACTTGGCGGAAGAAGCGTAGGTCCGTGGCTGACGGCATTCGCTTACGGAACCTCGTACTTTTCCGCAGTAATCTTCATCGGCTACGCAGGACAGTTTGGCTGGAAATTCGGCATTGCGTCCACATGGATAGGCATAGGAAACGCCGCTGTCGGCTCGCTGCTCGCCTGGGTTATCCTCGGACGACGCACGCGCATCATGACCCAGCACCTGAACTCCTCGACTATGCCCGAGTTCTTCGGAAAACGCTTTGACAGCAAGGGACTGAAAATCGGTGCTTCGATCATCACCTTTATTTTCCTGATCCCCTACACCGCTTCTCTTTACAACGGTCTTTCACGCCTGTTCAGCATGGCGTTCCACGTTGACTACGTTTGGTGTATCATCGCAATGAGCGTGCTGACCGGAATTTACGTTATCGCCGGCGGCTATATGGCTACCGCTATCAACGACTTTATCCAGGGCATTATCATGATCATCGGCATCATCGCGGTGATCGCGGCTGTGCTGATGAATCAGGGCGGCTTTATGGAAGCGCTTGACGGTCTGGCTAAGGTTACCGACGAAAGCGTGTCCTCTACTCCCGGTATCTTCAACTCCTTCTTCGGTCCCGATCCGCTGGGACTGCTCGGCGTTGTAATACTGACCTCTCTGGGCACCTGGGGTCTGCCTCAGATGGTTCAGAAGTTCTACGCGATCAAGCACGAGCGCGACATCAAAAAAGGCACTATCATCTCCACCGCGTTCGCTATCATCGTGGCAGGCGGCTGCTACTTCCTCGGAGGCTTCGGCAGACTGTTTAACGTTGACGTAGCCAAGGAGGGCTTTGACGCAATCATTCCGCAGATGCTTCAGGACTCAAAGCTTCCTTCCCTGCTGATGGCGCTTGTGGTTATCCTGGTGCTTTCCGCGTCAATGTCCACACTTTCCTCGCTGGTTATCGCTTCTTCCTCAACGCTCACCATCGACCTGCTCAAGGACAATATCATCAAGAAAATGAACGAGAAAAAGCAGGTTCTTATTATCCGCATATTCATCGTTGTATTCATCGCTATTTCCGCGTTTATCGCGATCTATCAGGTCAAGAGCAGCAACGAAAGCGTGAAGTTCATCGCTCAGCTCATGGGCGTTTCGTGGGGCGCTCTCGCAGGCGCGTTCCTCGCTCCGTTCCTCTACGGTCTGTACTGGAAAAAGACCACTAAGCTCGCCTGCTGGGTCAGCTTCATCTTCGGTGCGGGAATCATGCTGGTCAATCTCTTCGCGAGAGACATCTTCCCCGTGTTCCTGCAGTCGCCCATCAACTGCGGCGCGTTCGCAATGATCGCGGGACTGATAATCGTTCCCGTCGTAAGCCTGATCTCACCCAAGCCCGACAAGCAGACGGTCGAAGACGCCTTTGCCTGCTACAACAAAAAGGTACTGGTATCGCAGAAAACCGCTCTGGACGAAGAAACAGACTGATAGTACAAATATAAAGGCAATACCGCATAATTCAGGTGTGCGGATTGCGCAGTAAGATTTTTCGTCAGGTTGCACAAATAAAATGAGGTAAGGCTGTCGCCTTGCCGAGATTTTTTGGGCAAGCTGACGGAATAAGATTCAAGCAAGCCGGGCGCCTTGAATTGTGCGGTGTTGCCTAAAATCTTTAATAAACAAACAGGGAGCCGTTCGGCTCCCTGTTCGTTTATATAATATTAATCGGCTCTCTGTCAATAGTTGGGGTAAACCCGAATAAAACAGAATAAGAAATTAAGACAAGCGATGGCTGAAAAGCTGTCGCTTGTTTGCGTGTTAAGAGA
>CADASG010000090.1 GCA_902790475.1 uncultured Ruminococcus sp. | reverse complement strand
TTCCCTTTTTGTTAGACATGGTTTTCTCTCCTTTTATTTTTGCTTCCATTCCATTTTACCATACTTTTTTCTGTCTATCAATTCGGGGAAGGGGGCAAGAGCTTTCAATGGATATCCGTCATCCGTCTGCCCGATTTCGTGACAAGGGCGGATTTCGATTGGGCAATCGAAGAAGCGACAAGGAAGAAGAAAACCGATTTTTCTAAGGTTGAGTTTTTTACCTATGATGAGGGCTTATGCGTGCAGTGTATGCATATCGGTGCTTATGATAATGAGCCTGCTACTGTTCAAATAATGCACGAATACATGGAAGCGCAGGGCTATGATTTGGATATCACGGATCAGCGTTTACATCATGAAATATATCTGAATGACGCAAGGAAAGTCGCCCCGGAAAAGCTGAAAACTGTAATCCGGCATCCAATAAAGAAGTAAAATGGCGAATATCATAACAACGTTCAGAATATTGCTCAGCATCGCATTGTGGTTCTTCCCGGCATTCTCGCAGGCGTTTTATGTGCTCTACATTGCCGGGGGTATCTCCGATATGATCGACGGCGCTGTAGCGAGGAAAACAGGTACCGTCAGCAAGCTCGGTTCAAGGCTGGATACGATCGCGGATATCGTGTTTACGGCGGTCTGCCTTATCAAGCTGCTGCCGATACTCAACATACCGATATGGCTGTACATTTGGATCGCCGTCATCGCATTCATCAAGACGTCAAATATCGCAGCAGGATATATACGACAGAAAGAATTTATATCGGTGCATTCCGCAATGAACAAGGTGACAGGAGGACTGCTGTTCGTTTTCCCGTTGACGCTGACATGGATCGATTTGAGATACAGCGCGGCAGTTGTCTGCGCAGTCGCGACAACGGCGGCTGTTTATGAAGGATATCTTATCTACACCGGAAGAACAGCTTAAAACAGTTGGGAGAAATGAGATGTATATCGTCAAAGCAGAAGCAGATCAGGCAGAAAAAATCGTGGAAATGTCTATCAGAGCTTTTGAAACAGATGTAAATGTCGGCGGAATAAAAGGTGATTGTCCGCCCGGATTTGATTCGGTAGAATGGCATAAACAAATGGCTCGGGAGGGACATTTGTATCAGGCAATGATAGAAATAGATTTGGTCGGGGCAGCCATTATATTCCCGGATGAAACTAAAAAAAGGGTATACATTGGCAGGATATTTATTGACAGCATCTATCATAGAAAAGGTTACGGAATCCGTCTGATGGAATGCATAGAAAAGAGTTTCCCATGTGCTGCTCAGTTTGATCTGGATACCCCATGTTGGAATGAACGGACAAATGCTTTTTACAAAAAATTGGGCTATCTTATCATAAAGGTTGAGGATGGATTCGTCTTTTACCGGAAAAAGAAAAAGCGAACCTAATATCATTCAGATTTTTACATAAAGCTAAGTACTGATTCGTTTGAGAGACAGGACTTGTTATAATAAATAAACTCAGTGGACAGTCATCGTGATCTGTCCACTGAGTTTTTCTTTTATACCGGTTTCATCTCTGATAGTTAAATAGTTAAAGCTCCCACAAGCTGAGCTGTCCGAACGGCTCCTTTTCTTCGAAGCGATGCAGATAAGCGAAGATCTCGTCGTTATCGTGCATGATCCCGTTCTGCTCGCAGGTGTGATGAAACAGTCTCATCAGCTCATAGCTGCGCGGACTCGGGACTTCGTAGCGGTCTCCGTATTTCCTGATATAGCGCTCCTTCAATCCTGGAAAATGCCTGTCAAGCTGACGATAGAAATACTCACGGCTGCCGTCGCGAAGCGTCAGCCCCATACCGAAGCAGATCACACCGCGCACCTGAGCCTCAACGCACATATTTAATATCTCCTCGATGTTCTCGCAAGTATCGTTGATATATGGCAGGATCGGACACAGCCACACGACAGTGGGAATACCGTTATCGCGCAAGATTTTCAGCGCCTCAAATCGGTCTTTCGTCGTGCAGACATTCGGCTCGATGATCCTGCACAAGCTTTCATCCGCTGTCGTCAGCGTCATCTGAACAACGGCTTTTGTCTTTGCATTGATCCGTTTCAGGATATCCAGATCTCTGAGCACACGGTCGGACTTGGTTTGCAGCGCGACGCCGCAGCCGTACTTCTCGATGATCAACAATGCTTTGCGTGTGTATTCTGTTTC
This sequence comes from uncultured Ruminococcus sp., assembly GCA_902790475.1. Lineage (GTDB taxonomy): Bacteria > Bacillota > Clostridia > Oscillospirales > Acutalibacteraceae > Ruminococcoides. The sequence continues at coordinate 7,903 of CADASG010000090.1, read as the reverse complement.
AAGCTCCGCCGGAATGTAGGGATCGCTCATGGAACCTGTGCCGATCATACAGCGTTTTCTCTTGCGGCGCAGCGCGTCTTCCAGCAATTCGAGCGCGTTTTCCTTGACCTCGATATCCTCAAAAGTGTGATCCATCCGATAACAACTGCTTCTTGAATCGCAGTAAATACATCCGTGCGTGCAGCCCCGATAAAGATTCATTCCGTTTTGAGAGGACAAGATCCCCTTTGCTTTCACATAATGCACAGCGTTCCCTCCGCGTTTTCAATCTGCTATTATCATAACAGAAAACTGATATGTTGTCCATAATGACAATGTATGTCTCAACGCAAACGGATATAAATCGGACGATCCGATGTTCAACATTTATCATGTAAACCCGCACGAAACACAAAACCGGGATTAAAGTGTGATATACACGATGAGAATTATATGAAAGCAGCAGATGAATTCGACAAGAACTTCCCGTATATGGAGAAGAAAGAGCTGCCGCATCGGTGGAGGTAAAGAAAAATGCGATTCAGATAACAAAGATCACACTTGCTTTCCTTCTCGCAAACCTTTCAAAACCAATTGAAAATTTTGATTCTAAAAAAACATCTTTCCAAAAATCACCTTTCAGCTATCCTGAATAATCGCTTTGCCAAATCACACACTATCCTTGCAAGCATTTGCTAAATCATGAAATTCAAGGGAGATTTGGATATGAAAGCTACCGGAATCGTAAGAAGGATCGACGACCTCGGACGCGTCGTTATCCCCAAGGAGATCCGCAGAACCCTGCGTATCCGCGAGGGCGACCCGTTGGAGATTTACACGGCTACGGACGGGGAGGTTATTTTTAAGAAATACTCGCCCGTGGGAGAGCTCAGCGAGTTCGCTTCTCAGTATGCCGACGTTATCTCGCGGATAAGCGGTATGCCTACGCTGATTTGCGACACCGACCATGTGATTGCGGCGGCAGGCGTCAGCCGACGGGAGTTTCTGGAGCGCAGGGTCAGCCCGATCCTGGACAGCTACATGAGCAACCGCAAAAGCTACGCCGCAACCCGTCAAAGCCTCGGCGACGTTATGCCGATCGAGGGCGTGCAAAGCTGCGCGGCGGTCATCTACCCCATCATCGCCTCGGGCGACGTGATGGGCGCGGTGGTCATGCTCAGCGGCGAAAACCTCAAGATCCCCACAGGCGCAGAAGTCAAGCTTGCTCAAAGCGCCGCCGCCTTTTTGGGAAAGCAGATGGAAAATTAATGCAAAACACAAAGGGGTTGGCTCAAAATCTAAAATGAGCCAACCCCTTACTATGAAAACAATCAGTCGATCTCGACCATAACTTTCTCTTCGCATCTGATAGCGGCGCTGCGGGCGATGGTGCGGATAGCCTTGGCGATCCTGCCCTGCTTTCCGATGATCCTGCCCATGTCGTCCTCAGCCACATGGATATGATAAACGATCGTGCCGTCCTCGGCAGGCTCGTCGCGGTCAACGGAAACTGCCTCGGGGTCGTCAACAAGACCCTTTGCGATGATTGCGAGTAATTCCTGCATAGTGTTTTTCCTTTCGCTTAGTCGATTACGCCGTTCTTCTTGAGCAGCGCCTTAACGGTATCGGTGGGCTGAGCGCCGTTGGCGATCCACTTCTTAACTGCTTCCGCGTCAACCTTGAACTCGCTGGGCTTTTTAAGGATATCGTAGGTGCCGATCTCTTCGATGAAACGGCCGTTTCTGGGATATCTTGAATCCGCTACGACAACTCTGTAATAGGGAGCCTTCTTGGAGCCCATTCTTCTTAATCTGATTTTTACTGCCATAATTTACACCTCTATAAAAATTTCAATATATTTTCACCAATCAAAATTGGATGAATTACAATCCGAACGGATTTCCGTCCTTGCCGTCCATGCCCTCCATCGGCGGCATTCCGCCTAAGCCGGGGAGCATTTTTCCGTATTTGCGCTTGCCTTTTTTGCCTTTGCCCTTGCCGCCCTTCATCTGCTTTATCATCTTCTGCATCTGATGGAGCTGCTTGATCAGGCGATTGACCTCCTCCACGCTTCTGCCGGAGCCTGCGGCTATGCGGCGCTTGCGCGAGGGATTGATGATATCGGGATTGCTGCGCTCCTCCGGAGTCATTGACGAAATTATCGCCTGCAGCCAGTCTATCTGGCGGTCGTCAACGTCTACGTCCTCGAGCTGCTTTCCGACTCCCGGGATCTTGGAGAGGATACCCTTGAGGGGTCCCATCTTCTTGATCTGGTTGAACTGGTCGTTGAGGTCGTTGAAGTCCATGCGGTTCTGCATGAGCTTCTCCGCCATTTCCTCAGCCTTCTTTTGGTCGAGCTTGCTTTCGGCTTCCTCGATCAGCGTGAGCACGTCGCCCATTCCTAAGATACGGCTCGCCATGCGGTCAGGGTGGAAAACCTCCAGATCGCCGAGCTTTTCGCCCGTACCTGCAAACTTGATGGGCTTGCCTGTGACTGCCTTGACCGACAGCGCCGCACCGCCTCGGGTGTCGCCGTCGAGCTTGGTGAGGATAACGCCCGTCACCTCGAGCTTTTCGTTGAAGGTCTTGGCTACGTTTACCGCGTCCTGACCCGTCATTGAGTCGATGACCAGCAGTATCTCGTTCGGCTCGACCTCAGACTTGATATCCGAAAGCTCGTTCATCAGCTTTTCGTCAATGTGCAAACGTCCCGCCGTATCCAAAATAACAACGTCGTTGCCGTAGTCCTTTGCGTGCGCAATGGCTTTTCGGGCGATTTTAACGGGGTTGTCCTTGCCCATATCAAACACGGGCACGCCTGCCTGAGCGCCTACGACCTTTAGCTGTTCGATCGCCGCGGGACGGTAAACATCGCATGCGACCAGCAGAGGACGGCGGTTTTGCTTTTCGCGGAGCATCTTAGCGAGCTTCGCCGAGTGGGTAGTTTTACCCGAGCCCTGCAAGCCGCACATCATGATGACGGTGGGAGGCTTGGAAGCAAACTCCAACCTCTCGTTTTCGCCGCCCATCAGCGTGGTGAGCTCCTCGTCCACTATTTTTATGACCATCTGCGCCGGAGTCAGACTTTCCATAACGTCCTGTCCCACAGCGCGCTCGGTGACTTTGTTGGTAAAATCCTTGGCAACCTTGTAGTTGACGTCGGCTTCGAGCAGCGCTAAGCGCACCTCGCGCATAGCCTCCTTAACGTCATTTTCGTTAAGCTTGCCCTTGCCTTTCAGTTTTTTAAACGCATTGCTTAGCTTATCTGCAAGTCCTTCAAATGCCATAAGAACCTCTATTCCCGTAAACTGTCAGCGCTCTGCCCTATTTGACGGGCGATCGCCCTGATGTTTTCGTCAGATGTTTGTCTGTAGATTTCCCCTGCCGCGTCGGAAATGCGTGCAAGCCCCTGCTCAAGCTGCTGAAAGCGTGAAAGAAGCCCCAGCTTCTGCTCATATCCGAACAGCTGCTTTTCGCAGCGCTTGATCCTGTCGCGCACGCCCTGACGGGTGATACCGCATTGCTCTGCGATTTCCGCCAGCGACAAATCGTCGTTGTAATACAGGTCGGTCATCTCCCTGCCCGAATCAGACAAAAGCTGTCCGTAAAAATCGAGCAGCAGCGAGACCTCAATGTTTTTCTCCATGTCACGCGGCTCCTTGTGTTAAGGAAAATTCTTTACACCTGCGCTATTATAACGCAAAGCGGACTATTTGTCAAGTCTTTTTTCGGGATAAATCATTGAATATAGCTTTGTGCTATAGGCAATACCGCATAATTCATAAGGCTGTCGCCTTGCCGAGATTTTTTGGGCAAGCTGACGGAATAAGATTCAAGCAAGCCGTGCGCCTTGAATTGTGCGGTGTTGCCTATATTATATTGAAAACAGTGTAACACATAGGTTCGCCCCTGCACGGTAAGGGTTTCTGTCACCTGATTTTCTGAAGTAGTTGAAACTGTTCCCAAAAGAAAGCTTTTCATACATCGGCAAAACTTGCTCGGCATATCCATGCTATCTTGCAGTAATGCATTGCGGGATTTGCTTTGATTCGGAGTTTACGCACAAAAACTTCCTTGACATTGCACAAATCCATGGTATAATCACCAAACCAACGATATAATCAAAGTCCAAAATATACACTTTTCACAAAATTTATTATTCTGTGAAAAATAATGCAATTTTACAAGTTTTTTGATGAATTTTGTGTTATAATAGATATAAATTTATACTGGAGAAACAGGGGTAATACGCTACGGAACACATTATCAGTATTGACAGAATGGAAAACGCGGTGGCTTTATTCGGCAGCTTTGACCAAAACATCAAGCTTATCGAGCGCGAGTTCTCCGTCAGGGTGACCTGCCGTGACAGCGAGCTGAAAATCGAGGGCGAAGCCGAGGACGTTATGCGAGCCCATATGGTGATAGACAGCCTTTTGCAGCTCATCAACCGCGGAGAAGCGCTGTCGGAGCAAAATATCCGCTACTGCATTTCGCTGGTAAAAGAAGGCAGCGAGGACAAGATCGAGCAGCTGGCAGGCGACTGCATCTGCATCACCGCCAAGGGCAAGCCCATCAAGCCCAAGACCATCGGACAAAAGCGCTACTGCAATTTGATTTCTCAAAACACCATCACCATCGGCGTCGGACCTGCCGGAACCGGCAAAACCTATCTCGCTGTGGCTATGGCGGTCACGGCGTTCCGCAGCAAGCAGGTCAACCGCATTATCCTGACGCGCCCCGCAGTTGAAGCCGGCGAAAAGCTCGGCTTTCTTCCGGGCGACCTTCAAAGCAAGGTCGATCCGTATCTCCGTCCGCTGTACGACGCGCTGTTTGACATGCTGGGTGCAGAAACCTACCAAAAGTACGTTGAACGCGGAAATATCGAGGTCGCTCCGCTGGCGTATATGCGCGGACGCACCCTTGACGACAGCTTTATTATCCTCGACGAGGCGCAGAACACTACAGGCGAACAGATGAAAATGTTTCTGACCCGTCTGGGCTTCAACTCAAAAATGGTGATTACGGGAGACATAACCCAAATCGACCTGCCGCGCGGCGCTAAAAGCGGCTTGAAGGACTGCGTGAAGATACTCAAAAACATCGAGGGAATCGGTCACTGCACCTTTGACGCGAAAGACGTTGTACGCCACAAGCTGGTGCAGGATATCATCAAGGCATATGCAAAATTCGAGGGGAAATCATGATAACCCCGATAACATAAATTCACTTAATATTGTATATTGATTATAAGAGGTGTTTGTATGGCTGACAAAATCAGAGTCATTATTACGAATCAACAAAAAACAGTCAAGATCCCCACGGGTATCCGTATGCTCGTGCGCCGCTGCTGCAACGCTGTGCTTCAGCTCGAGCACTTCGAGGGACCCGCGGAAATCAGCGTTACATTTACCGACAACGCCGGCATCAAGGAGCTGAACCGTCAGTACCGCGACAAGGATATCGAAACCGACGTGTTGTCCTTCCCTATGGGTGAAAACGGCGTATACGACACCGACATGGAAACCGGCGCTAAAATTTTGGGCGATGTGGTTATCTCCGTTGAAAAGGCACGCGATCAGGCTGAGCTTTACGGTCACTCCTTCCAGCGCGAGGTCGGATACCTGACCGCGCACAGCGTGCTCCATCTTCTGGGCTACGACCACGCCGAGAAGCTTGAAAAGGTGCGTATGCGCGAAAAAGAGGAGCTGGTCATGGAGCAGCTCGGACTGCCTGCTTCAGCAGCATACATTCCCGATAAGATCTAATGAAAAAGCAGATCAGAAGCTTTGGCTTCGCGTTCAGGGGCATCCTCACGGCAATCTGCACCGAAGCTCATCTGCGGTTTCACATCGTCGCGGCAATTTACGTCATAATCACTGCATTCATCTGCGGCTTTTCCGCCGAACGGCTGGCGCTGCTTTTTGTGCTCGTAGGACTTGTGATCTCCTCAGAGCTGGTCAACACCGCCATCGAAAAGGTGTGCGATCTTATCACAACCGACTATCATCCGATCATCCGCATAGCAAAGGATATAGCCGCAGGGGCGGTTTTGGCGATCGCCGGAGGAGCGGCGGCGGTAGCGTGCGTCTTTTTCCTCAACGCGGAGGTCATAGGCAGATTCTTTGCGTTTTTGACCTCCAATCCCCTCGCATTCGCAGCTCTTGCAGCTTCCGCTGTTCCGGCGGTGCTGTTTGTATGGAAAGGTCCTGCAGGGATCCTCTACCGGATAAGCCAAAGAAAAAACAACTGAGAGGCAGCCTCGCGTTTGCCTCTTTTTCATTGTCCGCAGTCCGCAAATCCAAGTAAAAACAACGTAATTCAAACAGCAGGAGAATATCACTATGAACAACCGACAGGAAGACAAATCCGCCTTTATAGCGATCGTAGGCAAGCCCAACGTGGGCAAAAGCTCAATACTCAACCGGCTTTTGGGTCAGAAGATAGCAATCGTATCCGCCAAGCCGCAGACCACGCGCAACCGCATTACGGGAGTGCTGACTCAGGGAGAGTACCAGCTTGTGTTTTTTGACACACCCGGTATGCACAAACCGAAGAACTCTTTAGGCAAGTACATGGTACGCTCCGTCAGCGAATCAGTCGGCGGCGTAGACTGCTGCATGCTCGTAACGGAAGCAGGCAAGGAACCCTCCCCTGCCGATCTGACACTGATCGAGCGCTTTAAGTCAATGGATATGCCTGCGATACTGGCGATCAACAAAATAGACATGCTCAGGGAAAAAGAGGTGCTGATGAAGCAGATCCTCACCTATTCCGAGCTGTACGACTTTGACGCGGTGGTACCGGTCAGCGCTCAGGACGGAAGCGGACTGGACGAGCTTTTGGACGAGCTGAAAAAGCACGCGACCGAGGGCGGACATTTCTTTGAGGAGGACACCCTCACCGACCAGCCGGAACGCGTGATCGTCGCTGAGATCATCCGCGAGAAGATACTTCGTCTCTGCGACAAGGAGATACCTCACGGCACCGCCGTAGTTATCGAAAAAATGAAGACGCGTCCCAACGGTATTCTGGACATAGAGGCGACCATCTACTGCGAGCGAGAGACACACAAGCGCATATTGATCGGCAAAAACGGCTCCATGCTCAAAAAAATCAGCACCTACGCCCGTCAGGATATCGAGCGGTTTTTCGACTGCAAGGTTTTCCTGCAAACCTGGATCAAAGTAAAAGAGGACTGGCGCAACCGCGCACGCCTCGTCCAAAACTTCGGCTACGACGAAAAAAACTTCGATTAATTTAGTTCGCGTTTTTTAGTTCGCGTACTTAACGTCGGGTGTATTGGTAACGTCGGCGTTTCGCGAGATAGAATAGAAATATCAGAAGCTGTGAGTCTTTTAGCTCGCGCACTTAACCTCGGGTTTAACGGTAACGTCGGCGTTTCGCGAGATAGAATCCATCAACGGGAAGTTGTGATGGCAATGGAAACAACGTTTCCTATACATGTCATTTCGAGCGGTCGGCGTAAGCCGAATTCGCGCAGCGAATAGCCGAGAAATCTCCTTGATAGGGAACAATGCTGCGTCGACGAAGGAGATTTCTCCACGCGTTTTTTAGTTCGCGTACTTAACGTCGGGTATATTGGTAACGTTAGTGTTTCGCGAGCCACAATAGAAATATCGGAAGCAGTGAGGGCAATGGAAACGACGTTTACACAGTCGTCGTTTTCCTTAACGACGTAGGGTCGCACCCATGTGTGCGACCGAGTGTGTTGAGCATAACGTTCTTATCCTATCGACACTCGGACAGGAACACAACTTTTGTTTCCGCACCAAAGCCTCCTTTGTCAAAGGAGGTGGCGCGCCCTAAAGGCGCGACGGAGGATTTACACGGCAGACGGTTACCTTTATGTTAGGCGGTATTCGATATAGCCTAACGTTTGGCGATGAACGGAAAGCCTTCT
>CADASG010000089.1 GCA_902790475.1 uncultured Ruminococcus sp. | reverse complement strand
CGCAATTTGCACGAATATAATGTTTGATATTTGTAAATAGTGCCGCTTATTCTTAAGTTGTTGACATTGCTCCCAAGAGAAGGCTTTGGTGCGGCGACAGACGTTATTTTCCTGTCCGAATGTTAGTAGTTACAAAACGTTTAGTTCAACACTCTCGGACGCGCAATGCGCGCCCCTACACCGGCAATGGATATTTTTCGGACATCAGCAAAGATTCTAACCCCTATTTATCCATCCGGGAGCCAAACATTTGAACCAAACCAACCTGTCTCCCCGACCGAAACTTTCAACTTTCCACTTTCAACTCAAAACAACTGTTTATCCATCCGGGAACCAAACGTCGGAATAAAACTAACCTGTTTCCACGACCAAAACTCTCAACTCTCAACTCAAAAAAAGGAGCGTGCCATGAAAAAATCCAGACTTAAAACTCCGTTTACCATCTGCATAATCCTTGTGCTGGTGTGCATGGGTGTTTTTACGGCGCGTCTTGTTGACTGGCAGCTCATACACGGCAGGCAGTATCAAATGATCTCCGCAAAGTCCACGAACTTCTCGGTGGAGACCGACGCGGTGCGCGGTGAGATACTCGACAGCGGCGGCAAGGGGCTGGTGGTGAACGTCACGCACTATAAGATCGTGATCAACAGGCTCTATGCCGACGAATCGACCCTCGACAATACCTCGCTGCTGCTGATCTCGCTGCTCAATAAAACGGGCGACAAGTGGAACGACACCCTTCCGATAAGGGAAAACAACGGCGGCTACGCCTTTGACGGCGAGGGCGAGAACGTCAAAAAGCTAAAGGAGTACGCCGGGGCGAAAAGCGGCGCGTCCGCGCAGGAGTGCATTTCCGCGCTGAAAAGCAAGTGGAAGATACCCGACGGCTATCCTGCCGACCAGCTCAGGAACGTGCTTTCCGTGCGCTACGGGATGGCGCAGAGCGGCGGCGGAGCCTCTCCGTATGTGTTCGCGGAGGACGTCAGCCGAGCCGCGATGAACGCGGTCAGCGAGAACACCCAAGGGGTCAAAGGCGTTGACGTGCAGACCTATTTTGTGCGCAAAGCGGAGCAGCCGACCCTCGCGCCGCATATACTGGGCGCTTTGGGCGCGATATCTCAGGAGGAATACGACAAGCTGAAATCAAGCGGCAAGGGCTATAAGCTGACCGACAGCGTGGGCAAATTCGGAATAGAGCAGGCGTTTGAGGAGCAGCTTCGCGGTGTGGGCGGCACAAAGATCATCAGAAAAAACGCCGACGGCTCCGTGATCGACACCGTGGAAACCATCAACTCCAAGCCCGGCAACACCCTCTATCTGACCCTTGACAGCAAGCTTCAGAGCACGGCGGTTAAGTCGCTGGAGAAGAACATAAAGGCTGCGAAAAAAGCAGGCGAGGAGGAGGTCATCAACAAGGGCAAGAAGCTTCAGGGCGAGGACTGCGAGTCAGGCGCGGCGGTGATGCTGCGCGTTAAGGACTTCGCGGTGCTGGCTGCGGCAGGCTTCCCTGCCTACGACCTCAACAAATACAGCGAATACGGCGACTACTATGTTTCGCTCACCAAAAACAAAAACGCGCCGCTGTTCAACCGCGCCTTTACCGGCACATTCGCGTGGGGCTCGGTGTTCAAGCCCTGCGTGGCTATGGCGGCTCTCGAGGAAAAAATCATCAAGCCCTCGACCGAGATATTCTGCACCCAAAAGTACGATTACTATCCCTCCAACGTGGTGAGGTGTATGCACCGTCACGAGGAGGAGGATCTAAAGGGCGCTGTCACCGAATCCTGCAACTACTACTTCGCGGAAACGGGCAGACGGCTGGGCATCGAAAACATGTACCTCTACGCCCAGCGGTTCGGGTTCGGCGAATACACGGGCGTTGAGATCGACGAATCGCGCGGCACGCTGGCAGGCCGCGACAGCACCGTATGGGAGGAAGGCAACACCGTCTCCGCAGCGATCGGTCAGTCCGACAACTCCTTCACCCCCGTTCAGCTCGCCGCCTACGCCGCGACTATCGCCAACAAGGGCGTGCGGCTGAAAACGCATATCGTCAGCAGGATAACTGATTACGAGCGAAAAACCACGCTTGAAAGCTTTGACAAGGCGCAAAAGCTCGGAACCTGCGGCGTGTCGGAGGAAAATCAAAAAACCGTGCGCGAGGCAATGCTCAGCGTCACCCAAAGCGAAAGCGGCACGGCGTACTCGGTGTTCGGCAAATACAAGGTCAAGGTCGCGGCTAAAACCGGCACAGCCGAAAACTCGGGCTCCGACCACACCACCTTTATCTGTTACGCTCCTTATGAAAAGCCCGAGGTCGCCGTGGCGGTAGTGCTCGAGCACGGAGTAAAGGGAGTTTATTCCATGCAGGTAGCCAAGGATCTGCTCGATGAGTATTTCAAAAAATAGTGCTATGATTAATATTACGTTGCACAAATTAGAATAAACGGAACAAATCAGATAAAAATTTTGTGAAGAATCACCAAAATACACACAAAAAGTTTGTGTGAAAAAAATGTCCGCTGTAGTTGCTCTTTTTGTTGATTTGTGATAAAATAACTTAGAGGTAGTATCATGATGAATAATGTTATTGTGGTCGCGTCGGGAAAAGGCGGCACGGGAAAGTCAACCGTGTGCATCTGTCTTTCGACGGCGCTGGTAAAACAAGGGAAAAAGGTGTTGCTGATCGACAGCGACAGCGGTATGCGAGGACTGGATATCATGCTGGATATCGAGCAGGAGCTTCTCTTTGACGCGTCCGACGCCGTGTGCGGCAACTGTTCCTTTGCGGAGGCGGTCTACAAAAGCCGCCGCAACGACGATCTGTATCTCATGGCGGCGCCCTTTGACGCGGAAAACGAGCTCAGCCCCTCGGTGTTCCGTCAGCTGGTGGATACGGTCAGGGACAGCTTTGACTATATTATCATCGACTCGCCCGCGGGCATCGGCTCGGGGTTTGTGACCGCAGCGGCTCCGGCTGACCGTGCGCTGATAGTCACCAATGCGGAGCCCACCTCGCTTCGCGGAGGCGTCAAGGTGCGCAAAAAGCTTGAATCGGCAGGCGTCAAAGACATTCGCCTGGTGATCAACCGCTTTGACAAAAAGATGTTCAAAAAGCTCGGGTTCTATCCCGATTTAGACGCGGTCATAGACGCTTCGCAAACTCAGCTCATAGCGGTCGTGCCGTTCAGCGTCGAGCTTTCGGCTATCATACAGCGCGGAGAGATCGGCGTAGGCTCCAACTCCGCAATGGAAGTTTTCGACAGGCTTGCACGTCGCCTTGACGGACAGCGCGTGCCATTGATCATATAACAAATATCATATTACAAATAACGAGTAACAATACAAAAACCATACATAAATTAGTTTGGAGGATGACGGATTATGAATATAGCCCTTATAGCACATGATGAAAAAAAGGAACTGATGGTGCAGTTCTGCATCGCCTACTGCGGCGTTCTCAGCCGCAACAACCTGTGCGCCACAGGTACCACCGGCAAGATGGTATCCGAAGCCACAGGTCTGTCTGTTCAAAAATTTCTCTCGGGTTCACAGGGCGGCAGTCAGCAGATCGCTGCGCGTATCGCATGCAATGAGATAGATATGCTCCTGTTCTTCCGTGATCCGCTCAACCCCAAGCCCAACGAGGCGAACGACATGGACATGCTGCGCCTGTGCGACATGCACAACATCCCCGTAGCGACCAATATCGCCACCGCCGAGGTGCTCATCCACGGTCTGGAGCGCGGCGATTTGGACTGGAGAAATATTTTAAAGTAAGCGGAAGAAAGCCGAAAACCAACGGACAGCCTGCCCGGCGCAGCCTGTCCGCTTTTTGGCGAATAGTTCAAGCTGTAGCTTTGTTAATACTATCGTCCTTGCAAGGCGACAGCCTTGCGGCGTCCTCCGCCTCGTCTTGCGAAAAATATCCTCGCAAATCTTTGTCCACTTTTTATCTGAGATTAGTATAAGAAATCGGTGTAACATAGAAAACACGACGGCAGAGGATATCTGCCGTCGTGTTTTATCTTTCGCGTATTGTCGGGTTAGAAAAGTATTCATACTATTATCAAAGGGTGTTTTTGATTGTGCTTAGCTGTAGTTACACCTGAAATTTTTGGGATCCGGTTAAAAAGTGACTGTGTTTAGCAGCCGTTGTGGTGGAAGGTGGGGACCATTTCGGCGAGGAGCTTTACGGTCAGCTCGCTTTGGTTGGTTTCGGCGCTCTGCCTGAGTGCGTCGAGCTTTTGGAAAAGCTGCTTTTCGTCGATATCTATCTGGTTTCCGATGAAGATCTTTTGGTTGTCGGTGGACTTCAAGCCTTCCTCGTCCATCAGCAGCTCCTCAAAGAGCTTTTCGCCCGGACGCAGTCCCGTAAACACGATCGGAACGTCCTTATAAGGCACCTTGCCGTACATGCGGATCAGGTTTTCCGCGAGGGTGGTTATCTTGACGGGAGCGCCCATGTCGAGCACAAAGATCTCGCCGCCCTTTGCCATTGCGCCGGCTTCAAGCACCAGCGAGACCGCTTCGGGTATCGTCATAAAGTAGCGGATGATGTCGGGGTGAGTTACGGTGACTGCCGAGCCGCTTTCGATCTGACGGCGGAACAGCGGTATGACCGAGCCGTTTGAGCCGAGCACGTTGCCGAAACGGGTGGTCACGAACTCGGTGTCGGTGCTGGTCTGGCTCTTGTACTGTATTATCATCTCGCAGGCGCGTTTGGTCGCGCCCATAACGTTGGTGGGATTCACCGCCTTGTCGGTCGAGATCATAACGAATTTTTCAGCGCCGTAACGCTCCGCGAGCGTAGCGACGTTGTAGGTGCCGAAGATGTTGTTTTTGACCGCTTCCTCGGGAACCGTTTCCATCAGCGGAACGTGCTTGTGCGCCGCCGCATGGAACACGATCTGCGGACAATAGCTTTTGAAGATGCTTTCCATCTTGTCAAAGTCGCGCACGGAGGCGATAAGAGTCACAAGGTCAAGTGCCTTGCCGTATTCCAAGATAAGCTCTTGCTGGATGTCATAGGCGTTGTTTTCGTAGATATCAACGATGATGATGGTGCGCGGATTGTACTTGGCGATCTGTCTGACCAGCTCGCTGCCGATAGAGCCGCCGCCGCCCGTTACCATGCAGATCTTGCCGTTGATAAAGTCTCTGATTTTATTCTGGTCGAATTCGATCGGCTTTCTGCCGAGCAGATCCTCGATTTTGATTTCCTGAGCCTGAGAAATAAGCGGCTTTTCCTCGCTGAACAGTATTTCGCTGAGGTAGGGGATGACCTTGATCTTGCACTCGGTGGAGGAGCAGTAATCCAGAATCTTGCGCTTTTCCTCGCCCTCGCAGGAGGGGATAGCTACGATGATGTTGGTGACACCGTAGCGCTTGCATACGTCGGGGATCTCGGGACAGGTGCCGACGACCTCTACGCCCCTGATCTTGGTTCGCAGCTTTGTAGCGTCGTCGTCAACCATGCACACCGGCAAAATTTTGCCGGAGGGATTGTTTTCGTCCTTGCGCGCGTTTTCGATCTCGGTGAGGATCATTCGCGCCGCGTTGCCGGCGCCGACGATCAGGGTGCGCTCCGCAGGCTCGAGCCCGCCGCTTTCGGTGAGCGTTAAAAAAGTCTGCTTGAACAGGAAACGGAACAGCAGCACTCCGACCGTAGCGGTGATGAAATAGAGCAGTACAAAAAACTTTCGCGGCGAACGACCCATCATTGTCAGAACCGCAAAGCCTATGACAAATCCGACGAGCATCGCGAATCCGCATATGGCGTAGTCCTTGATGTTAAAGTATCGCCACAGCCTCGAATAAGCGCCCATTGCGAACATCATCATAGCGCAGCTTATCAGGTTGATCACAATATAGTAGAGCAGCCCTCTCGCTGCCTCGGCGGAGATAACGCCCGTCACCTGAAGGGCGTAGTTGAGCGTGATGCCGCTCATAACGATTATCACGATATCCGCGATCATCAGTATTATTTTACGCACATTAAACTTCTGCATAGCTTTCCCCTCTCACTGGAATTTTATCGCAAACCGCGCAGAGCCCATATATACCCATTATCAATAATATTACATCATTGTAATTATACCGCAAGGGAGCACGGTTGTCAATGCTATACTACAGAAAAGCATGACATAAACCGTTTGCGTCCCACATATATTTTTAGCGGACATAAGAGTTTACGGGAGGTAGTATTCTTGAAGGGAATAGTTGAGGAGCGCGCGGTTATGCTCGGACGGTACATCACCGAGCACAAGGCGACGGTCAGGGACGCTGCGCAAAAATTCGGCGTGAGCAAGAGCACGGTACATAAAGACGTGAGCCTGCGGCTGAAAAGCATCAACCCTGCGCTGTTCAGGAGCGTCCGCGAGGTGCTCAACATCAACAAAAGCGAACGTCATATACGCGGCGGGATGGCTACCCGTGAAAAATACCTTCGCCGCCGTCAGTGCCTTCATATGAAAAAGAGGGCGTGACGTGCAATGTCGGCGACAGGAAAGAAGCTTATGCGATATAGCTAAAATTTCCCGCCGCTTTTTTGTGAAAAAAATCAATTGATTTTAAGGAGCGTCATCAGGCATAATATAACCCGATGTTTTTTGAAAGGGTATACATTAATGAAACTATTTAAGGGCAATACCGCATAATTCAGGTGTGCGGATTGCGCAGCAAGATTTTTCGTCAGGTTGCACAAATAAATTGAGGTAAGGCTGTCGCCTTGCCGAGATTTTTGGGCAAGCTGACGGAATAATATTCAAGCAAGCCGGACGCCTTGAATTGTGCGGTGTTGCCTTATAATAAAACGGAGACAGCGGAGAGTGTGATGACCAGGTTGATGAATTCAACGGGACATCGTAATAACATCCTGAAATCCGGGATTACAAAAATAGGCGTAGATCAATTATACAATGCAAATACGACTCAAACGTTTACAGCACAGCTTTTCGCCGCTTGAGTATAAGCTGCAAAAGCCGGCGAGGGTGATCCTTGCTAAAGATAAATAACAATAGGCTGTGAAAGAACACAGCCAAAAAAACAGGCACATAACCGAAATGACAGTCGGTTATGTGCCTGTTGCGGTATTGATCAGTCAGTGGCTGCTTTAGGCCGGGCTCAAATCATATGCGCGATTTTCTTTTGGATAAGCGTGACGTCGTCGATGGTCAGCGAGCCGTCGCTGTTGAAGTCAGCCGCCGTCTGCTGCCTTGAATCAATCGTTTCATACATAGCGATCGCACGCTGAGCAAGAGTCGCGTCGTTGATGTCCAAGACCCCGTCGCCGTTGGCGTCGCCGAGCATAAGCGGAGGAAGCGGCTCGTCGATGTGACCCACTATCCAGCCCACGGAAAAATCTGAGGGTGAGGACGTTGTATAGACGATAACGTTGCGGTTGAAGATACGCATTCCGTAGATATCGTCCTCGGAAGGATTTTGTGCGTACTCCGCCGTTGTTCCGTTCGCCGGGTCATAGGTGTATACGGCGTCGGGACCGTTGAAATAGAAAAGTCCGTCGCAGTAATCCAGACCCGAATAGCTGTCAACGTAGTAAAAACCGTTGCCCGCGCTCCAGCGGAACACATTTGAGGTCACCGTCACGGGAGTTCCAAGCGCACTGTTACAGCTGATGAGCAGGCTGCGGTTGCTGCCGCCGCTTGCCATTGCGTAGAAATATCCGTCCACACAGCAGATGCGTGATTCGATATCGCGGAACCACGAGTTGTCATAGGTGGTCGGCGAAGGATACGAAGTGGTGTACGCCGTGTGAGGAGTGCCCAGTGCGCTGCTGCTTATCAGCGAGTCGCTTACCAAAAAGAAAGTGTGGCTCACCTTGCCCTGATAGCCGTTGGGACGGGTCTCGCCGCTGCTTTGATAAGCGGAAGCGTCCATGATGATCGGATCGTCCCAGGTGGGGTCAACGTTATAATATACTCCGTCTATGCGCACCTTTACCCACTGGTGAGCCATGCCGTTGGGATTTGCCGAGTCTCTCGGTGACAGTACCATCTCGCACTTCACACCGACCTGAGCCAGCAAAAACGCGTAGGCGCGGGAGTAATCCTCACATTTTCCCCTGCCGTTGACCATCAGCGAATAGGTAGTGCCTTCAAGCAGATAGTCGCTGTTTAATATAAGCTCGTCGTGAAGCACCAGAGCCTTTTCAAGATCCGACATGCCGGGCGTGATCTTTGAAAGGAAGTAGTCGGATTTCTCGTCGAACTCCTCCATCATCTCCTCAGCCTGAGCCGCGGTGTAGTTGTAGGTAGGAACAAAATACGTCAGGTTCTGAAGGCTGTTGTATGAATAGGAATACTGATAGTCAACATAGAACAGCTCCGGATATTGATTTAACACAGAGGTGAACAGCAGCTTAGCGTTTGACTTGGGGAAGCTGTACTGCTGCAGGTTGATCGTGCTTTGGTGATTCTTCAAGCCCTGAGCCAGCGCCGCGATGATCCCGGCGTTCTGCTCGGAGAAATCGGCGTTGACAGTGATGTAGCCCGGGGGCGTTGTCTGCGCCGCCGAAGCGCCGATCCCTGCGGCAGTCATGCCGAAAGCCATAGCCGCGCCGACAGCCAAAGCGCTCAGTTTGCGTATCATCATTTTGATTTTCATATGATTCACCATCCCGTATGATATTAATTATCATAATTATACCACGTGTCAAATAGTGATTCAATTAGCAAAACAATGGTAATCGTGCAATTTTTTTGTGGATTATAACAGAACAAACAAGCGGCTGCTGCCTTTTGCTTTGGCTTATATCAAAATAAACACCCGATGAAATGTTACAATTTGTTCAACAAATCAGATTCATATGAAAAGTGCTTTATTTTTGTTGCGTTTTTATGTTGATATATGCTATAATAATATATTATAAACTTGAAATAGGGAGCAGTAATGAAAAAGATATTACCGATCATTATTATTTTGATTATCTTTTTGATTGGCGTGGGCATAATCAGCTATCCGCTGGTTAGCTCGGTCGTCAACAATATCGACATGCGCAACGCCGCAGGCAGCTACATTGAAAAGGCTAAGACCATGGAGCCTGCCGAGATCAAAAAGCAGTTTGACGAAGCTAACGAGTACAACCAAAGCCTGATCTCAAACTTTATCCTTACCGACCCCTTCGACGAAGAGGCGTATAAGAAAATCGGAGACCGCTACATCAAAACCTTCAACACGGGTTCTAACGGTTTGATGGCTTACATAAAGATACCAAAAATCAACGTGTATCTGCCCATATATCACGGCACGTCGCTCGAGGTACTGTCACGCGGCGCAGGTCACCTTGAAAACACCTCGCTTCCGGTCGGCGGAATAGGGACCCACAGCGTTATTTCAGCGCATTCGGCGTACCCGACCGAGACGTTTTTTGACTATCTCACCGACTTGAAAAAAGGCGACAGCTTCTACATCTACGTGCTCGACCGAGTGCTGAAATACGAGGTGGACGAGATCAATGTCGTTCTGCCTAACGACACCTCAAAGCTGCTTATTGATAAAGAAAAGGATTATATGACGCTTGTGACCTGTACGCCGTACAGCGTCAACACCCACCGCCTGCTCGTTCGAGGCGAGCGCGTGCCCTACGATCCTGACGAAAAGGACAGCGAGGACAACGTCATCACCACCGAGGGAAGCATGTTCTTCTTCGGCTACCGTCTGTCTTACTGGACTATCGGCGGTATCATCGTCGGCTTTATGCTGTTTGTCGCTGTGCTGTCTGCGCTGATAATCACTATCGCACGCGGCAAAAAGCGCAGAAAAACAGGCAGATACAAACAGACCGACCTATAAAACGCAGCGACTGAAAAAATCACGCTGACGAAAAATACGGCAATACCGCACACCGTCGTTGCTGTGCGGTTTTGCCTTAATCAGGGAGTTTCTTATGGTATTCAGTTCATTACCCTTTTTATGCATATTTTTGCCTGCGGTGTTCCTGCTCTACACAGTGATACCCTCGCTCAAAGCCCGCAACGCCTTGCTGATCGTTGCGAGCCTGGTGTTTTACGCCTACGGCGAACCGGTTTATGTGCTGCTGATGATCTTCAGCTCAGTGCTCAACTATCTCTGCGCACTGTGGGTCGCAAAGGATAAGCAGCGCAAAAACAGGGCTGCGCTTGCGGTCGCCGTGGTGATAAACCTCGGTATGCTGGCAGTGTTCAAATACGCAGGAATGATGGTAACCACCGTCAACGCCGTTACGGGGCTTACGCTGCCCGTGCCGCAGATCGCTCTGCCTATCGGAATCTCGTTCTTTACCTTCCAGGCGCTGTCATATGTTATCGACGTGTACCGCGGTGTTGTGGAAGCGCAGAAGAATTACTTTCGCATCCTGCTGTATATCTCATTTTTCCCTCAGCTTATCGCAGGACCCATCGTCAAGTACCGTGATATCGCTTCACAGATCGCCGAACGCTCTCAGGATTTGGAGAAAATCGCGCGCGGTCTGCGGCGCTTCGTGTGCGGTCTCGCAAAAAAGGTGCTTATCGCTAACACAATGGGGCAGGCGGCGGACGTGATTTTTGCGCAGGATTTGGGCAGTCTTTCCGCACCCTCGGCATGGCTGGGCGCAGCCGCGTATATCTTTCAGATCTATTACGATTTCTCGGGCTACTCGGACATGGCTATCGGTCTGGGTCTGATGTTCGGCTTTGAATTCAAGGAGAATTTCAACTATCCCTACGGCGCGGCTAATATGCAGGATTTTTGGCGCAGATGGCACATTTCGCTGTCCACCTGGTTCAAGGAATACCTGTATTTTCCTTTAGGCGGCAACCGAAAGGGCAAGCCTCGCACGGCGCTCAACCGTCTTATCGTGTTTTTCTGCACAGGCTTGTGGCACGGCGCCAACTGGACGTTCGTTATCTGGGGACTGTGGCACGGCGCATTCCTGCTGCTTGAGGAATATGTCCCCGTTTTCAAAAAGCTTCCGCGTGCTCTCGGCAGTGTATACACCATGCTTGTGGTGACCGTCGGCTTTGTGGTGTTTCGCGCGGACAGTCTCGCCTACGGAGCAGGCTATATAGGCAAGATGTTTACGGGCTTTACTGTATCCGACGCGTCGCTCAGCCTCGCTGTCGAACAGCTTACACCGTGGTTTGTGACAATGCTTGCGGCGGCTGTGATAGGCTGTGCGCCCGTCAGACCGCTTGCGGACAGACTTCGCTCGGTGCTTTACGGCGGTTCTGCACTATCCGTTCCCTATAAGGCTGTTCAGGCAGGACTGTATGTGCTTGCGTTCGCGGGACTTTGCTGGTGCCTGCTGCGTTTGGCTCCCAGCGGATATAATCCGTTTATCTATTTCAGATTTTAGAGAGGTGGCAGTGCAATGATCAAAAAGGTTTTTCTGCTGCTTTTCGTGGCGCTTTGTCTCGGCGTCTGTGCGGTTCCCTCGGTCGGGATGCTGTTTGCTCCCTCCGACGAGCCCGTGGGCAACGAGCAAAAAACAGAGCTTCCCTCGCTCACCGACAGCAATGGCAGTATCAACACAAATTACCCGTCCGAGCTGGGCGGCTACTTTGAAAAACACTTTGCCTTTCGTCCGCTGATGATCGGCGCTGACGCGCGTATTCAGTCAGGTCTGTTCGGCGTGTCAAACACGGAGTCCGTGACCGTCGGATCAGACGGTTGGCTCTACTACACCTCGACGCTCGACGACTATCAGGGCAAAAATCAGCTATCCGACCGTGAGCTGAACGGCGCGGCGCACAATCTCAGACTGGTTCAGGATTACGTGCGCAGCAAGGGCGCGGATTTCCTGTTCACCTGCGCTCCCAACAAAAACACGCTGTATCCTCAGCACATGCCTTACTATATCACAAAAGCGTCGAACCGACACAACCGCGACAGGCTCGCTGCGGTTCTGAGCAGTTACGGCGTAAACTACGCGGACTTGTTTGAAGCGTTCCGAAAGCAGGACGAGACGCTCTATTTTGAGCGCGATTCACACTGGAACAACAAGGGCGCGCTGCTTGCATACAACACGCTGCTCGACGCGCTTGACAAGCCGCACGACGATTACTCAGCCGCGCAGGTAACGCGCAAAAAGGACTTTGTCGGCGATTTGAGCAAGATGCTCTATCCCGACGGAGGCGAGCCGGAGTATGACAGCGATTACGGCACACAAAGCCGCTTTGACTATGTGACCCCCACCAAGAGCGTGGAGGAGTCCTTCATCAAAACGGGTGCCGCAGACGGCAGCGGCAGTCTGTTGATGTACCGCGACTCCTTCGGAAACTCTCTGCTGCCCTTCATGGCTTCCGCTTATAAAAACGCCGCATTTACCAAGGCATTTCCCATACTTCTCGAGAGCAATCTGCTCAGCACAAAGGCGGATACCTTTGTGATAGAGCTGGTGGAACGCAACCTCAACTGGCTCGTTACGTCGCCGCCGCTCATGCCGTCGCCCGAGGTAACGGCAGTCAAGGCAAAAAGCATTGAAAAGGACAGCACGGTAACTGCGCGGCAAAACGAGTTCATGCCTGCCTATCTGGAGCTGACGTGCGAGGTTGAGCGATCGCTGCTTACCGAGGATTCAGTCATATATCTCAGCGTGACCGATCCTCAGGGCGGCACAAAAACTTATGAGTGCTTCACCCTTGCCGACAAAAACGGCAGAGGCGTTTTCAGCGCCTACATCAATACCGCCGCCCCCGTTGCTCCCGGCAGCGAGTGGACGGCAGCGGTAACCGTAAAAAACGGAAAAAACCTCACCGCACTCAAGCCGGTGAAGGTTTTGGTTGAAGAATAATTGTATATGGTTAGCAATATTTGGAGATAAATTGCTTAAGGCAACACCGCACAATTCAAGGCGCACGGCTTGCTTGAATCTTATTCCGTCAGCTTGCCCAAAAAATCTCGGCAAGGCGACAGCCTTACCTCAA
>CADASG010000088.1 GCA_902790475.1 uncultured Ruminococcus sp. | reverse complement strand
ATGAAATACGTCAGGCTGTTGGAGGAGAAGGAGCTCATTGAAACGAAGCATACCATCGTGGAGCACCGCGACGGGTCGCTTCGAAACGGGAACCTGATGTTCAGGATTCTGCCGATAAAGCGGGCGGTGGATTCTTTCCACAGGCGGCAACCCTTCAATTACGGCAGAAGAAAACAGCATTAGTCGCCCGCAACCCGAAAAAGGCGAAAAACGCCGGTGATTATTTGAAGCAGGTAAAAGCGAGCCGTCCTTTGGTGGACGGCCCGCGAAGGACATCGGACGGCAGAGCCGACCGTTGTGCAGTTTTTTGAGTAGACAAGCTGTGATTATTGAGGGAGTCCTCGGTGTTTGCGGCGTTTGTGTGAACATGAAAAAATTATGGAGGAAACTATGGAAGAATACAAGAAAGTTACTATCAGTTTTACGAAAAGAGCGCTCAAAGATTCGCGAGAAAAAACCGGCTCACGGGCAGAAAGAAGGTGCAGACGGCTACGCCACTGATGAAGATGAATATTTCGGGTTGTATATGTGAACAGCGAGATTAGCACCCTGTTTCGCCGTATTTCGCCGTGTGTGCGATTTGTTGAAGATAGGCGAGAAAGTACCGTCAAAACCATTTGCGCCGTTTTAAGCGTTTGTCGTGGGTTGTGAGCGGCAGCCTGCTTTGAAATGCTGCGGAGTGTTCCAAAATGTTACTCTCTATCTTACAAAATTATTCTAATTTGCAAATATAATATAATATAATGTGTGATAAAATATAATGGAATGTTTATACTAAAGTTCTCAAACGATGGTAACCTTTTGCCGATTTGCTTGCATATTTCCAATACCCGGTATTGTCAAATATGCGGTCAGCGGGCAGACCGAAACCGGCAGTGTTATAAAAATGCAAAATTGAAAATGGAAAGTGGAAAATTTAGGGCGGGACACCCGCGACCGAATTTGTAAGCAACGGCGTTTGGCAAGAACCGGGATGATCATTCGGAGCGAAGCGACCCGCAATTTTCAATTTTCAACTTTCAATTTTAAAAAAAGGAGGAATTTTTATGATTTCTAAAATCAAAAAACTCGTCAGTATCATATTATCAATACTGATGGTCGTCAGCGTGTTCGCGATCGTGCCGATCACGGCGAGCGCGGTGGACGGCACCATCGCGTCTTACCTGACCTTTACCGGCACGGAGGCATTCAGCATCAAAACCGGTAATAATAAAGCGAACTGGGACGGAACGATAGAGTATTCTACGGACGCCGAAACCTGGACAACGTGGAATGGAAAGACGATCAATTCTTCGGATAGTAATGTACTTTATTTCCGCGGAATAGGAAACACAAAAATAACAGGCAATCGCTCTTCAACTTATCGTTGGGCTATTGCCACAACGGGTACGGTTGCCTGCAGCGGTGACATCAGAACACTTCTGGATTATTCGGATCCCGAGAGTTCCGTGATGGCGACTAATTGCTTCAGCTATCTGTTTTATGGCTGCGCAAGCCTGACCGCGGCGCCTGAGTTACCTGCAACGACATTGGCGAATCAATGCTATTATAACATGTTTAATGGCTGCGAAGGTCTGACCACGGCGCCTGCGTTACCTGCAACGACCCTGGCGGCAGGCTGCTATTATGGTATGTTTTATGACTGCAAAGCTCTGACCGCGGCGCCGCTGTTACCGGCAACGACCTTGGCGGAAGCTTGCTATTCCTACATGTTTTACAACTGCGTAGGCATAACCACAGCGCCTGAGTTGCCTGCAACGACCCTGGCACAAGCTTGCTATAGCTTTATGTTTGCCGGCACAGGTATTACCACAGCACCTGCGTTACCGGCGACGGAACTGGTGGATGGCTGCTATAATAACATGTTTTATTGCTGCAAGAGCCTGACCGCGGCGCCTGAGTTACCTGCGACGGAACTGGCGGATAGCTGCTATTATAACATGTTTTTTGACTGCAAGAGTCTGACCACTGCGCCTGAGTTACCTGCAGCGACCATGGCGAAATCTTGCTATTACGGCATGTTTAATGGCTGCGAAGGTCTGACCGCTGCGCCTGCGTTACCGGCAACGACCCTGGCGGAAACTTGCTATTACAACATGTTTAAAGGCTGCATAAACCTGACCACTGCGCCTGCGTTACCGGTGACGGAACTGGCGAAAGGTTGCTATGCCAACATGTTTAATGGCTGCAAAGGTTTGACCTCGGCGCCTGCGTTACCGGCAACGACCCTGGCGGAAACTTGCTATTACAACATGTTTAATGGCTGCACAGGCTTGACCGAGGCGCCGCAGTTACCGGCAACGACCTTGGCGAACTCTTGCTATTACAACATGTTTAATGGCTGCACAGGCTTGACCGAGGCGCCGCAGTTACCGGCAACGACCTTGGCGGACTCTTGCTATTACGGCATGTTTAAAGGTTGCACAGGTCTGACCGCTGCGCCTGCGTTACCGTTGACGGAACTGGCGAATAGCTGCTATGCCTACATGTTCCAAGACTGCACAGGTCTGACCACGGCGCCTGCGTTACCTGCGACGACCATAGCAACAAATTGCTATGCCAACATGTTCCAAGACTGCACAGGCCTGAAAACGGCGCCTGCGTTACCTGCGACGACCATAGCAATAAATTGCTATAATTCCATGTTCAGGGGCTGCACAGCTCTGAGAACGGCGCCTGCGTTACCGGCAACGACCTTGGCGAACTCTTGCTATTACAACATGTTTTATGGCTGCACAGGCCTGACCGCGCCGCCTGCGTTACCTGCAACGACTCTGAAATCAGGTTGCTATCAATACATGTTTTCCGGCTGCTCAAGTATCAGAGTATCAACTGAACAAACGGATGAATACGATACTCCGTACAGGCTTCCCGAAGAGGGACAAGGAACAGGTTTAGACAGTTACATGTTCGGCATGTTCGCAACTACCGGCGGAACCTTCACAGGAAATCCGACAATCAACACGACCTACTATCTGAATACCTCTGACATCAACGTGAGCGAGGTAACTCTCGCCCCGTCAGAAGCACAGGAAATCGAAAAGGACGCGGTCATCTCCTTCACCGCGACCATCAGCCCTGCCAACGCCACCGATCTGCAGATCAAGTGGAGCGTCGCCGGAGCGAACACTGTGAAGCTGTACTCCGACGAGAACTGCACCACCGAGATCGGCGCGGACGCTACCGAAACACTGACCGTATACGCAAAGGGCGTTGCGGGCGGCACAGCACAGGTCACAGCTACCGCCAACGCGGATCCCACCATTTCCGCGACCTGCGACGTGAAGGTGAACGCTCCCGCTCCCACTCCTGCAAAGCTTATCCTCCACGTCGGCGAGAACGGCAAGGTCGTGATGGACAACGGCACCTTCGGCAACGCGACCGATGCAAACAATATTGTTGATATAGCTATGCCTATTAATGTTGCTGACGGCTCCAAAGTCTTTATTGTTGTCGATCACACCGTAAATCTTGTTGAAGGCGGTTCGATCAATATCGCCACCGGCGGCGAGGTATCATTCTATCCCTCTGCTGACAACACAGGCAAGATTACCGCTATACCCGACGAGGGTTATATCTGCACCGGCTGGTACAACGGCGATACCCTCTACTCCTCCGACGCTGCTCTCAGCTATCAGAGCATCAGCGAGGATATGACTCTGACGGCGAAGTTTGCTCCCAAGCTCTTTACCGGTCACACCGTCACCCTCGGCGGCGACATCGGCGTGAACTTCTATCTGGATGATGAGGTTCTTGATACCTACGCCGGAACCAAGACCGTGAAATTCACCTGTGACGGCGAAGAAACGACTGTTGCTGTTCCTGAAACCCCGGAAACTGACGGCTACAAGGTAACCCGTAATGTGGTAGCCGCTCAAATGGCGCACACCATCACCGCAACTCTCTATGTTGATGGTGAAGCGGTGGGTACAGACGAATACAGCGTACAGGATTACGCCGAGAAGGTTTATGCAAATCCCGGAGAATATCTCCCCGAGGATAAGGCTGATAAGGCTGATGAGTTCCAGGCGCTTGCTGCGGCTATGCTCCATTACGGCGGAGAGGCTCAGACTGTGTTTGCCGACGCTCTGATCGTAAAGCCCGACCGCGCAGACAGCAACCTTGACTCTGCTGCCGATTACTCCGCTGTTACTGCGGATGCGGTCGCTGCTGCGATCAACGGCGAAACCTCCAATCTGGACGCTGTCGCAGAATATCTCGGCGCGAAGTTCTACACCAGCTCGCTGCTCTATCTCTCACAAAACACACTCAGGCTCTACTTCACCCAGAATGACGATTCGTTTGACCCGGCGTTGTTTGACGACGTTCGTTCCGACTATTATTACTATGTACAAAAGGAGAACATCCCTGCGGCAGAATTGGATGATCAGCAGAGCTTCACCGTTGGCAACGGAACCTTCACCTACTCTGCGCTTGATTATGTCAAGGCTGTCATCAGCAGCCCCAACATGACCGAGGAACAAAAGAACCTCGCAAAAGCGCTGTTCCTGTACAATCAGGCGGCTAACGCGTACTTTGACGAACCTGCACCTGCCGGAAACATCGTTGACCTCAGCACCCTGACCGACGACTATGTAGCGCAGGACGGCGACGTGCTGACCGGTACGCTCAGCGGCAATAAGAAGATCACCATAGCTCCCGGCGCGACCGTCACGCTCAAAAACGCAACTATCACTTCTCTGGCAAACGCATACAACGTAGATTATGCCGGTATCACTCCCTTGGGCGATGCGACCATCCTCTTAGTGGGTACGAACACCGTTAAGGGCGGCTATGAGGATTATCCGGGCATTTTTGTTCCCGTAGACAAAACCCTTACCATCAACGGCACAGGCTCGCTTAACGCTTCGTCCAACGGCAACGGCTGCGGCATCGGCGGCGGTTTTTATGTAGGCTGCGGTAACATTATTATCAACGGAGGTACTGTTACTGCCACCGGCGGTAGAAATTCAGCCGGTATCGGAAGTGGCTTCTCTGCTTCCTGCGGTAATATCACCATCACCGGCGGTACAGTCACAGCCATCGGCGGTGAAGATGCACCCGGTATCGGTAGCGGATATGATGCAACCTGCGGCAATATCACAATCAACGGCGGTACAGTCACAGCCATCGGCGGTAAAGATGCACCCGGTATCGGAGGTGGAGTAGAGGCAATCTGCGGCAATATTACAATTACCGATACTGTCACAATGGTCACCGCAACAAAGGGCGGGGACGAATCCGACTCCATCGGAGCAGCCAAATTCTGTACCTGCGGCGACGTGACCATCGCGCCCGGCGCGAACGTCACACAAAACTAAGCCCGAAAGGAGAATAACGAATGAACAAAGAAATTTATGAGCCTACGCTCCTTGAGGTTATTAGATTCGTTACAGAGGATGTTATTGCGACCTCGTTGGTACCCGAGGATTGGGAGATGCCTGCAACCCCCAACTCTACCCCCGAACCCTGATACTTCAACGGGCAGTGTGATGACTGACAAACAAAAACCATAAAATGCGCCGCTGTTTGGCTTAAATGCTCCAAACAGCGGCGCTGTTATTATATGGATTTCATTAGGCAGGGAAAACATTAAAGGAAGATCATCAAAAGTGCCGCTTGATTGAGTTGGCACGGCGCTCAAAATTTGCGCCGCATAAAACAAAGAAAACGGATTTTTCAAAAATGGAAGATCAACTTAAATTCTCTATGCTGAAAGTGCTGTCGGCAATTCGCAAAAGAATAATCATTAAACAAGAGAATGCTGAGCTTAACTAAGATAGTTGAGCTCAGCATTTATGTTATATGGGGGAAGAAATTAGAATTATAATTGGGTTGATTTGGAATTAGTGAGGGAGCGTTTATCCATTACCGCGAAGTTGAATTCTGATGAATCAGAATTACCTTGATTAGCAAATATCAATAACTCAAAAAAGTATCAGTCGCCTTTTTCTGTTGTTGGAAAAGTGCTGGTCTTTTGATGATGTTTCGGGATTTTTTGCAAGTTCTGACCTCGTTTTTGCATAAATCACTTTACCGCCTTGCAAAAGAAAAAGGCTTGAAACCGACGTTTCAAGCCTGAGAAATCCAGTAATAATGCGGCAAAACCGCTTGCGGTTCCTGAGCCTCGCTCACTTGCAGGGACTATGATACCACAGACACGCGGTTTTGTCAAGCGTTTTTCAACACAAAAACGCCGATTTGAGTAAGAACTTGTATTGCCGCGTGTGATACGCACGTCATGCGCATTTCATTCAATCAAAAATCACGTGTGACAGAACCGGTTCTCGCACGTCATTGTCGTGGATTTTGACCGCTGCCAGATCACATTTTCTTAGTAGAAACCCACACGTCATTTTTTCGGCGGCTGCGATACGACTGGGAAATACGGAAATAGCAGGGAAACACTCTTGACACTTTTTCTCAGATACGTTATAATAAATATGACAGAGGAATAAAAAATCATCCCTATAGCTTGACAAACGCCAAGTTATAGGGATTTTTCATTGAAGCAATATAGTTGGAAATACACAAAAAGTCAAGAGAAATCTTGTCAGGGTATTCGCTGGATAATGACCACTGCTTGTGGTATTGTTGTGGTTACCAAAACGAAGGAGTGATAGCATGAAACGAGAATTATTAGATAACGGCAACATCTGGCAGAAAAGCGACGGACGCTGGATAGGTCTGGTGCGTTACAAGGATGAGTTCGGCGTAACGCAGCGCAAGAGTTTTTCCTCGAAGAAGAAAAAGACGTTGCAAGCGAAGATGACAGAGTATGTCAAAAACTTCAACGAGCAGGTCGCAAACTCGGATGAGTCGCGGAAACCACTCAAAGAGAGCATGAAGAATTGGCTGAGGGTGTACAAATACCCGGAGGTCGAGCGCACGACCTATGACCGCTACGAATGCACTGCCGAACACCAAATCTATCCGTACATCGGCAAAAAGCCTGTCGGCGACGTAACACCCGCCGATATCAAAAAGCTGCTCACCAAGCATATGAACGCGGGCTATGCTTTTACGACGAGC
This sequence comes from uncultured Ruminococcus sp., assembly GCA_902790475.1. Taxonomy (GTDB): domain Bacteria; phylum Bacillota; class Clostridia; order Oscillospirales; family Acutalibacteraceae; genus Ruminococcoides. The sequence goes on along the minus strand of CADASG010000088.1, from coordinate 1,494 downwards.
AAGAAAGCCTACTCACTGCTTAAAATGTTCTTTAAGCAGCTCTATCAGGAGGGTGCGATCCCTAACAATCCGATGGCGCTGATTGACATGACAAAGAAGGACAACTACCTCGCCGCGCAAAACAAGGAGAGCAAACCGCAGTGTGATATGGTGGTCGTGTTCACAGATGAGGAGCTGGAGCAAATCAAAGCGGAAGCCTTCAAACGGTTCACCAATGGCAAACCTGTCTATCAGCAGTCGGCGGCATACTTCCTGATGCTCAACACTGGACTGAGAGCAGGAGAGCTGTGCGGTATCATCAACAGCGACATCGACCTTGACAATCGGGTCATACATCTACAGCGTGGCGTAAAGGAAGTACACGTTAGAGATGGCTTGGATTACGTCGGTAAACTCGAGGTAAAGGTTGGTAAGCTGAAAAGTAAAACAAGCAAACGTGACGTACCTCTTAACGATACGGCGATAGAAATGATTCAAAAACTGCGCGAGGAATTGTATCTCGGAGAAGACAAGCCGCTCATACCTGACGAGAATGGCAACTTCACCAATCCGAGAAATATGCGAAATCGTTTCTACCGTATTCTCGACGCGATAGGGCTTCCGCATAAAGGACTGCACACTTTCAGACACACTTTCGCAACGAGGTTAATCAACGGTGTAAAACAGCCAGACGGCAGTGTGAAATCATTATCGGTAAAGCAAGTGGCGGAGTTGCTAGGGCATACGACCTCGGAAATTACTGAGCTCTACTACGTCAAGCGTGACACAACCAGATTGGTTGGACTGACTGACAGTTTCAACCTGTGACAAATATCCCCTCGCTAACAACGAGGGGATGAAAAATTCAAGCCTGTTTCGCCGCGTGTTGCCCCGTGTGCGGTTTGTTGAGGAAAGAAGGGTAAGTGCTCGACCGAGGGTATTTGCACGGTGTCGGCGATTTTTGAGCACGTCTCAATTTTTGTAATGCCAAACAAAGACTACGGCTATTTGGAATACCCAAAAACCAAATCTGACCTTTCTTGACTTTTGCTTTTGAGTATGTTAAAATATAACTGAAAAAGGTTAGAAAATTCTCCTTGAATCGTTCGGCTATTTTTCTTTGAACTGACACAGCGAAAGGGAAGGATAACACGATATGATTTTGCAGAAAAGTATTTGCAAACGGGGTAACAAATAACAGGATTGGAGTGATAAACAGGCGGTGTCATCATGTCACAGCCAAAGCAAGGAAATTATTTTATGCTGCCGAATGAAATCTTCAATATGGATCTGACCGCAGGAGAGATTGCTCTCTACGCGTTTCTGATGCGTATGGAGGATAGGAAAACCTACACCTGTTATCCGGCTTTCAAAACTATCGGAGAAGCATTGAAGATGGGCAGCAAAAATACGGTAATGAAATACGTCAGGCTGTTGGAGGAGAAGGAGCTCATTGAAACGAAGCATACCATCGTGGAGCACCGCGACGGGTCGCTTCGAAACGGGAACCTGATG
>CADASG010000087.1 GCA_902790475.1 uncultured Ruminococcus sp. | reverse complement strand
TCTCGGCAAGGCGACAGCCTTACCTCAATTTATTTGTGCAACCTGACGAAAAATCTTACTGCGCAATCCGCACACCTGAATTATGCGGTATTGCCTATACGGAGATCATCAAAGAAAATAATTATACTTGCAAATCTCTCTTTTTTCTCCCTGATAATCGCCTGTACCCTCAAATTCCGGAACAAAGCCGCACTTTTCCATTACTCTGCGCGAGGCGATGTTTTCGGCAAGACAGATCCCTGCTATTTGACGGATACCTATTATATTCATTATTACGGGAAGAAAAGCCTTTACCGCTTCGGTGGCATAGCCGTTTTTGGTGTATGCACCTCCGATGTGAAAACCGACCTCCCAAACGCCGTCGCCGAGCGGAACAGCCTGCACATAGCCGATGTTATCGCCGTCCCTGATCAGTACGGGATATACCAGCGGACCTTCGCAGCTGCCGTACTGAGACATCAGGAATTCAATGGTTTCTGCAGCTTCCTCTACGGTTTCAAAAACCTCGTCGGGCACAAAACGGCGGTTGTCCTCGTCAAGCGAGTTCTCATGGACAGCCTGAGCCATGTCAGGCGTGAATTCGGTGATAGTAAGTCTGTCTGTTTCGATTATAAATGACATATTTGCCTCCTGTTATCTGTGAATGTACATTCTTGTCGGTTCGGGATCGCTGCCCTGAACCATACAGAGAAACTCCCAGCCGTAACGCTCGTAAAAGCCCGTGTGGTCGGTGACGAGATACAGCGGAGAGATCCCCTTTGACCTCATTTTTTCAACGGCTGTATCAAGCAGTTCGCCTGCGATACCCTGACCGCGGTAGTCGCTCTCGGTGTAGACGGCGCAGACGTTTGGCGACAGATCCTTTCTCTCGTGAAAATCATTCTCGATTATGCCCAATCCGCCGATTATTTTTTCGCCGTCCATACAGAGGTACCAGCCGTATTCGACGTTTCCGTTCAGATAATCCTCCATACACTCGAGGTACGCTTCGACGGGAACGCCCCATTTTTCGTGAAACCACTGCGCGGCAGCATCTTTTATTTCCGGACGCTCGCGCAGGTCGATATAATTGTATTTATTCATTTCTGTTCTTCCTTCCGTTGTTTCTTTGCAAAAATTATATATTATTTTTTTCAAAAAGACAACCTCAAAAATAGCTATAAAAAAAGATGAGCCTGCGTTACACAGACTCATTAATTCTCATGTCGCGAATTATTCGCTGAATCGTTTTATCCGATAAGAAATACCGACCTGCAAGTGCCGAAACCTTTTCGCCGTTAAGAAAATCACGATAGATAGAAGAATTGCGGCGTTCAAGCTCCTGCCTTGCGCCCGTCTTTTCGCCCCAACGGACGCGGGCGTTCTCTTTTTTGGGAATATAGATATTTTCCCCGTCGATATACTGCTGAATGATTTTTATGATATTCTGCGGCAGAACTTCCTCCGCCTTGATATAGCTCATTGTTGCCTCCTAAAATTTTAAAATGCTTTAGGTTAAGCAATGGCTATAATATTATTCAAACAATACCAAATAGCCAAAGCTTATTTGGCGATAACATATCTTTTCAAAAGACATCCCTCCTGTCGCAATGATTATATACGATTTCAGTCGGTTTGTCAATGGATATACAAAATCCACATCATGTGAGACTGCTCCGCGAAGAATAAAAACTGATTTTAAGGCAATACCGCATAATTCAGCTGTGTGGATTGCGCAGTAGCTTTGCATGGATTATATCTTCGGCAGGCATTTGATTACAGCATATTATTATGTGAAACAATGTGCAAAAACACCATAACGATCGTCTTTACTTTTAATAAGACCTTCGTTATGGTGCTTTTTATTTCGGGAAATGCTTTTGATCTGAATGAGAGGAGCTCAATTGTTTTGACTATTATTCCAATAAAGAACTATTGTCGAGCAGGGCGTCGGTGGACTGGACATTTTTCAGCTTGCGCTGTATTTGGCGCGTTCTGACGCCTACCAGCTTGTCGAGCTCCTTGTTAGCCTGGTCAAGCCGCTGCTGGGTCATAACAAGTACGTCGTTGAATTTGTCAAACTCACTCTTTACCGCGCCGAGCACTTCCCAGACCTCTGCGCTGCGTTTTTGTACCGCCAGGGTTTTAAAGCCCATTTGCAGCGAATTCAGAAGCGCCGCCATGGTGCTGGGTCCGGCGATATTCACCTTATAATCCCGTTGCAGTACTTCAACCAAGCCGCGGTTGACGACTTCGCTGTACAGTCCCTCAAACGGCAAAAACATTATCGCGAACTCGGTGGTGTCCGGCGGTGAGATATACTTGTCGCGGATGTCCTTTGCTTCATTTTTGATGGTGGTTATCAGCGCCTTAGCCGCCGCGTCAATGCGCTGTTTGTCGCCGTCATCTATAGCCTCGCGCAAAGCCGCATATGAATCTCCCGGGAATTTTGAGTCGATGGGCAGATAGATAAAGCCGTTGTCATCGGCAGGCAGCTTGACTGCGAACTCCACAACGTTTTTTGAGCCTTTTTTGGTGGCTACATTTTCCTCGTACTGTTCCGGAGACAAGATCTCGCGCAGGATATTTCCAAGCTGTATCTCGCCCAAGATGCCGCGCGTCTTGACGTTTGAGAGCACCTTCTTTAAGTCGCCGACTCCCACGGCGAGATTTTGCATCTCACCCAAGCCCTTGTACACCTGCTCAAGCCGTTCGTTTACCAGAGAAAAGCTGCGGTTCATTTTCTCTTCAAGTGTTTTTTGGAGCTTTTCGTCCACTGTTTGGCGCATTTCCTCGAGCTGACGGTTATTATCTTCGCGCAGCATCACCAGTTTTTTCTCCATGGAATCGCGAATGATCTCAAGCTTCTGCTCTGTAGTCAGTGAAAGATCGTTCATTCTCCGTTCCAGACGGGCGAGACGATCCTCCTGCTGACGTGAGGATTCGCGCTGGTTTTCAAGCAGCATGTCGCCCATGTTTTTTACGCTTGTTTGCGTTTGAGCGCTCAGTTCCTGTCGCTGGGCGCTCATTTGCGTATACAGCTCCTGCCGAACGGCAGGGATCACAGCGTTGGCAACTTCCTCGCTGTTCGCACCGTTATTCTTTTTTAGAATTAAGATAAGGGCGATGACTGATAAAATAACCGCCGCAGTGCTCATTACGGCGGCGATGGCGGTAAATACTTCCACTCGATCACTTCCTGTTTTTTAGGTTTACTTTAGTATATCACGAAACGATTCTCGGGTCAACCGAGCATTGTTTCATAAATGATACAATGCTAAAACACCGTCTCCACCAGCTTTGTGCTGCCGACGGGGGAGTAGAGGAAGTGATCCATATGACTGCCTTCAAAATAATAGCGCGGCTGCTGCGGATGATAATTATACTCAAATACGTCGATAATGATAAGCTTTATTTTCATCTTCTGCGGCAAAATGCTTTTGATGTACACGCTCGCCTGCATCCCGGGGCGCAGGTCGTCCCTTAACTCCGCCAGCCCTGCCAGATTCGGTGTGAGCTCCACAAATGCGCCGTAGGTTTCCACGCTGCGGATTATGCCTGTAACTGTTTCTCCCGGAATAAATGAGGCTGCGTTTTCCTCCCATGTGCCCAGCAGTTCCTTGTGGCTTAGGCTGATCCTTCCGTTTTCGATCGAGCGCACCACGGTTTTGATATCCATTCCCGTATAGAACCTTTCGCGCGGATGGTCGATGCGCGACACGGATATCGCATCGATCGGAAGCAGCGCCGCTATTCCGCAGCCTATGTCCGCAAAAGCGCCGAAGCTTTCCAGATGAGTAATACGCGCGTCAATAACGTCGCCGCATTGTAAAGAACCTATAAAGTGTTCCGTGCAAAGGCGCTGCGCGTCCTCGCGCGACAGTACAGCCAGCGGTTCTCCGTCTTTGCCGCGCGTGATTTCCTTAACGGTAAAGCAGACCGGGCGGTTCACGCGTGAGATCACTGCGATATCGCGCACGCTGCCGTCGCGTATGCCTAAGGCGCCCTCCTCGCGCGGTATTATTCCGCGCATACAGCCCAGATCCACGGTCAGGTTGTGCGCCGCGTCACACATAACCGCACGGGCTTCAAGGATAACGCGGTTTGTCATCGCCTCATACAACCCTGATTCGCTTGTCAGATAATCCCTGTTTTGTTTGCATTGGATCAGTTTTCCCTCGGGCAAAAATGCTTCCATTTTCGTACCTCCGTTGTATTGTCATATTTTCAGTTATATATATGAAAGAATGATTTGTATTATGTTACTTGAACTATATTTCTTAATCAGAACAAAAATAAAGCGCATTGTCCGTACAATGACACACTGATTGTGGAATTAATAAAAAATTGCCTAATTTCAAACAAATGTTTGAAATTAGGCAAAAAGTATGTTATAATATACTATAGAGGTGACGCCCCGCGCCTCCGAAAAAAGAACGGATGTAACGAATGGAGAGGATAAACGGCGGTCACTTGCCGCGATAAGCGGTAAAAAAGATCATCGGAAATTCTCGGAAAGGATCGCAAAATGAACTACAACGAATGGTCACAGGAATACATGGAGAGCGCCGACAGGATCAAGGTAATAATCAACTCGCTCAACGCGCAGCACAGGCGAGCGCCTAAGCCGCGCCAAAAGGTGCTCGAGGACAAGCTGAGGATGTACCGCTCGGTTTATCGGGACTGTCTGGACATAGCCCGAACTCTCAGGGAGAGGGGCGGTGAGGCGGCATGAGCAGGAGCACGCTCGAGCTGACAGACCTCATCGGCGATAAGGTAGCCTTCGGAGCGTATAAGGCGGAACGGTTGGGCGACAACAGCCGTTCGCTGGAAAAAATGAGGCAATATATGTACAGCGTAATACGCACCGAGCTGACCGAACAGCAGCGCAAATGCATTATGCTTTTGATAACGGAGGGGAAAAAGCAGAAAGAGATCGCGGCGGAGCTCGGTCTTAACCAGTCCACAGTTTCCCGTCATCTCGCCGCCGCCAGAAGAAAACTCCTCCGCTGTGCAAAACTGTTTGATTTTATATAATATCTTCATAAAACAGTATAAATATGCCGTTTCCTTAAAGGGGGGTTTCGGAAATCCCCTTTATGAGAAGCGGCTGATTGTTTACAGTAAGGTGCAGAACAGGCACAACGCGCAGGCGCAGCCGTGGGTGAAGGACTATGACGCGCTGATGGATCTTGCGGAGAGATTCAGCGCCGCCATGGACGAAGCAAGAGCGAGGATGGAGTAAACAGGGCAAAAAAATAACACCCGGGGGGTGAGGTATGCGATAAATGATTTAATAAATGAAAGAGAAGAAGAAAAAGTTGAGCGTTTAAAGAACGCGAGAGTTGAGTTTGTAACTGCGAGTAAAGACAGCATAGCAAAAATGTCTGAAATAGATGTTAGAAACGCATCTTCACAGCAGGTAGAAAAATTGATTTTCCCATTGTTAGACAGTTTTGATACATTTGGAAAACATTATAATAATCTATATAATATTGAATTTGACTATTCTCGAAGATCAGCAAGTAGAAGCATTTCACATCAGATAAGAATGTTGGGTAAAGATTTTAGTGCTAACGCTATTGTACATGCAAATTTAAAAGAACTCTGCAAAACTGCTTACCCTGTAGAGGTACATGAAGATGAAAAGCCTAATATAAAAGCGTTTGAAACACAGAGAATAAAAGAAATAATTACACTTTTTAATGCTTTGCAAGTAGGAAAAGACGCTATATTTGTTAAAATGACTGTGAAAGTACCTCATAGTTTAAGCAATCGTTTGCACATGGTTGTTACAAGCGAAATAAAAAAAGGACTTGATTTAGTCCTTTTAGCCGAAGCATACGCCGGAAGCGGCGCTGTGCACTCGGCAGACAAATCAAGTCCTACCATTAGTATACAATCATTTCTTGAAAAAAGTCAAGGATATTGATGAATTTGTGAAAAGAATTCCGATTGAAAAGATTCTTGAATCAAACGATAACAGCAAAAAGTCTAAGGATGATACGATTGACGAGGACTATCTCGCTGCCGTAGAGCGCGGCGACATGGAAACCACACAGCGGATGGTTGACGAGGCGGCAAAGGCGGCTGGGTATAACACGTCAAAACTGTATCATATTACAAAAAGCCAACAGTTTATCAGATGGTTTGGTGATTGGCAAAACAAACCTGATATACTGCTTCAACAAAATTTGAAAACCGACTTTTGGCGCCGCACCGAAAGCCTTCTCTTGGGAGAAGGTGGCGCACCGCCGAAGATGAAATCTAAGAAAAAATGTTTGTCGGTAAGAGCGTAGAGGTTCGCAAAA
>CADASG010000086.1 GCA_902790475.1 uncultured Ruminococcus sp. | reverse complement strand
CGTTTATACTGTTAACAAGGGGCTTTCGCCCCTGAATAATAATTTTTGCTCTATTTTACACCGCGATTTTGAGTTTACACAGAATTTGGGACAGATCCCGGGCGAAGATGGAAAAACCACCTTCGCCCGATTATTTTGAGAAATATCAATTTGTTTTCAATCTGATTGCAGCATCCATCACAACAGAACCCCTTACACTTTTTGGATAACCAATCCGACCGTTGACAGATACTTTCCGATTCCTTTTTTAAAGAACTCCTCATCATGCAGTGCCAATTCATGTCGGGACAAAAACCAATCCTGCCATGCCTCATCAAAGCTCTCTAAATCAAAATCCATCAAAACCTTAAAGTCATCACTCTGACCTATTTGTTTCAGCCACCAGTCCCTGCAGTGATATAAAGAATATTCGCTTTCCTCACCGTCTAACCATTCCAGTATTACTTCCGGTTCCTTGCCGTGTATCTCTTCTTTTAATCCCGGCATTGCTATTATTGCCACGCCTTTCGGTTTCAACAACGGTAAAATCTTTTGCTCAAAGAAATGTGGTTGTTCTGCAAAATAATGAAAGGAATCGATGCTCACTACAGCATCAAAATAGCTCTCGGCAAACGGCAAATCATTCGCATCAGCATGGATCGGGATCACTTTGTCCGAAATCTGCCATTCATTGAATCGAGTATGATTCTCCGTTGCACTGATCCACAAATCGTTTGCAAAAACATTTACATCAGCCTCTTTTACAAGAAACAAACTGGTCAATCCTTTTCCGCAGCCGAGGTCTAATACGCGCATACCCTTCTCAAGCGGATATTTTTCAAGCATTTCTTCAAGCAACCTCACGCTGTTGGGTCCCATCAAATAATCTTTATTAAAATACATCTTATATGCATCAGCTTTTTTCACTGTAATACCTCCTTCTGCATTCACATAACTATCTCACGACAGGCTTCAAAAGACGCTGTCAACCGGTTCATCGTAAACATTTATAATCGGTATATTCTACAACGCCCTGAATACGGTCGAGCGCACCGGCAGTGAGCTCCTTCACCATCAGGCACTCCGGCGCAGGAAGTCCTACGCTTTCGCCTGCAATGATACCGAAATCGGCTGAGGTCTGAAAGCCGCGGCTTCTGTAATTCTGCGGATTGCCCTCGACGATCACCGCGCTAAATCCCATTTGCTTTGCTTTTTCAAAACCATATTCAATGATTTCTTTTGAAATATGCTGCCGCTGCCATTCGATTTTGACGGCAACAGGGCTAAGCAGCAAAAGCTCATCCTTATATTTTCCTCCGAGGTGAAAGCCTGAGAACAAAGCGTATCCGATCACTTCGTCTTCGTCGTTCACCATTATCAGCTCCAGCTCGGGAATATAGGTGCTCATTGAACGGGTTTCCTTTATTAGCCTGACGACCAAATCCGCTTCCTCCTCGTTTGACCAATCGGCAAAGCTTCTTCTTACCATATCTAATGACGGTTTTAAATATTTATCTTCCATTGATTTGATGATTCTTTTCAACTCAATACACGTCCTTTCTCTTTTTTCTTTCGCTGATTGCGATATTCTTAAAAAACTGTTCCTTCTGTCTGCGATACTCCGCAGCGCTGCCGCTGTATTTTGCCTCGGCTTTTATCTTTTGATAGCTTTCAAAGCGTCTCCCGTCGAGCTCACCGTTTCGGATAGCCTCACGCACTGCGCAGCCGGGCTCATTTTCGTGTCTGCAATTGCGGAATCTGCACATTTGCGCAAGCTTTTCCACGTCGGAAAAAGCGTCGTCTAAGCCCTCGGTGACGTCCCACATACCGAGCTCACGCATACCGGGCGTGTCAATGATCATCACGCCGTTTCGGAGCATGATCAGCTCGCGGTGAGTGGTGGTGTGTCTGCCCTTGCTGTCGTCTTCACGAATACCGTTGACGTCCATGATATTCTCACCGGCAAGCGCGTTGACAAGGCTTGATTTGCCGACGCCCGATGAACCCAAGAACACAAGAGTTTTTCCTTTTTGCAAATAGGGCGAAAGCTCCTCCATCCCGTAGCCCGTTTTGGCACTGACTATACAGGTCGGAACATTCTCCGCTACTCGGCTCGTTTCGATAATGTAGGGTAGATAATCGTCGGTCAGATCCGCCTTTGTCAAAACGACCACAGGCTCAGCCTTTGACTGCCGGGCAGCGGTCAGGTAGCGTTCCAGCCGCTTGGGATTAAAGTCGTGATTGAGCGACTGCATGATAAAAACATAGTCAAAATTGGCGGCAACCGCCTGTTCGCCTTTGCCCTTATCGGGATCACGACGCGAAAAGTAAGTTTTACGATCAAACGTTTTGATGATGCGGCTGTCGCCGCTGCTGTTGTGATCGATCAGCACAAAATCGCCCACCGTTGGGAAAACCTCGTTCCCGTAATAGTATTCCTTTCCCTTCAACTGCGCGTAGCCATCGCCGAAGTCGGACACGATCGCAAACCGTCCCTTGTGAACGGCAGTGATCCGTGCCGGCGTGCCGATAGTTTCATTTGAATTGATCTCATAATCAAATCCGTAATCTTTAATATTCAATGTTTTTCCTCCAAATTCAGTTTTTAATAATTTCAAATAAAATGCTAACCGAATTTGGACGCAAAAAAGCCGCAGCAACCTGTTCGGAGATTACTGCGGCGTGCCGAAAAATTAGGACAAAAGAAAGCACACCCTTCTCGAGTGTGCTGTAAGCAGTCATTTATCACGAAAGGTTTCTTTAAGCGGCACGACAAAAACAGGGGCTTTCCGTCCCTAAGCCTAAAGCGTGCCAATATTCAGTTAGCCGGAATATACCTCGCTGACAATCATATTCGTTCTCCTTTCGCATTTGCCTATATTTTTTGTTGGCAAATTATTATCGGTATTATATCATTGCTTCTTTGTTTTGTCAACAGTTTTATGCGTGTTTTTTTGAAAACGCCGCCAAGCAGGAGATTATTCCACTTGGCGGCTGTGCTGATCAGGAATAAGTCAACTCTGTATTTACAATTTCCTCGGCACGGTAGCGAATGTTATTCATACGCTGTCTCGCCTGTCGGCTCGGTCGGCGCTTCTGCCTGCGGCAGAGGTCTCCACCGGAGACCCGCGCCCCACAGCATTTGATTTTCTGCTTTGAGCTGTTCGGATACGCCTTCCTTTTCGGCGAGTTGTTTTACTAACCGAAAGAATAGTTCCTCTGCCTGCTTGTCGATGTCGGCGAGGTAAGCGGTCAGCTTACAGCTTGTCAGCAGGTTTGTATATAAGATTGGGCGGCGATGTTTAATATATTTCAAATGTCGCTTACCCCAAATACCAACCTTGTTGTGATGATTTTGTCTGCTATATTGTTCATTTGGCTCGGTATAAAGATAATTAAACACATTGACCGACCGCATAAATCAGGTTGACCGCTCAATTTTTCGCCAAAGCAGTCGCTGCCGCAGAACACGAATGTATGTTTTGACAATTGTTTATTTTGTTTGGTATTTCTAATCAAAAAAATAAAGTATGTTAAACTTTTTTATTGACAGTTTTATCTTTAGGTGATATAATAAAATAGCAGAGAATATTTTTATTATTATTGATAGTTATTTATTCTTTCTAAAAACCACATAACTTTATAAGAGGTGATTGATATGAAAAAAAGTATTAAATTTATTTCCATCATGCTGATGCTGTCAATGCTGCTTTTTGCAGTGCCGATAGCGCATGCCGCCGAATCCGATCAACAGCCGAACATCAGGGAAACCTTGATTCAAAAAGCTTGCGGTGGACACGAGGATCATCTTTTAGTCTACAAGGAATTATATACACACAAGGATCAGGACGGCAACAATGACTGGACGCTGATTTTTGCCAGAACCGCAACCTACAATGTACTTGAAGCGTATTTTTCTTACGACTTCGGCAATGTGCATTATGAACAGTCTGGTATAGATGGTCACCCCTTCACCATTTGCTATGTTATTTATGACTATAAGACAAATGAGTTTATTCAATTTCTTCAAGCTTGGGAGCCTGAAAGATATCCTGAAAAAGCAGACACCCTACGCAACTATGAAGGACTCCACGAGGTTTTCGGCGATGTTTATTACAGCGTGATCAAAGAGGAGTTTGTTAATACTTATATGTCGGGAAACGAGGATAGCGTTAAGGAATTCAAAGAGCTGTACTATCATAAAACGGGAAAAACTGCTCCGCTTTGCGACTGGGCGCTTGTTTACTGCGAAACGTTTGAGAATAGCGAAAACACTTGTCCTTTTGAAACAGGCTATATGGTTTATGCCTATTATAAGCAACAAAGGTTTTATGACGTCAACGAGGCTCTGGAATCGGGCAAATTTGAAGGACTCCAAGAAGCTGTTGACAAGTACTGCACCGAAGCCGATCAACAGCCGAACATCAAGGACGCCCTCATTCAAAAGGTTTTACATGGGCGCGAGGAGAATCTTTTAGTTTACAAGGAATTGTACACCCACAAGGATCAGGACCGCAACAATGACTGGACGCTGATTTTTGCTAAAACCACATATTATGATTATGTTGAATGGGGTTTTGCCGACGACTTCGGCGGTGTGCATTATCAACAATCCGGTATGTCAGACGACCCCTTGCAAATCTGCTATACCATTTATGACCATAAGACAAATGAGTTTTGTGATTTTCTCAAAGCATGGCATCCTGAATGGTACCCTGAACATGCAGGCACCATACGCAACTACGAAGGACTCCACGAGGTTTTCGGCGATGTTTATTACAGCCTGATTCAAGATGAGTTCGTTCAAACTTATCTTTCGGGAAACGAGGATAGCGTTAAGGAATTCAAAGAGCTGTACTATCATAAAACGGAAACTGCTCCGCTTTGCGACTGGGCGCTTGTTTACTGCGAAACAAATGCTGTACAGCCCGGCATCAGTGCAAATATCTTCGGTGATCGGGTGCTTTATCGAACCTCCGCGTACGTACCGTTCACCTACGGCTACGGTGTTTACAACTACAGAACCAAAAGCTTTGTTGACTTGGTCGAAGCATGGGATGACGACAAATACGAAGGACTTCACGAAGCGTTTGAAGCGCGAAATGCCGGCACGCTCTTAGGCGACGCCAACAAGGATAACCAGCTAACGATTGGCGACGCAACGAAGATTCAACGTTATTTAGCGCGCATGATCGACGATAACGCCGTCGGCGCGCAGTCTGCGGAAAACGGCAAAACGGAAACCGAATATATCTGTGACTTTAACAAAGACGGAACCGTAAACATCTCCGATGTCACCGCGATCCAGAAAAAACTTGCGAAGTATTAAATGCTTTTGCGTTATCAACCGACTCGATAAATCTCATAAGCTCTGCCAAAAACGCAGGAGCATAACCACAAATCCCTCGCGCTACGATAACACCGAAGTATGCAAAAAGCATTTAAGCAGCCCCGGCGGTTTTTCCGTCGGGGCTTTAATTAATGGTCGTACCATTCGTAGGCTTTATAATCGGGAAATTGTTTTTCAAAATCCCTGTCTGAATACTTTTCTAATGTGTATTTCGGAGTGCCTTTTTCCTTATCGACATCTCCTACAGTATAGCCTTTGATATCAAACATATAATAGTCGCTGCCGCAATGGACAAAAAGCTTATTATTGTTCCACGCTGCCTCGGAAAACTCTCCCGAAAGCACCTTATATCCGTCGGTCTCCCAACCGTCTTGATCTTCGGAGGTTTTAATGATCAAATGATCCTCTTCTCCCGAATAGCGTAAATACAGGTTTACTTTGTCGCTGTATGTATACCATGCGCCGTCAAAGCCGCCTTTAACTACAAGCTCTTCTTCGGGATATACGGAATCACCGCAGCCGACTAAGCATAAACAAAACAATGCTGTGAAAAACAATGTCAGACAACGTAATTTCATGCGAAACCTTCCTCCTTTTTCACATATTATCATAAGAACATATTATTGTCAACACTCCGGAAGGTGAGAAGGAGCAGAAAAAATTTTTCAACTTTTTCAAATTTCCCCGTTTTTTGTAATGATGTTGTCATAGTCGGTTTGGTATACTATAGTCACAGTCAAGGGAAACAAACTTGATAATAAAAATTTTAACATAAAGGGGAAATTAAAATGAAAAAGAATATCAGAACAAGAGTTATCGGAACCGTATTGGCAACTGTATGCGCACTGAGTGCGACCGCTGCTATCTCAAGCGTCAGCGCTTCCGCTGCAACCGTTTCAACCGCCTCCGTATCCGCAGGCGTTAAGGCTAAAAACTGCATCATCAACTTCTACGGCAAGACCTCCTACGG
>CADASG010000085.1 GCA_902790475.1 uncultured Ruminococcus sp. | reverse complement strand
GAGACTATTCTACTGTTACATTATAATTTTATCATTTTCCTCAAAAAAGCGCAAGTAGTATAATCCGTTTTTGGGCTATTAAACTATAGGATTTTTCCGCGTAAAATGTGGGTTTTGTGCGTTAAATTCCGCAGAACGATCTTATTCTGCCGCGAAGTTTTGCAGAAAAAAAAGGCTACTTTTATAAAGGAGATTCCTCCGTTGGAGGAAATGTCGCGCGAGCGACAAAGGTGGTGCCGCCTCTGCAAGAGGTTGTCAGCGCAGCTGACTGAGGATTCCTGCGCCGCTTTTTCTTTTACGTCCGCTTTTTCCTAATTGATTCCAACGTCAGGTTATATCGAATAACGCTGAACGTAAAGGTGACCGCCTGCCGTGCAAATCCCCCGTCATTTCACAAGGCGAAATGACACCCCCTTTAACAAAGGGGGCTTTCTGTTCGCAAACTAACGTTAGGATTCGCACCAAAGGCTCCGATTCCTCCGTTGGAGGAAATGTCGCGCAAGCGACAAAGGTGGTGCCGCCTCTGCAAGAGGCTGTCAGCGCAGCTGACTGAGGATTTCTGCGCCATTTTTTTTCGTAATGTCCGCTTTTTCCTAATTGATTCCAACGTTAAGTTATATCGAATATCGTCCAACATAAAGGTGACCGCCTGCCGGGCTGCTGCGGCAGGCGCTGCGCAAAAAAGCCGCCCTCCCGAACGGAAGAGCAGCTTTGATAATTATGCGGTGACGCATTTATTTAGGTAACGGGAACCTCGGCGCGGTTGATGGCGTTGAGCACGCCCAGCACGGAGGCGATATTAACGTTTGAGTCAACTCCGATGCCGAAGATGTTTTTGCCGTCGGGCTTTTTCAGCTCGATATACGACACCGCCTTTGCGTCGGAGCCTGAGGAGATCGCGTGCTGGCTGTAGCCGATAAACTCGTATTTGGAAAGACCCACCTTTTTCAGCGCGTTAAAGAACGCGTCGATGGGGCCGTTGCCTATGCCGCGCAGCTTTATCTCCTGCACGTCGTCGATCACCATTTTTCCCTTGAAGTGGACATAATCCCTGCCGTTTTCGCTTTCCTCGTAGATCTTGCGGCTGGTCAGCTTGTATTTCATCGGGTGGTTGAGATAGTTTTTCTCAAACACCTCAAACAGCTCCTTGGGAATAAGCTCGCGCTCCAATTCCTCGCACTTTGCCTGCACCAGCTTGGAAAACTCGGGGTGCATTCGCTTGGGCAGGTCGTAGCCGAAATTGTTGCTCATGACAAACGCCGCGCCGCCCTTGCCGGACTGCGAGTTTATGCGGATGATCGGCTCGTATTCCCTGCCGACGTCCGAGGGGTCGATGGGCAGATAGGGTATCTCCCAGTATTCGGTGCCGCTGTCGCGCATGTACTGATGTCCCTTGTTGATAGCGTCCTGATGTGAACCGGAAAACGCCGTGAACACCAGCTCGCCGATATACGGCTGACGGGGGTCGATCTTCATGCCCGTGCAGCGCTCGTAGATATCGCGGAGCTTGGGCAGGTCGGAGAAATCGAGCTTGGGGTCTACTCCCTGGGTAAACATGTTAAGACCCATTGTCACGATGTCCATGTTGCCCGTGCGCTCGCCGTTGCCGAACAGCGTTCCCTCTACCCTGTCGGCGCCTGCCAGCAGCGCAAGCTCGCCTGCCGCCACGCCGCAGCCGCGGTCGTTGTGAGGATGAACGCTGATTATAGCCGCCTCGCGGTTCTTCATGTGACGGATGAAGTATTCCACCTGGTCGGCAAAGGTGTTGGGCGTACACATCTCAACGGTGTTGGGCAGGTTGAGTATCACGGGATTCTCTTTGGTTGAGCCGAGCTCCTCCATCACGCGGTCGCAGATAGCAACGGCGTTGTCCATTTCGGTGCCGCTGAAGCTCTCGGGAGAATATTCAAAGCGGATGTTCGTGTCGCCCGTGTATTCGTCGGTCAGCTTTTTGATAAGACGCGCGCCCTCTACGGCGATGTCTATAACGCCCTGCATGTCGGTTTTGAACACGACCTTCCTTTGCAGGGTCGAGGTGGAGTTGTAGAAGTGGACGATAACGTTTTTCGCGCCCTTGATAGCCTCAAAGGTCTTGCGGATCAAATGCTCTCGCGCCTGAACGAGCACCTGGATCGTCACGTCGTCGGGAATGTGGTTTTTCTCGATCAGTTCGCGGCAGATCTCATACTCGGTTTCCGACGCGCTGGGAAAACCGATCTCGATCTCCTTGAAACCCATGTCGCAGAGCGCGTGGAAAAACTCGAGCTTTTCCTCCAAATTCATCGGATCGACCAGCGCCTGGTTGCCGTCGCGCAAGTCCACGCTGCACCAAATCGGCGCCTTGGTTATGGTCTTGTTCGGCCATGTGCGGTCGGGAATGTCGATTTGCTTAAACGGAATGTACTTTTCAAATGACGGTTTCATGATATTTGCCCTCCGGGTTTAAATTACAACAAAAGTCCCCTAAAACGGCATAGCCGCATTAAGGGACGAATCAATCGTGGTACCACCCAAATTCAGCCGCGCGTCGCCGCGCAGCCCTCACAGACTTCCAGCAAAGTCCTGACCGATAACGCAGTCCTGCGTTCCGCACTCAAATTTCGCACGGACAACTCGGGGATGAGCTATTCATACAAGCCCGCGCACCGTTTTGCACCAACCAACGGCTCTCTGCGCCGCAAAGCTCATATCTTGTTCCCGTCATAGTCTTTTCAGGGGATTTTCAGTTGTTTATTTTATTATATATGTACCGCCGCCGATTGTCAAGAGTTTTTTGAAGCAAATCGTGCGGAAATCAATTTTGTGATAATGAGCGCCAAAGCGCTCCGTTCATGCCGCAGGGCGGCTATTCAAGGCGAAGCCTATTCATGACCAACGGTCTATTCATTCCTGTTGCCGACGCAAGTAATAAAGGCAACACCGCACAATTCAAGGCGCCCGGCTTGCCTTTTCTTATTCCGTCAGCTCTCGGCAAGGCGACAGCCTTACCTCAATTTATTTGTACAACCTGACGAAAAATCTTACTGCGCAATCCGCACACCTGAATTATGCGGTATTGCCTAAATTATAACGCGGGATTGCCGATTAACGCGGGCACAGGAATAAATGGTTGCTTCGCAACCTGAATAGACTGCGTCATGAATGGTGCTGTCGGCACATGAATGGCGGCGTTGCCGCATGTTTTTTCCCAATAACTGTTTACGGTTTACTCGGAAAACAGCTTTTTCGGGGTGGGGATGAACCTTGCCGCTGCCGCGGCGAAGAGCATCACCGGGATCAGCCTCGGAGGAAATATGATCATAAGCAGCAAAACCGTGGCAAGCGGTTTTTTCAGCGTGTGACCGACGAGAGCCGTTGTGACTATCGCCGCACAGAACACCGCGTTCACGCCGAGCAGCAGGCTCATCGCGCAGCCGATGCTGACTCCGCAGAATATCACCGGGAAGAAATGACCGCCCTTTAAGCCCGATTCTATGCAGATATTCGTCAGCAGAAGCTTGACGACGGCAATCGCCAAAAGAGTTACCGCGCCGATCGCCTTCATTTTGTCCATGACCTCGGCGATCTGGTGTTCGCCCGAAAACATCGTCAGCGGTAAAAACGTTCCTGCGAGCCCGAGCATCAGACCGCCGCAGGCAGCGCGCAGGATTATGTATTTTTCAAATCTTTCCTTTAGAGCTGAACAGAGCTTTTTAAACGCAAAGAACAGATAACCGGCGGCTATCCCGGTCAGCGTCAGCGGAAGCGCGAAAAGATATGCTTCCAAGCTCTGTTTTTCAATCTCCATGCTCTCCGTGCCGACGCTTATCCCGAACAGCCTGTTGAGCAGGATAAATACGCCGAACGAGCTGAGTATCGCCGCGAAGTACAGAACGATTTTTGAGGTTTTCGGCAGAACGGTATCACTGTCGGATTCAAGCGGCTCCATGAAGCCGAACATCGGCGAGCGAAAGATAGTGCCGAGCGTTGCGCTCAGACCGATCGCAGTCAGCTCCTCAAGCTCTCTGCGAAACGCTTTCAGCTTGTCGCCGACCCATGAACACAGCCCTGCGATAACACCCGTCAGTCCTGCCTCGGGGCCGACGGAAGCGCCGAGCAGCAGCGGAAACAGTGCCGAGCCGAGGGTGGAGAAAACATTGTGATATGGGTATCGCCCCGTCTTTTTGACCGTTCCCATGACAGCGCTCAGTTCTTCGGGATAATCGCCGAATTTGCGCTTCCACAATCCCGTCAGCACGCCGCCGACGGTACACACGCACAGCGTATACAGCGGAAAATCAAGCCGTGAAGGGACGGTTTTCCACAGGAATTCAATGCCGAGATTCATCACGCGCAGAAAGCTCCATACGATCAAGCCGACGAACGCGCCGAGAATCACGGTGTACAGCAAAAACAGCGAGTTGTTTTTCAGTTTACTCATCGAGCTTACCCCGTTTTTTTCGATTTTTCTGATAAGATCCATAATGATTAAGTATAGCACGAAAGCCGCTTCTTTTCAAGCAAATCCGACATCTATTCAGGCGACTGTGATAAAACGGGCGTTCCCGACCGATATAGGTCTTTGGGAACGCCCGGCGATCATTTACGGCATTCGTATCCCCTGCGCAAGCTCCTCATAGCTCTCCGCCTCGGCTTCGGACTGCGGAGCGGAAGGGACGGCTCCGGTCAGCTCGTTTTGCAGCATGACCTCCGCCATCGGCTCGAATTCAGGGTCGTACACGCCGTTGTAGCGCTTGGTTTTTCCGCGCTTTTTTGCGGCGTTTTTTATTGAGTTACGCTTTTTCATCACAGCACCTCCGCACATATCATTCCCAAATATGCGCCGATAATCCCAAGGGGTTTCAGGAAACTGTGATCATTCGGTTATTGCGCGTCAGGGAGTAGTCAGCGGTTCGCTTTATAAAAAGCGATATCCTCTATGTGGTTCACCACATACTCCTGCGCGTTTCGGTCGTAGAGAACAACGTCGTAGCCGTCGCCGTTTTTGCTCACGCGGTGTTCGACCGTCAAGCCGAGCTCTTCGCCCTCTGCGGTGGGAGCCTTGCTGTTTTTTCCGTTCATCTCCTTTGGCTCGAGCACGCCTGCCGTCACCAGCCAGTCGGTCACATCCGTCGCTCTGAGCTTTCTGCGCGATCCGTCGCGCACCGCCTCGTTTATTTCCGTTGTCAGCATGGAAACGGAAACGGGCTCGTCGGAGTACGGGAAATCCGACAGCTGCTCAGAAGAAGTGCGAAACGGCAGGATACCGTTTTTGTTCGGCTGATACATCCTGATGATCCGCATAAATCTTTCGCCGTACAGACTGAGCTTTTTCTCGCCCACGCCGCTGACGCGCAGGAATTCTTCGTCGGTACACGGCAGCTTTTCGCACATGTCTTGAAGCGAAGCGTCGGAGAAGATCACATAGGCAGGCACTCCGCGCTTTTGCGCAATGGAGCTTCTCAGCGCCTGCAGCTCCGAGAACAGCTCTGAGTTTGCCGCATCGGAGATCGGCTTTTTCGACGATGTGCGAAGCTTGATCGTTTCCCTGGACTGCACCTTCACCTTGCCTCTGAGCACGAGCCAGCCTGCTTCGGTCACCTTTAAAACCGCCCTTGCTGCGCCCCGGTAAACAAGATATCCCTGAGCCTCGAGGCTTTCGATCAGGCTGCGAACCTGTTTCGCCTGAGCGTCAGCGAGCAGACCGAAGGTTGACAGCTCGTCGAGTCCGAAGGCTTTGACCTTTTCGGTTTCCCTTCCTCGCAGCACATCGGTAACGACCTGAGCGCCGAATCTCTCTCCTGTTCTGACGACGCAGGAGAGGATCTTCTGCGCGTCTGTCGTAACGTCGAACGTCTTGAATTCACTTTTGCAGTTGGAGCACTTTTCACATCGGCTCGGCGCGTCCTCGCCAAAATAGTTCAAAAGACAGGCTCGCAGACAGCCACGGGTTTTGCAGTACGCTGTCATGTGCTCCAGCCGCTCCGCTTCC
The DNA here is from genome assembly GCA_902790475.1 of uncultured Ruminococcus sp. Lineage (GTDB taxonomy): Bacteria > Bacillota > Clostridia > Oscillospirales > Acutalibacteraceae > Ruminococcoides. The sequence goes on along the minus strand of CADASG010000085.1, from coordinate 6,041 downwards.
TTTTGCCTGAACATGGCGTTTTGCTCGTCGCTGAGCTGCGGATTCGGCTCCGACGAGGTGATAAAGTAACGCGCGGTCTCGATATCCTGAGTGCCGAACAGCAGTATACAGTCCGCATCACCTCCGTCCCGTCCGGCGCGTCCGGCTTCCTGATAATAGCTCTCTATATTTTTCGGCATGTTGTAGTGTATCACATAGCGCACGTCGGACTTGTCGATACCCATTCCGAAGGCGTTTGTCGCGACCATTATCCGCTTGCGGTCATAGACGAAGTCCTCCTGACTGCGCAGGCGCTCTTCGTCGTCAAGCCCTGCGTGATAACGCGCAGCGCTGAAGCCCTTTTTGTTGAGCTGCTCGCAGACCTCTTCCACACGCTTGCGCGTAGAGCAGTATATTATTCCCGCTTTGCCGCTGCGCTCTCTGAGCAGCTTTACCAAGGTGTTCATCTTGCTTTCGGGTCGCAGCACAGTAAAAAACAGGTTTGGACGGTCAAATCCCGTGGTTATTTCCATCGGATCCCGCAGGCGCAGCATGGCGATTATATCGCGCTTTACGTCGTCGGTTGCCGTCGCGGTAAAAGCGCCTATGGGCGGACGCTGCGGAAGCTGTTCGATAAATGCGGCGATATTGAGATAACCCGGGCGAAAGTCCTGTCCCCACTGCGACACACAGTGCGCCTCGTCAACCGCGAGCATAGAAATACAGAGCGACCGGCACACGCTGATAAACCCGGGGCTTTTCAGCCTCTCGGGAGCTACATACACAATTTTATACATTCCTCGCGCCATATTGGCGAGCGCCTTGTTATACTGCGCGTCCGTCAGCGAACGGTTGAGATAAGCCGCCCTCACGCCCTGCGCGGTGAGCGCATTGACCTGATCCTTCATCAGCGAGATCAGCGGTGACACCACCAGAGTTATTCCGTTGAAAATCAGGGCAGGGATCTGATAGCACAGCGATTTTCCGGCGCCCGTGGGCATAACTGCCAGCACGTCGCGGAGTGACAGCAGGCTGTCAATCACCTTCTCCTGTCCTGCGCGAAATTCGCGGTAACCGAAGAAGCGCTCCAGTATTTCACGCTTTCGCGCGTCTGTGTTTCCGTTAAAAACCGATACTTCCATTCTGTCCATTTTCATCACCGATCAAATAGATTGCTTTTTCCGATTTAATTGTAGCACAGAGAACGTTTGTTTGTCAATGATGAAAGAGTAAAACTCTGCGGCTTGATTTTTGTCGTCGAGTTGATAAACATTAGACTATGCACAATTTGAAAAATTAGCTAAAAATGAGATTTTCACGGTTTCGGTTGCAGGCAAAATCATTGTGTGATAAAATGTTAATCGAGTAATTGTAATCAGTATGATATTCAAAAGGAGAATCAATAAATGAAAATACCGTTTTCTCCGCCCGATATCGGCAAGGATGAAATCAAATTAGTCACAGAGGTTTTGGAATCCGGCTGGATCACCACGGGTCCGAAAACCAAATTGCTGGAAAAAAAGATCGGTGAATACTGTCACACAGGTCAGGCAGTTTGTCTGTCGTCTCAAACCGCGTGTGCGGAAATGACTCTGCGCATTTTGCGTGTAGGCCCCGGAGACGAGGTCATTTTGCCTGCGTACACCTACACCGCCACCGCCTCGATCGTCTATCACGTAGGCGCTACGCCCGTGATGATCGACTGCAAGCCCGGCTCCTATGAAATGGATTACGACAAAATGGAAGAAGCCATCAACGAACGCACAAAGGTTATTATCCCCGTTGATTTGGCAGGAGTGGTTTGCGATTATGACCGTATTTATGAAGCGGTCAGAAGAAAAAGAGAGATATTTCAGCCCAACGGAAAGATCCAGGAGCTGCTCGGAAGGGTAGTCATCATGTCGGACGCCGCTCACGCCTTCGGTGCGCAGTGGCACGGACAGATGTGCGGCGAGATCGCCGACTTCACCAATTTCAGCTTCCACGCGGTAAAGAACCTCACCACTGCCGAGGGCGGCGCTACGGTCCACCGCCTGCGCTCACGCATTGATGAGGAAAAGCTGTATAAACAGTTTATGCTGTGGTCGCTGCACGGTCAGACCAAGGACGCGTTTGCCAAAAATACGGTCGCATCTTGGGAATACGACGTTGTTGACACGCAGTATAAGTGCAATATGCCCGACGTGCTCGCGGCTATCGGACTTGCGCAGCTTGACCGTTACGAGGACATGCTCAACCGCCGTCACGCGCTGATCAGGTATTATAACGACGAGTTTAAAAACCTTGATATCCAGGTGCTCAACCACGCCGACGAAAACCACCGCAGCAGCGGTCACCTTTATTTTGTCCGCTTCAACGGTAAGGATTCCGATTTCAGGAACAGTTTTTACAACAAGATGGCTGAAAACGGCGTTATGTGCAACGTTCATTTCAAGCCGCTTCCCCTGCTCTCCGCGTACAAAAACAAAGGCTTTGATATCGCCGACTATCCCTACGCGTACCAACAGCACCAAAATCAGCTGACGCTCCCGATGAACTCCGTTATCAGCGATTCGGAAGCCGAATATGTGGTCAAAACCTTCAAAAAGATTTACGACGAAATGGTATAAATATTCCCCGTTGCTCAGAGCGACGGGGATTTTTTTATAGATATTTGTAGCCTGTAAGCTCGGCGTTTCTTTCCCTTTGCAGATCGGGCAGCTTTTTTCCTGTGGGGAAGCCGTCCTGCATACCCGTTCTGTCGATAAGAACGCCGTTTTTGTCAAAATCGGGGTGTACCAGTATTTCGCAGTTATCGGGGATCTCCGAGCTTCCAATATCGCGCAGAGAGCCGAAATAGTCTGTCGTGCGAAAGCCCTGACTGCGGATCCAATAGTTAAAGTTCTCTTTGACGGGAGTTGACGCACCCTTTTGAACAGCTATATTTTTAGTCAGTCTTATTTTGAGTATACCGTGTTCGCGGCAAACACGCGCCGCGACCGAAGCCAAATAAACAGCAGTGTGGATATAGTGGTGCGAATCGGCGTGAGTGATCTCAACGCCCGCGCGCAAAAGCTTTTCGACCTGCGCGGTAAGCTCCCCGTATACCGCAGCCTCTTCGTCTGCGGAAAGCGGCAGGTCAAGGCGGTTGTTGCCGTGACGGAACCTGCCGTTTTCAACAAAAGCAGAGCACGACTTAATATCCTCCGTCAGCGGCAAGCCCTCAGTCAAACTGAGGTGGATGCCGATTTTATCGGCGAACCCCTGTTCACGCGCAAGTATCAGCGCCTCGTCAAAGTATTCGCCCGTCGCCATCATCGTGGTATCGGTTATCAAGCCCTCGGCAAACGCCAGCGCGATCGCCTTGGAGCAGTGCTCATTCAAACCGTAATCATCGCCGTTGATAATAATTCTGTCCATAAGCCACCCTAAAAAATCGATCTGATCGTCTATAGGCAATACCGCATAATTCAGGTGTGCGGATTGCGCAGTAAGATTTTTTGAGGTAAGGCTGTCGCCTTGCCGAGATTTTTTGGGCAAGCTGACGGAATAAGATTCAAGCAAGCCGTGCGCCTTGAATTGTGCGGTGTTGCCTATATCATATCACAACGGACAGCGATTTTAGATTACAATTTTATGACGAAACACATCAGCCTGATTTCATAAGGCAAAATCGCGAAGTGATTTATATCAATCTTCATTTAAAAGAAGCCTTCTGCTTTTTAATAGCGCCGCAGGCGCAGCCGAAACTCTCACTCAGCGCGGAAGTTTACGAGGTGGGCTATCGCCGGGATCGTTTGGAGATCGCAGCCCTCGCGCAGCAGCAAACGGTGAAGCAGATCGCTCCCCACCTGCCCCAGATCGCCCGTAAACACACGGTCGTATTCATCAGGAGCCGTCCCCGTATCCGAAAAAAACCGCAAAATAGTCTCCGCCGCCGCAGGAGCGATTGTCAAGGCTGAACCAATAATTTTTTAAAACAATAAAATGTGTGGTCTTTGTTTAATGTTTTTGATCTGCGGCGTTCTTATAAATAAACACAAAAGCGCTTGACTATATATCAATCAAGTGATATGATATAAATATCAAATATACGTTCGCATATGTTGGGCGGTGGTTTTATGGCGGCGGATATAAATGAAATGCTAAAGCAATATTTTGGTTATAATGAGATTGAGTATTTTATTTAACATTTTCATGTTGTAGATCCCTATTTATTCTTGGTATGATTATGATATAATCGGTCGCTTTAGAGTAAATGTAAAATGAATGTTGTAATTCTCTATTTGTTCTTGGTATGATATAATGTACCAACAAATGACCTTCTGCGCCTGCTCGTTGTAGTTCCCTATTTGTTCTTGGTATGATATAATGCCAAAATGAAACAGACGCTCAGGGAGTACGTTGTAGTTCCCTATTTGTTCTTGGTATGATATAATTCTCACCGCTTGGGCGAGGCGGCAGAGAAAGTTGTAGTTCCCTATTTGTTCTTGGTATGATATAATGATTCGTCGTTGAGGTCGTTTATTAGCATTGTTGTAGTTCCCTATTTGTTCTTGGTATGATATAATGCAAATGGAGAAAAGCAGTATCAGCCGAAGGTTGTAGTTCCCTATTTGTTCTTGGTATGATATAATGATTCTCGCTTTCATATTGCGTCACCTAAAGTTGTAGTTCCCTATTTGTTCTTGGTATGATATAATTCTTTTTCCCGGCGTGGTGATAGATCGTGAGTTGTAGTTCCCTATTTGTTCTTGGTATGATATAATTCGCTAAGAATAATGTGCAAGTGCCAGTTTGTTGTAGTTCCCTATTTGTTCTTGGTATGATATAATTTGACAAAGCCGTTTTCTGTATAACCGATTGTTGTAGTTCCCTATTTGTTCTTGGTATGATATAATAAGCACCCCTCAAAAAAACAAAAAGCTCAGGTTGTAGTTCCCTATTTGTTCTTGGTATGATATAATGAATGCAGCTCGTTATCGTTGACACAGGAAGTTGTAGTTCCCTATTTGTTCTTGGTATGATATAATATGATTTTTTCCTTGCCCTCAAAGCTCATGGTTGTAGTTCCCTATTTGTTCTTGGTATGATATAATAATCGGCGACGGTTTCAACGAAATCATCAAGTTGTAGTTCCCTATTTGTTCTTGGTATGATATAATCCGGCGAAATCTCGACCGTGTTCACCACGGGTTGTAGTTCCCTATTTGTTCTTGGTATGATATAATACGATGTTGTTGATTGTTTCAAGGCTCATTGTTGTAATTCCCTATTTGTTCTTGGTATGATATAATGCAGGGACTTGCTCCGCTTTGCGCTCTGAAGTTGTAGTTCCCTATTTGTTCTTGGTATGATATAATTGATCTCTCGAACACACAACAACAGCGCACGTTGTAGTTCCCTATTTGTTCTTGGTATGATATAATACGCAATCTGCGGACAAAGCGACGGAGCTTGTTGTAGTTCCCTATTTGTTCTTGGTATGATATAATGCTTCCACTTTAGGCAAAGGTGTTAAAACCGTTGTAGTTCCCTATTTGTTCTTGGTATGATATAATGCAAAATGCAGGACAGCGGCAGCGAGCCGGGTTGTAGTTCCCTATTTGTTCTTGGTATGATATAATGGTAAAACGAATGAAATCACAAACATTTTAGTTGTAGTTCCCTATTTGTTCTTGGTATGATATAATCGGCGTCGGTCTGCTCCAAGCAGTACGCGTGTTGTAGTTCCCTATTTGTTCTTGGTATGATATAATATACGCCCTTGACAACATTTCCGTCGATTGGTTGTAGTTCCCTATTTGTTCTTGGTATGATATAATAGGGGCGCAAAAAAACCGATAAACACTGTGTTTATCGGTTTTTTTGTATTTAAAATCCTTTCATTTTTTACTAATACAATCATAATTCTTCGCATTTTCAAAAAATTGAAAGCTGCTCGAAAACTTGTTGTTCCTCTTCTTTGACACGGTTGCCGATTATCTGCATATAGCGTTCAAATTGAGCGCCTCGGCCGGCGAAATTGAGCAGTAGCGTCGCTGAAATTGAGCATTTGCGTCGGCAAAATTGAGCAGTGCCGT
>CADASG010000084.1 GCA_902790475.1 uncultured Ruminococcus sp. | reverse complement strand
CGATTTTGAGAAGAAGATTTCCACCGCGCGCTCCAGAAACGTGAATATCATCATGATCTATCAATCGAATATGCTGTTCGCGTCCGCATATCCCGACGGGTTGTGGGAGGCGATTCTCGCCGCCTGCGACGTGTTTCTGGTGCTTGGCGTCGGCAATGAGCTGACGACCTCGGAATATGTGTCCAAAATGACAGGCGAAGCGACGACTTCGGTCAGCTCCAATTCAATTGTGATCGGCACAAACGGTATGCGCTCCACGTCCTCAACCGGCAGACGGTATGTAAAAACGACCGATGAGATCCGCAGACTGGACAAGAAAAATCTCCTTGTGTTCGTCAGGGACAGGAACGTCATCGAGCTGCGTAAGATGGATTATACAGAAAACCCGATTTACAAGGCGAATAAAGCGTTGTTTGCCAGAGAAGTTTCCGTTGCCGACCATGTGACAAAGGTAGAGAAGGCGAACGTCAACTACAACAGTTTTCGTTTCAGCGACATTGACCGCAGCCGATTTGTCAGCGATATGAGCGGCAGGGCAGAGGATAAGAGAAAAAATGAGCCCGAGCCGAACCCAAAGCACGATACAACAGATTACCGCCCTCCGTCGCCCCGTTCCAGAGGTCCGAGAGGGTTATGATGAGCCGGGGTCCAAATTTGGACCTCCTGCTTTTTGCTCGAAAAGATAGACAAGCGGATAGTTTTCTGTTATGATAAAAGAAGTTTAATGAACAATATGAAGAACAATGAGATTATGAACTAAGGGGAAAAGAATATGAACGAAATCATCAAATCAATGAAGGAACGTAGAAGTATCCGTAAATTCAAGCCGGATATGCCGCCGAAGGCTGATATTGAACAGATCGTCGAGGCGGGCTTGTACGCTGCGAACGGCAGGGGAAAGCAGGCGGTCATCACGCTTGCCGTTACGCAAAAGGAACTGAGAGATAAAATCGCTTCGGATAACTGCGCGATTGGCGGATGGAACGCGGAATTTGATCCGTTTTACGGCGCACCTGTTATCCTGATGGTGTTGGCGCAGAAGGATTGTCCGACATGTGTTTATGACGGCAGCCTTGTGATGGGCAATATGATGCTCGCGGCTCATTCTCTCGGACTTGGAAGCATCTGGATCCACCGCGCCAAGGAGGAATCCGAACGAGAGGACTATAAGCAGCTTTTGAAATCCCTCGGAGTAGAGGGAGAGTGGGAAGGGATCGGTCACTGTGCAGTCGGATATGTTGAGGGCGATTATCCGCCGGCGCCTTCACGAAAAGATAACAGAGTATTTTGGATAGAATAAAATGGAAATAAACAGAAAAACAAAGCTGAACGACATTTTGGCCAAATACCCGTGGCTGCCTGATGAGCTGATTAAGATAGACGGCAGGTTCAAAATCATCAAAACGCCCATCGGTAAAATGATGATGAAGAACGCGACGATAGCCGACGCTGTTCAAAAGACAGGTCTGCAGGAGGATGTGCTGATTGCCGAACTGAAAAAAATCATTGAAGCCCACAATTGAGATACCTCAAGGAGATTTTTATGACGATCCGACACGCGACGATAGATGATTTGGATATCATTTCGCTGATAGAAACCACTTCGTTTCATAAAACCGAAGCGGCGAAAAAGGAAGAAATCAAAGAACGTTTGGAGTTAAACGGCGATTTCTTTTGGCTCCTTGACGACTTTGGTGAGGTGCTTGCATTTGTTCACGGACTCCCGACAAACGCCGTTAACCTGACAGATGATATGTTCCACACTCCGGAGAAGTATGATATCGACGGAGCATGGCTCATGCTGTTGTCTGTCGCCACTCATCCGTTCCACCGTTACAGAGGCTATGCCCAGCGCGTTATGCGGCAGGTGATTGCCGATACCCGGGAACAGGGGAGAAAAGGTCTTGTCCTGACCTGCAAGGAGCATTTGATTCCGTTTTATCAGAAATTCGGCTTCAAAAGTGAAGGCGAATCCGACTCCACTCACGGCGGTGCGGTTTGGTACCAAATGCGGTTGACGTTTTGAAATATTTTAAAAAGCATTGCGCGAGGTCCAAATTTGGACCTCGCGCTGCCATATGACTATTGATTATCCTTTTCACCCTTGAACTTACGCGCAACATTGAGACCGGATTTCATCACGGTGCCGCGCTGTACTATGGACGAACCGTATCTTGAGCGGATGGAGTCAAGGGTTTTGTCGAGCTTTTCGTCGCGCTCATTGTTGAGGCTTTCCGTTTCACCGAACAGCGACATCTGCACGGAGGCGGACTTATCCTTCGTCAAATTGGAGAGCGTGATACTGATCAGCCGCAGCGGGCGGTGATTCTGCCACATCTCACCGAGCAGCTTCTTTGCGGTTTCAAAGACCGCTTTGGTGGTGTCGATGGGAGAGGATAGCTGACATTGGTGCGACTTGTTTTTGAAATCGAGGAAGCGGATCGATACGGACACGCCGTATGCCATTGCGTTATCGCTCCTCATGTGCCGGGAAACGCTGTCCGCCAGCGCAAGCAAAACCGCGTGCGCCTGCTCGTCGGTGGTGACGTCATCCTCCAGCGTGACGGAGTTTGAGTAGCTTTTGGCTTCCTCGCGTTCGGCACGGACGGGGCTGTTGTCAATGCCGTTGGCGTAGTTATGGCACTGGACGCTCATTTTGTCGCCCAGCAGATTGCGAAGCGCGTTCACGTCAAATTTCGCAAGTTCTCCTATGGTGCGGATGCCGAGCTTTGTCAGCTTGTTTGCCGTCGCGCCGCCGATAAAGAGCAATTCTCCGACAGGCAACGGCCACATTTTTGCCGGAATCTCATCGGGAAAGAGCGTGTGAACCTTGTCGGGCTTCTCAAAATCGCTCGCCATTTTCGCACACAGCTTGTTTTCTCCGATACCGACGTTGACGGTAAAGCCAAGCTCGCCGCGGATTTTGTCCTTGATTTCATGGGCGAGGGCGATCGGGTCGGGATAAATGTGTTCCGTCCCGGTGAAATCGAGAAAGCACTCGTCAATCGAGAACTCCTCTACCACAGGCGCATAGCTGCGGCAGATATCCTTGAACGCCTTGGAGCAGGCGGAGTAGAGCTTGAAATCAGGCGGCGCGATCACCAGAGAGGGACACTTTCGCAGTGCCATGCCGATCGGTTCGCCTGTTTTGATATTGTATTGTTTCGCGGGGATCGATTTTGCCAGCACAACGCCGCGCCTGCTCTCGGGGCTTCCGCCGATCACGGACGGAATCAGCCGCAAGTCTGCTTCGCCGTTTTTGACGCGGCGGGTCGATTCCCAAGAGAGAAACGCGCTGTTGACGTCGATGTGAAAAATTAACCGTTTCATAAGATGATTATAGCTATTAACAGGGGGAAATGCAAGCAGAAAAACTATATGGATTGGTCACATTTATGGTTTTCGCGGACAACGGAAAGAATTTGTTTGCTGACAACGTTTGGAAGCAACGACGCTTCTGCCGTTGCCAGCCGTTTTGCTTCCTCTCGGTTTTCGCATTTTACCGTCATTGCTGTTATCAGCTCAACTGTAACTCTGTAATGTTTCGTTATCTAAAATCCTTTTCTATCCCGCCGTTGATGAACGCTTGATTAGTTGAACGTTTCTAAAGGCGGGCGAGAGCACCCACCGGCGCTTTTCATAATCTGATCTGACCTCAAAAGAAAAGACAAAAAGAAAACACCTCACCTGAAGCAGTTTCTTTTTGTCTTTTTGTTTTTACCACACTGTCATTATATATCCTGATTATGGAATTGTCAAGACTGAAATGTTTATTTATTTGAGCAACAAAGTCAGCAGCAAATAAGCAAGAAGATGTGATATATTATGAATGAAGAATTTGATTTTGAACAGGAGAATGAACCATGGATAATAAAGAAAATCTCTCAAACTGCCGCTTTGTTCTTGCAGTCATGAAAACAAAGCAGGATCTTCGTTTTCAGGCGCTCAGACTGATTCACTACATCATTTACCGTGTGATCTGTGATGATAAGGATTTGCAGACCTTCCAAGGCTCTGTAACAGAGCTTGCGGACGCGTTTCAGATACCACGCAGTAATCTGTACAGGGATATAGACTTGCTCAGCGACCAGCTTCATTCAACGTCTATGATCACAGGTCACAAAGACCCGCGGAAAAGCTGGAAGATCGTCACATGGATGAGTAAATCCGGCTATGACGGGAAAGGAATTTATACTTTTAAGCTGTCATACAGCATAGTCGATTACGTTAAGGGGATCAAGCAGATGTTTGATGAGGATTATCACCTGACGATTTTGAAGTTCAGTTCTATCTATGCGATTCGAATTTACGAGATCGTTTCGGCGGACAGGTTTTTTCAGAGTGACGTCAACCCGGAATATGAGATTGATGATCTGCGGTACTGGCTGGATTGCGAGAAGAAGTATAAAAAGACAAATGATTTTTACAAATACGTGATTGAAACGGCTGTCAGGGATATTAACAGCTATTCAGACACGAAGATGACGGCGGTAACGATTAAAATAGGACGTAAAATATCGCGGATTCGGTTTGAACTTTCATCAGATAAACAACCGAAAGGTCCAAATTTGAACCTCGCGTGATGAAAAAAGGGATAAAGGTCCAAATTTGGACCTCAGGGCAGCAAAAGGCAGGTGAGTAATTTTGAGTGATGAGAACAGTCTGATCGGCAATGAAAACAATCATGTGGTCATGGATAACCGTTTGATCGAATCCAAGCAGATGATGCCGCTCAACGCCGCCAAGATCGTGCGGATGGCGATTGCTAAGATTACATATGAGGACGAAAAATTCCGCACCTATAGCTGCTCGATTACGGAGCTTGCCGAATTTCTGCGAGTATCAAAAAGTAATCTTTACCGCGACATCCGGGGAATCTGTGATGTTTTGGAGCGGAGCCGCGTGTTTGTCGGAACAGATGACCCAGCACGTCCGTGGAAACGGCTGCAGTGGATTGACTACGCGAGATATGACGGCGGAGGTATGGTCTCAATGCGCTTGTCCAAGGATGTTGAACCGTATCTTATCGGTTTGAGAAAATGCTATACGCAGTACCGCCTGCGGAATATCGTGGATTTCAGCTCCTTCTACGCTATCAGATTATACGAGCTGCTTATCCATCAGATGAATCTGCTGGACTATAACGGCAACGAAACTTTTTCTTACACGGTTGATGAACTGCGGGAATTGCTGTTTTGTGAAACAAAATTCACTCGGTTTGCAGATTTTAGACGTAAGGTATTAAACGTCGCCGTAAGAGAAATAAACGAGAAGTCAGACATTCATGTTGAAAGGATGTTTTTCAGACAGGGTAAAGTGTATCACAAGGTTGCTTTTAATGTTCGTGTGAATACTGATCCTGAGAATCGGAACAGCCCGATTTTTTCAATTGTCAGCAAACAGGAACAAAGAACAAATCTATTAACCGAATAACGACCCATACTCACGAAAAAATGAGTATGGGTTTTTCTATGTGTGAAAACACTTCGGAGAGCGTAGCTCTCCAATTACTTAATTAAGACTAATTATATAATTATATAATTAAGGGGCTTAAAAACAGCATAGATAAGCCGTTTTCTGATTGATAATGTGACCTTATGATAGCGTTGATGTGACCTTTCGATAGTTACATGTGACCTTTTGATACTCCAAATATGACAAATTGATAGTGATAATGTGACCTTTTGATATCGATGTGGAAAGAATGTTGAAAGTTGATTTTGTCATTTACGACGAGTGCAGGATATAAAACGGGGTAAAAAAATTTATACGAGCAACAAAGTCAGCGAAAAATAATGTTTAGTTGTGTTAAAATAAAAATAGGTTATCAATAAATAGCCGTAATAATGCCGTTGTCCGCTAATTGGATGGAGCGGGGCGGTGAAGCAATTAACAGGTGTAGTCTGCGCTGCTTTACAGCGGCGCGGGCTATGCCTGTATTTTTTTGAAAAGGAGTTATGCCATATGCCAAGAAAAAAGACCGTTCCGGTTGAAACGGAAACACTGCCCGCTGCCGAAGCTGAAATAACGACGGAAAGCGCGTTGGAACAGTTTCGTCAGGACAATGATATCCGTCATTCACCTGAAGAAACAGCGGAAACAGAGCTGGAAGAGGTGTTGAGCGAGGAGGAAGATGAGGCTGCTTCCGAGCTGCGTGAAGAAGTCGGAGCAGAGGAAGAAATCGAGTCGGAATCAATTCTTGATGAAACGGCGGGTTTTCTGTCGGCTAACGGGCAGTCCCAAGGTATGACACGCGAGATGCTGACGCTGTTCAACGGCGCACAATATGCTGGAACTATCCTGACGGGAAGGCTGACGGGCGTTGAGCGTATTCCGCTCGGTATAGTAGCCACTATCAGCTACAACAAGAACGACGGAACCCTTAATAATCTCAACGGCGTCACAGTTAAAATCAACGCGGACAAAATGGGTTTGCGGATGGATTTAATCCGCAGAGGTATTAACGAGCGTAATGAAAGGATCGGGCTTCATCCGTCTGAAGAAATGTTTGAAACACAGGTGAGGAATTACCAGTTCCGTTTTCTCAGAAAAATGCTCGGCGCCAAGATTGATTTCGTGACGGAAGAAATTGTTGAGGACGCGAACACCGTTGTCGGTAACCGCGAAAGGGCAATGGAGCGTATGCGCGCCAACTTTACGCCGCAAAGAGGCAGGGAGCGCGCGAGGTATGCAAAGGGAGACAATATTTTATCCAGGGTGCTTCGTGTGTCGGATAACGCGCTGGTGGTGGAAGCGTCGGGCTACGAGGTCGCGATGACGGTGCGTCAGGTAACGCCGATGGCAGTT
>CADASG010000083.1 GCA_902790475.1 uncultured Ruminococcus sp. | reverse complement strand
GTATTTTAGTGTACATCTCACTGTAATGTTTGAGTATTTACTCAAAGTCATTACGGGTTTCTTTCTTTATTACTTATTGTTCAATTTTCAAGGTTCTGTTTGTCGGTTTTAAACAAGTAAGGCTGTAAATCGCTGTTTCTTGTCAACAACTTGCCGTTCCTTTTCCTCGACCGAACATTGCTATTATAATACGAATGGAGAAAAAAGTCAAGCGTTTTTTGAAAAAATTTTCAAAAAATTTTTCTTTTCGTTTCCGTTGTGTTATTAAGGCTCCGTCAGGGTTTTTCGGCACAATATATTGTGGACTTTTTCTTGATAAAGTGAAAAAGCAAAGGGGCGGCTCAGCCGCCCCGACCCGGTTTTGCCGAATAAATTATTTATGGAAGCCTTTAAAAAGCTTCATGAATTCTTCAAATCTCTTGTAGCTCTCCGAGTTTTTATCGGGCTTGCTCCAGTCGATCGAGGTATCGGTGTAGATAGCCATGTACTTTCCGTTGTCGGAAAGATACGCGTTTACCTCGTCGAGTTCAAAAATCGAGAATTTGCCGTTCTTCTTAACGCTGTTGTAAACCTCGTCGGGAGAAGCGGGCTTTGAAAAATCGTAAAGCTCGATCACCACGGCGTTCGCGTTCTGCTTCGTGCAGTTGAAGCGGAAGCCGTTGGAAGCGCCGATAGCCTTATAATTCATCTCGCTGTAGGACTTGTCCTTGTTTTCCTTCTGATAGTTTATCCAGCCGTTAGCCGAAAGATACTTGCAAAGCTCCTCAAAGTCGTCCTTATACGCTTTTACTTCTGTTTTGGCGTCGGTGGGATAGGGTGTTACGGGAGCGCCTGCGCCTGCGCAGCCTGCCGCGACAAACATTCCGATGCACAATACCAAAGCAATGATTTTTTTCATCATTATGTTCCTTTCAAAAAATAGTGGACAGCATCTTTTTGATGCTGTCCATTATTATAGCGTATCTTTTCTCGGAAATCAATTGTTTTCTCAATAATTTTCCGCATGAATTTCAAAATAGCTTTGCGGATGAGCGCACACGGGGCAGACCTCGGGCGCTTTGGTGCCTACGATGATATGTCCGCAGTTGCGGCATTCCCACACCTTGACCTCGCTTTTTTCAAAAACCTGAGCGGTCTCGACATTGTTGAGCAGGGCGCGGTAGCGTTCCTCGTGGTGCTTCTCGATTTCACCCACCATGCGGAATTTTGCCGTGAGCTCGGGAAAGCCCTCTTCCTCGGCAGTCTTTGCGAAGCCGTCGTACATGTCCGTCCACTCGTAGTTTTCACCGTCGGCGGCGGCTTTGAGGTTTTCTGCGGTCGTTCCGATACCTTCAAGCTCCTTGAACCACATTTTTGCGTGCTCTTTTTCGTTGTCGGCAGTCTTTAAAAACAGTGCCGCTATCTGCTCGTAGCCTTCCTTCTTAGCCTTTGAAGCGAAGTAGGTGTACTTGTTGCGCGCCTGAGACTCGCCGGCGAACGCCGCAAGCAAATTTTTCTCTGTTTGTGTTCCCGCGTATTTCATTTGACTTCTCCTTCTTTCTTTTACATATATATAGTATAGCTTATCCTGCCCGTTTTATGCAGGCAGACGGACAGCGAGCGCCGTCCGTCTGCGTAAATAAGTAAATAGATTATTTCTTATAGGAGGTGTGCCAGATTTCCTTAGCGTACTCGAGGATAGATCTGTCTGAGGAGAACTTGCCTGCGTTAGCAACGTTGAGGATGCACTTCTTGCCGAACGCCTTGCGGTCGGCATAATCGGCGTTGGCGCGGATCTTGGTCTCGATATAATCGGGAAGATCCAGCATGAGGAAGTAGTGGTCGGGATCGTGCCAGTGGGTGCCCTTGGTGAGCGCGTGGTGAAGCTCTCTGAAGCTGCCCTCGCCCTGAGCGCCGTCGTCGTCGAAGGTGCCGTCGATCAGAGTGTTGACGACCTTCTTGAGCTCGGGATTAGCCTCGATAAGAGCGGAGGGGTTGTAGCCTTCCTTCTTGACCTTCTCGATATCCTCAACGCGTGCGCCGAAGATATACTCATTTTCAACGCCTGCGCACTCTGCGATCTCGATGTTAGCGCCGTCCCATGTGCCGAGGGTCACGGCGCCGTTGAGCATGAACTTCATGTTGCCGGTACCGGAAGCCTCCAGACCTGCTGTTGAGGTCTGCTCGGAGATGTCTGCGGCAACTACGATCTTCTCAGCGTAGGAAACGTTGTAGTTGGAGATGAAGTAAACCTGAAGCTTATCCTTGGTGTCGGGATCGTTGTTGACAAGGTTTGCGATCTCGGTGATGTATTTGATGATAGCCTTAGCTCTGGCGTAGCCGGGAGCAGCCTTTGCGCCGAAGATAAAGGTCGTGGGAGTCCAGTCGGGCAGCTTGCCTTCCTTAATGCGGAAGTAGATCGCCATGATGGAGAATGCGTTGATAAGCTGTCTCTTGTACTCGTGCAGACGCTTTACCTGAACATCAAAGATGGTGTCGGGATTTACATCATAGCCGTCCATCTTCTTGATGTACTCGGCGAGCTGAGCCTTCTTCTTAGCCTTTATTTTATTGAACTTATTGATAGTGCGCGCGTCGCAGCAGTCGTTGAGCACGGAAAGCTTGCTGAGGTCTACCAGCCATTCGTCGCTGCCGACCTTCTCGGTGATCAGATCGGAAAGCTCGGGGTTGCAAAGTCCCAGCCAGCGGCGCTGAGTGATTCCGTTTGTCTTGTTGAGGAATCTCTCGGGATAAACCTGATACCATTCCTTGAGCAGATCTCTCTTGAGGATCTCGGTGTGCAGCTGAGCCACGCCGTTTACATAGGTGCCGGCATAGGTAGCCAGTCTTGCCATATGAACAGCATTGCCGTCGATGATGCGCATCTTGGCGCGCATGTCGCCGCTGACGCCCTTGGCGATGAGCTCTTCCTGACACTTGTTGGCGATCAGAGCGATAATATCGTAAATTTCGGGGATGACCTGAGTCATCAGGTCGGCGCTCCACTTCTCAAGCGCCTCGCTGAGAACGGTGTGGTTGGTGTAGGAGCAGGTCTGACGAGCGATCTCAAACGCCTCGTCAAAGCCCATGCCTTCAAGCTGGAGCAGACGAACAAGCTCGGGAACGCAGGATACGGGGTGTGTATCGTTGAGCTGGATCGCGTTTTCTTTAGCGAAGAAGCTGAAATCATTGCCGTGCTTAGCCTTGTAGCGGCGCATGATGTCCTGCAGTGAAGCGGAGCAGAAGAAATACTGCTGCTTTAAGCGGAGCACCTTGCCCTCATACTGGTTGTCGTTGGGGTAGAGAACCTTGGAAATGTTTTCCGCGTCGTTCTTCTCCTTTACAGCCAGATCATACTGGGTGTTGTTGAACGCGGTGAAGTCGAATTCATTGACCGCCTCAGCCTGCCACAGACGCAGGGTGTTGATGTTGTCGGTCTTGCAGCCGATAACAGCCATATCATAAGGGATCGCTCTGACTGTCTGATCCTTGAACGAAACGGTGACTGCCTCATCCTCTCTGCGTATGCACCAGGGATCGTCAAAGCGCTGCCAGTTGTCGGCGACCTCTACCTGATAGCCGTCCTTGATAAGCTGCTTGAACAGACCGTACTTATAACGGATGCCGTAGCCGTCAAGCGGAACCTCCTGGGTCGCGGCGGAATCAAGATAGCAGGCAGCCAGACGGCCGAGACCGCCGTTGCCCAGCGCTGCGTCGTCGATCTCCTCAAACACATTGATGTCGATACCCTTTTTCTTGAGAAGCTTTGTGACCTCGTCAAGAACGCCTAAGCAGTAGAGGTTGTTGTACATCATTCTGCCCATCAGGAATTCTGCGGAGAAGTAGTAAGCTCTTCTTTCCTTGTTGTGCTTTGCCTTGCTCTTTGTCCAGTTGGGAGCGATCTCGCCCATAACTGCCTTGCCAAGCGCCAGATGAAGCTCGGAAGGATTAAGCTCCTCTACCTTTTTACAGTACATTGACTGAGCGGTAAGCTCAAGTTTTTCCATAATATTGTTCATTGTTGTCAGTCCTCCAATCGTCCGCTGTTCACAGACATTGTTTTTAATTTATTTGCAAGCTCGTCTGTCAGCGCGGCGGGATCCATTCTCCAGACCCAGTTGCCGCCTGTGGTAGACGGTGTGTTCATTCTCGCTTCGGAACCGAGTCCCAGGATATCCTGCAGGGGCACGATGGCGGTGTCCGCCTTGCTCTCGTACGCAGTGCGGATAAGTCCCCAGTTGAACGGCTCGTCGTCGGGCATCTTGCAATATGATCTCGCGTAGCTCACATCCTTGGGATCGGCTGTTTTGACCCAGCCCATTACGGTATCGTTGTCGTGAGTACCGGTGTAAACCACGCAATTATTAGTATAGTTATGCGGCAGATAGTCGTTTTCCTCGCCGCTGTCAAAGGCGAATTCCAGAACCTTCATGCCGGGATAGCCTGTCTGCTCCATAAGCTCGGTGACGTCGGGGGTGAGGGTTCCCAGATCCTCGGCGACGATCTCAAACTCGCCGCACTCCTCCTCCATCATCTCAAAGAACTTGATGCGCGGACCCTCGATCCACTTGCCGTTGACCGCATTTTCGGCGGGATAAGGAATGGAATAATAGCTTGCAAAGGCACGGAAATGGTCGATACGGGTGATATCATACAGCTTGGACGCCGCCTTGATGCGCTCAAACCACCACTCATAGTCCGTTTGCTCCAGATAATCCCAGTCGTAGAGCGGATTGCCCCAGAGCTGACCGGTCTCGGAGAAGTAATCCGGCGGACAGCCTGCCACGGCGATCGGATCGCCGTCGTCGTAAAGCTGGAACAGCTCGGGATTCGCCCAGGTGTCGGCGCTGTCCATCGCCACGTAGATCGGCATATCGCCCAGTATCTTGATGCCAAGTCCGTTGACATAAGCGCGGAAGCTTTCCCACTGCTCATAGAACTTGAACTGCACAAAGCGCCAGAAATTCATTTCGTCGCGCAGCTTGCGCTCATAACGGCGCAGGGCTCTTTCCTCGCGCATTTTGATGTCCTCGGGCCATTCCGTCCACGACACCATACCGAGGCTGTTTTTGACCGCCATATACAGCGCGTAGTTTTTCAGCCACTTGCTGTTTCTGCGGTTGAAAGAGCGGAACGCCTTTTGGTCGCGGGTCTTAAAGTTCTCGTAGGCGATCTTCAAAACCTCAAACCTGCTGTTGTAAATCTTTTCATAATCGACCTCAGCGGCGTTCGATCCCCAATCATAGCTGTCAAGCTGCTCCTTGGTCACCAAGCCCTCCTCGGCAAGTGTGTCAAGATCAATCATATAGGGATTGCCTGCATAAGTTGAAAATGACTGGTACGGCGAATCGCCGTAGCTCGTCGGCCCGACGGGAAGGATCTGCCAGATGGTCTGACCTGCCCTTTTCAGGAAGTCAGCAAACTGACGCGCCTCTTTGCCGATGGTGCCGATGCCGTAGGGGGAAGGAAGCGAAGTAATCGATAGGAGAACACCTGCGCTTCTTGCCATAAAATCAACTCCATTCCGATGGATATAAAATTTGTAGTCTACAGACTTCGCGCGATTCGCTCCGCAAGTCCATAGTATCGTATTAATATTACCACATCTTACAGTTTTTTTCAAGTCCTTTTGCGTTTTATTGATGATGATATATAGTGAAAATTTGTGGGCAATTTGCATAAAACTTCCGAATTATTTTTTACTTGACAAACAACTTCGATAATAATACAATGATTTTTAACAGTTTTACGCCTATGAAACGCCAATCTCAGCAAAATTCACGCATACATTCGTACTATATTGAAAGGAGACCTTATGAACACACCGGAAGAACTTCAAAACGTGATCGACAACAGCGAAAGGATCGTCTTTTTCGGAGGCGCGGGCGTGAGCACCGAAAGCGGCATCCCCGACTTCCGCAGCGTGGACGGGCTGTATAATCAAAAGTATGACTATCCGCCCGAGCAGATCCTGAGCCATACCTTTTTTGAACGCAATACGGCGGAATTCTACCGCTTTTATCGCGACAAAATGCTCTGCCTTGACAAAAAGCCAAACGCGGCGCACCTGAAGCTCGCCGAGCTCGAAGCCGCCGGAAAGCTGACCGCCGTCGTCACTCAGAACATCGACGGACTTCACCAGGCGGCAGGCAGCAAAAAGGTTTATGAGCTGCACGGAAGCGTACTGCGAAACTATTGCCGCAACTGCCGCAAATTCTATTCGGCTGATTTTATCAAAAGCAGCGAGGGCGTGCCGACCTGCGACTGCGGCGGCGTGATCAAGCCCGACGTGGTGCTCTATGAGGAGGGGCTTGACGACAGCGTGGTAAACGGAGCGCTCAGCGCCATAATGCAGGCGGATACGCTGATCATCGCAGGAACCAGCCTCACCGTATACCCTGCCGCAGGCTTTGTCCGCTATTTCCGCGGAAATACAGTTGTGCTCATCAACCGCGACGCCACGCCCTTCGACGATCAGGCGGATCTGATCTATCACTGCAAGGTAGGCGAGCTGCTCGGACAGATCAAGGTTTGAGCCGCAATATCTAACGTTAGTCGGTAAACGGAAGAAACTGTCGCAAATCGAAAGAATTTGCGACAGCCCCGTTGTGCCGACGTTGTTTTCCTGTTCGAGTGTCGATAGGAGTGAAGCGTTTAGAGCGTCAACCTCGGTCGCACACACAGGTGCGACCCTACGTAGAAAAGAAAAACGGTGACGGTTTCTTGCGTAACGGCGATGTTACTTATCATACCGCCCCATAGTCCGCGAGCTGACAGCGGCGGCACGCCGTGTCGACGTTGTTTTCCTGTCCGAGTGTATATTGAAAGAACCCTTACGTTTGGCGATGAACGGAAAGCCTTCTCCCGGGAGAAGGTGGCGCACCGCCTGAGATGGTGCTGCGGATATTGCGGAAGTTCGTTATATAATTATAGT
>CADASG010000082.1 GCA_902790475.1 uncultured Ruminococcus sp. | reverse complement strand
TGTAATCTCCTTGTTTTTTTGATGTGTTTTTTGTTTCTTATCCACATCTTACAGGGAGATTTTATTTTTTGCAAATTTCATGTTCTATAGGAATGCTTTTAGTGTTATTTTTAATTTGTTTTCTTATTTGAGTTTCCCAAACAGCTTATCGCGCAGGTTTTTAACATAAACCGCTACATAAACAGTGATCGCGAAGTCATAGAACAAAAAGAACAGATTACCTATCGCCAAAAACACAAGCGGAACATAAACGCCGAAAATCGTGAACTCCTCGGCTTTCACCGAAAGAAGCATTGTCGCGATATAGAACGACGCTACCGCAGCCGCGTTAAATACGGCGAGCTTGACAGCGTACTGTAACGCCTTTGGCTTGAGCTTCCGTTCGATCGCGTTTTTTAAGATAGGATAATATCCGAACAGAGCGATGAAGTAAAGCACCGCTTCTTTATCCGCCGACAAAAGTGCCGAAAGCAGAGAAGCTGCCGCAAATACGCCCAGCGCCCATTTCCAGCCGAACTCAATGACGATCGCCAGCGTAAGCACTCCTGCAAAGCACGGGAACGCGTAAGTACCCACGGGAACCAAACCCGTGATCATCATCAGAACTACCTCCAACGCGGTAACTACCGCGCAAAACGCCATGCGAAAAGCGGGAGAATTGACCGTACTTTTCATATCAGCAACCGCGTCCGCAGTCGCAGCAGCATTCCATACACATCATCGCGGTACAGATATCGCAGCAGCTGCAGCCACCGCCTCCCATATTGGTCTGCGTATTATATCCGCCGTAATTATAGGAGCGCCGGTTATTCATATTGTTGATCGCCGCCCGATACTCCTGATTGTTGGGATCCATATTACAGGCTGTTTGGAAATAGTTGTAGGCTTCTTCGTTCCAGCCGCGCCGAAAAGCGCACATGCCCATGAGATAATACCATTCCGCCGTGCGGTTGCCCTCCGGAGTATTGTTGAGCACCTGCTCGGCTTCGTTGATCATGTTGCGCTGGATATAAACGCGAACGCTGTAAAACTGTGAGCTTGAAGCGCTGCCGCCGTAGGCTCCCGAAGTGCCGGTACTGCCTGCGGAGCCCGTGCCCTTTCCCTTTTGGCGCATATTATTTATCATATCGTACGCTTCATTTACTTCCTTCATCTTTTGCTCAGCCAAATCGGCAAGAGGACTGTCAGCGTAATTATCGGGATGATATTTTTTTGCAAGGTCTCGGTAGGCTTTTTTTATCTCGTCGTCGCCCGCGTTCGGCGAAACGCCGAGCACCTCATATGGATCTGTCATTTTTTACCTCCTGCTGTCCGAAAATAACGGAATTCTGTTTCGACGGAAAACCGTACAGCAACATATTGTTGAAAATACCTTTAAAATCAATTATATCCAAAAGCTGGAACGCGTCGTAGGCGCGCGCCAGACACTGATTGAGCGTGTTGTTCACAGTGGTTTTCATATCATCGGTTTCGATATTCAAAAACGGATTGAAGCATCCGCTTTTTTTATCGTCCTCATAGTCGTCGGCTGCGTCGATCAGATAAATCCAACGTCCCACCTGATACCCAAACTCTCTGAGTATGCGTGTTTCAGCATCGTTTTTTCCTTCTTCCGCCAACACATCCGCAAGCATTTGAGCGGTAGGATGTGCCGCCGCGTCAAGACTCTTGGAACCGCCGTGCTCAACCTCACGCTGAGCCTGCATCATTTCCGCTACCTTTGACTCTGTTTCCGGAAAACGCTCTGCGGCTTTTTTTCTCCAATGCGAGAAAAACGGCTTGATCAAGCGAACAAATAATCTTTTGAAAAATTTACTGTCCTCCAAATCATCAAGCAGCTTATAGTAGACCGAAATCACCGAAAAAGCAGCCGCCTTGCTGTAGCTTTCGTTCTCACAATGAGCATAACTGCACCTTTTTAAAGGATTGAACTTACACCGCCCCTTGTCAAAACCGGAGCAACCGCGCGAAAGAGACATCAAAAGCATAGCGTAAAAGGTACAGTCGTAGCTGAGACTAAGGCGTGCCAAAAAGGAATAATCCTTGCCCATCTGCTTACACAGACCGCAGTAAACAGCCTTGTAAGCCTCGTATTCACGAACCAGCAGCTCGCTTTTCTGTATCTGCAAATACCCAAACACAAAACTGCCCCTTATACTATACTTATTTTTATTATACTATGATTCTTACATATTTGCAATAGTTTTGTAAAAACTATTTCTTTTTTGGAATTATTTTACAATATCGCTGTGGTATCATGAACCATATGCTGTACTATTTATCAACCTTATGAAAGAACTCCTGATTTATGAATGTATACGATTTTGACAATACCATCTTTGAGGGCGATTCTACCGCACGCTTTTTCATGTTCTCGCTGAAACGGCATCCTAAAATATTCGGAAAAGCACCTTCGATAATCAAAGCCTATACACGGTTTTATCTGTTAAAGAAAGGCACAAAAACCGAGTGCAAGCAGACTATGTACCGTTTTTTGACCTGTATTGAAGATATAGACGCAGAAATTAGGGAATTTTGGGCAGTCAATGCAGAACGCATCAAGCCTTTCTACCTCAGGCAACAGCGCTCAGACGACGTGATCATTTCGGCTTCACCTTTTTTTCTGCTCTTCCCCATTTGTAAAAAGCTCGGAATTAAACACCTGATCGCGTCGGAAGTAGATCCTCACACCGGCGTATATACCGGCGAAAACTGTCACGGCGAAGAGAAAGTGCGCCGCTTTCGGGAGTGTTTCAAAAACGCGGAAATCGAAAGCTTTTACTCCGACAGCTACAGTGATTCACCGATGGCGGAAATCGCCGATAATGCATTTATGGTAAAAAAAGACAGGGTGACGCCATGGATAAAATGATCAAAGGGAGATCCTTGCGGGTCTCCCTTTGTCGATGCAGATGAATAATCAACGGCAGTGGCAGTCAAAGGCAGGCGCCTCGCCGTCACTGTCAATTGAGCTGGGCGGAAAAAATGAATCTGCGGGAAAGTCGATTTTCCCGAACGCCTCGCAGGGGTCGTCGGTGCGCGCGTCGCACTCCTTGCGCGGCACGCAGAAGTCGTAGGACGGCATCATGAGCTGTACATTGCGCGACAGCTGTGTGATCGTAAATACGCCTACAGTTACCGTAACCTGCTGGGCAACCGGAGCGATAATCTCTGCGCCGAAAAATTCTACAACTTTTTCCGGCACAAAAGGCGGAATCACCGGAGCTGTTACCGGCACGACCGAGGATGCGAGCGCCATAGGACTTGACACCTGAACCGTGGCGCGCGGCATGGTTACGGGATAGCCGTTGCAGCAATCAAGCTCGGAAACGTCGATTTCAGGCTCCGTGTCGCTGGAGAACACCTTGACACAGGCGTCGCTGCCGTATAGCACGACGCGTTTGCTGCTCGTTGCCAGACCGTTGACTGCCGCAGGCGTGTTCGCAGCGCCTGAATAGACCTCACAGCACACGTTGAAATAGTAGATGATGTCCACCGCGTAATAGCCCCTGTGGAATGCCACCGAATCAACGTCTACCGAAGCGGTGATAACGCTGATTTTGTTGACGCGCACCGAGGTTGCGGTGTCAATAAGCGTCTGATTTTCTTCGGTAAAAAATACCGTCAGGTCGCGCAGGCAATCCTTTGTTCCGCAGCTGTCATAGATACGCGCTGCATCAAGACAGACCGGTTCGGGATCAGGCAGCTTTACTTCACCGGCAGCTTGCTCAGTTTCAAAAGGAACTTCCGACATAAAAAAACCTCCGTTAAGTATTGACAGTAATATACTGTACAATACAGTTTATGGAGGTTTTGTTATTTGGTGAAAAACCGATTATAAAAGAATTCTTCCGAAATAAAGGAGTATCCCGAATAAGGATACTCCCGATCAAACAATATTCTGATTTAGAATTATCTTCTGCCTCTGGGACCTCTTGGGCGGCGCGGACGCGCAGGTCTGTCGCCGTCATCCTCGGGCTTCAAGCCGTCAACATCAATAAGCACCTGACGGCGGCTGAGGTTAAGTCTGCCCTTGTCGTCGATCTCCAACACCTTAACGCGGATGATATCGCCGACATTTACAACATCGGTCACGTTCTCGGTGCGCTTAACATCAAGCTGAGAAACGTGAACAAGGCCTTCCTTACCGGGAGCGATCTCCACAAATGCGCCGAATTCCATGATCCTTGTGACCTTGCCCAAATACATCGCGCCGGGCTCGGGATCGGTGGCGATAGTCTTAACGATCTCGATCGCGCGGCTGCACTTGTCCGCATCAAGACCGGATACAAATACCTGACCGACCTCGCCGTCTTCCTCAATGTCGATCTTAACATCGCACTCAGCCTGGATCTCCTTGATAACCTTACCGCTCTTACCGATGACCTCGCTGATCTTATCGGCAGGAATGATTGTGGTGAACATCTTGGGCGCATAGGGTGACAGCTGCTCACGGGGCTCGGCGATCGCCTTGAGCATTACCTCATCAAGAATGAACAGACGCGCCTTATGGGTTTTCTCAAGTGCTTCCTTGACCATTTCGGGAGTCAGACCGTGGATCTTCAAGTCCATCTGGATCGCGGTGATACCCTCATGAGTACCTGCAACCTTGAAGTCCATATCACCGAAAAAGTCCTCAAGACCCTGGATATCGACCATAGTCATCCAGCGCTCGCCCTCGGTGATCAGACCGCAGGAAATACCTGCAACCGGAGCCTTGATCGGAACACCGGCGTCCATAAGCGCCAGTGTGGAACCGCATACGGAACCCTGAGAGGTTGAGCCGTTGGAGGAAAGAACCTCGGAAACCAGACGCAGTGCGTAGGGGAAGTCCTCAACGGAGGGGATCACGGGCAAAAGCGCTCTTTCAGCCAGCGCACCGTGACCGATCTCACGTCTGCCGGGACCGCGGCTTGGCTTGGTCTCGCCAACCGAATAGCTGGGGAAGTTATAGTGATGGATATATCTTTTCTCTGTCTCGCCGTCGATACCGTCAAGAAGCTGCTTATCGGAAACAGGACCGAGGGTCGCGACAGTAAGGACCTGAGTCTGTCCTCTTGTGAACATACCCGAGCCGTGAACTCTGGGAAGCACAGCGACCTCGGAAGCCAGCGGACGGATATCATCCATTCCTCTGCCGTCCACACGCTTCTGCTCATCAAGCAGCCAGCGGCGAACGATGAATTTCTGGGTCTTATACAGGCACTCGTCGATCAGCGCCTCCTGCTCGGGATAAACCTCGTCAAATTTTTCATGGACTGCCTCATAAATAGGCTTCAAACGCTCGTCGCGAACAGTCTTGTCATCAGTATCGAGCGCAGCCTTAACATCCTCCTCGGCAAACGCCTTGATAGCCTCAAACATTTCATGGTCGGGCTCCAAAGAAGCGAATTCAAACTTGGGCTTGCCGATTTCGGCGGTGATCTCATTAATAAAGCGGATAATGCTCTGGTTTGCCTCATGGCCGAACATGATGGCGTTATACATGTCCTCGTCGGACACGCAGTCGGCGCCTGCCTCGATCATGGCGATCCTTTCGTTTGTAGACGCTACGGTAGTCGCCATCTTGCTTACCTTTCTCTGTTCCTCTGTGGGGTTGATCACAAATTCACCGTCAACCATGCCGACAGAGCAGCCTGAAATCGGACCGTTCCAGGGTACATCGGAAATAGAGATAGCGATAGACGCACCGATCATAGCCACGATCTCGGGCTGGCAATCGGGGTCAACGCTCATAACTGTGCAGACGATGGACACGTCGTTGCGCATACTCTTATCGAAGAGCGGACGGATAGGACGGTCGATCACGCGGCTTGTAAGGATCGCGTGCTCGGAGGGTCTGCCCTCTCTCTTGAGGTAAGAACCGGGGATCCTGCCTACGGAATAGAGCTTCTCCTCGTAGTCAACGGACAGCGGGAAGAAGTCAACGCCTTCTCTGGGCTTTGCGGACGCTGTTACGGCAACATGAACCACGGTATCGCCGTAGGTCACTAAACATGCGCCGTTGGCAAGCTGGGTCATTTTTCCTGTTTCCACCTTGAGCGGACGACCCGCAAACTCGGTTTCAAACACTTTGTACTTGTCAAATGTCATTAAACTGTTCATGGTAAAATCCTTTCATTATTTATTTAATGGGATCTCACACCGTATTATTTTAGCAATAAAACCATACCATTTATTTTAGCTCGCGTACTTAACGTCGGATATTTAGGTAACTTCGGCGTTTCGCGAGACAGAATTGATCTGTCGGAAGCTGTGAGGGCAATAATTAAAACGCTTTTTTTAGCTCGCGTGTTTAACGTCGGATATTTAGGCTACTTCGGCGTTTCGCGGGACAGAATTGATCTGTCGGAAGCTGTGAGGGCAATAAAACTATGAACCACGAATTAAAACCTTATCTAACCACTAACCACTAATCACTAATCCCTAAATGATATCGTTTTACCGCTAAAATCGGGTGAAATATAATCCCATTATATTTGAATTGAGGGCAAACAGAGTTATGGCTCTGCTTGCCCTGTTTAAGCGTGGATTACTTACGGATACCGAGTCTTGCGATAATAGAACGGTATCTCTCAATATCTACCTTTTTGAGGTAACCGAGAAGGCTTCTTCTCTGACCGACCATCATCAAAAGACCGCGTCTGCTGTGATGATCCTTCTTGTGGATCTTGAGGTGCTCGGTGAGGTCGTTGATTCTCTTTGTGAGAAGAGCGATCTGTACCTCGGGAGAACCTGTGTCACCCTCATGGGTAGCGTATTCGGCCATGATAGCCTGCTTTTCTTCTTTAAGCATTTGATTTTTCCACCTTTACATTTTATTTGCCTGCATCTCAGTAAGGGGCTGTGAAAATCCGCGCTGCGGCTTGATCCCCAAACCGTGGTACAGGTCAACTGCTACATTATAGCATAGGTTTTTAAAATTGTAAACCCCTTTTTTCTATTTGTCACGTCAATCTAATTTCGTAATCAAACTGTAACATCAATAAGGGCGACAATATTATTGATGAAGTTGGCAAGGTTGGAGATATTATAAAGATTGCGCT
>CADASG010000081.1 GCA_902790475.1 uncultured Ruminococcus sp. | reverse complement strand
TCTCTTAACACGCAAACAAGCGACAGCTTTTCAGCCATCGCTTGTCTTAATTTCTTATTCTGTTTTATTCGGGTTTACCCCAACTATTGACAGAGAGCCAAAAAGTCTTAATAAACAGAAAAAACGCCGTTCCAGCTTTTACACTGAAACGGCGTTCTGTTGTTGTATCAGAGGACACACCTGACGGCGAAACCGCCACTGAAAAAGTAGGTGTTCATCCAATACTTGTTTGGTGGACCATAGGGGGATCGAACCCCTGACCTCCAGATTGCGAACCTGGCGCTCTCCCAGCTGAGCTAATGGCCCATGTCAAATGTATGAAATTGTAAAATGTTTTGGGGTGCGTAAGCAACCCACTCGGGCTCCCAGCTGAGCTAATGGCCCTTGTCAATTGTATGAAATTGTAAAATGTTTTGGGGTGCGTAAGCTACACGGTCGGGCTCCCGGCTGAGCTGATGGCCTTTGTTTGGCTGCGGCGGTGAGCCGCTGTTTTTGCACTATTTGATATTATAGCACAGTATTCAAAAATTGACAAGATATTTCAGAAAAATTTTTTCGGAGAATATTTGTCACAATTCGCTGTATCGTATTGCAAAACAAAAGGATAGATGATAGAATAATAGATACCTTGAGATTGGAGGTTGGTTTTATGAAAAGAATGATTGCGGCGCTGATTTGCGGCGCTGCGGCGCTCTCGCTTTGCGCGTGTGCGGGCGGCGGAGCCTCGAACCCTGAGATCAGCGTTGCCGAAACCACTCAGGAAGCCACAAAATACAGCATGAGTATCGACGATTACGTTTATGCCGAGGTCAAGCTCAGCCTGCCGTATTCGGGCAGCTTTTTGATCACCGGCGAAAAGGATATCAAAAATGAAAAATCGGAAAACCGTATGCCGCAGCTGAGCATGGACAGCGCCGACGCAAAGGAGATAAACGACGATATCCACAGCAAATACAAGAAGATTTTTGACAATCTCGAAAAAGCCGGCTCGGATCAGCCTGTCGGCAGAACCGACTATATGTGCAGTCTCAATGACAATATCCTCAGCCTGATCATTGAAAGCCGTTCGGTGGACACACCAAACAGCGCCTTCAACGTGTATAACATCAACGTGGAAACGGGCGAGAAGGTCAGCTCCGACGAGATCGTGGCGATGTCCAGCATAGATGCCGCAAAAGCTAAGGATCAGCTCACTGATATCCTGAAAACCAAGTTTGACAACATGAAAAAGGTAGCCTCGGGCATGGACAGCGCGATAGAGGATGCCGAATCCAAGACCTTCGCCGACGAAAACCTTGACTCGGCGGTATTCTACTTCAACAGCGACCGCAAGCTGGTCGCCGCGTATCGCTATTACTGGGTCGCAGGCGCCGAAAACTACGGCGAGATCACAGTGCTTGACGCGGAAAAAACAAGAGGATGATCATATCAATAAACCACCGGGAGAACTCGTTTCCCGGTGGTTTTTTGCCGTTGGGTTGCTTGCTGCTAACTCAAATACAATAAAGACGGCGGGGAACACCCTGCCGTCTAATTAATCGGTTGATTAGCCCTCCTGAGGAGCACCTACAGGACAAACATCAGCACATGAGCCGCAGTCTACGCAAGCGTCAGCGTCGATAACGTACTTGCCGTCGCCTTCGGAAATCGCGGAACAGGGACACTCATCAGCGCAAGCGCCGCACATGATGCAGTCGTCGTTGATAACATATGCCATAAATCTGACCTCCTTTATTAAATTTCAAATATATTGTAACATATTCTTCGGAAATTGCAATAGGTTTGAGAAAAATTTTTGAGGCAATAACGCATAATAAATTGAGGTAAGGCTGTCGCCTTGCCGAGATTTTTTGGGCAAGCTGACGGAATAAGATTCAAGCAAGCCGGGCGCCTTGAATTGTGCGGTGTTGCCTTGATCACTCTTTTTCCAAATTGCCGAGCTGCTCGATCTCCTTGCGGTTCACCTTGATATAGCCGTCCTTGATAAGCTTGCATTCCTTCACCTTGAACGCCTTTGGAGCGACGTCCTCGGGGGTGTTGTCGAGCTTGACCTTGAGCGTGCGGGCTATCAGGTTGGTTTCCACAACCAGTCCCTTGCCGTCGGGAGTTTTTACGATCGCGCCTACCTTTGGAGTGTGGCGAAGCAGGTCGGTGTAGGCTTCCTGCTCGTATTTCAGGCAGCACATCAGTCTGCCGCAGGTGCCTGAGATCTTGACGGGGGAGAGAGACAGCCCCTGTTCCTTCGCCATTTTTATTGAAACGGGCTGAAAATCGCCCATAAAGCGCGTGCAGCAGAACGGTCTGCCGCATACGCCGAGACCGCCCAGCATCTTAGCCTCGTCGCGCACTCCGATTTGGCGCAGCTCTATCCTCGTGCGGAACACTCCTGCCAAGTCCTTTACCAGAGCGCGGAAGTCAACTCTTCCGTCGGCTGTGAAGTAAAAGATGATCTTGCTGTTGTCAAAGGTGTATTCCACGTTGACCAGCTTCATTTCAAGCTTGTGCGCGGCGATCTTCTTTTCGCAGATCTTGTACGCTTCCTTTTCGCGCAGGTGATTTTCCGCCACGTGGTTCAGATCCTTTTCGGTGGCAATGCGGATCAGCGGTTTAAGCGGCTGCTTTACCTCCTCGTCGGAAACGGATTTGTTGGAAACGGCGACCTCGCCGCATTCCAGACCGCGCGCGGTTTCAACGATCACTCTGTCGCCGACGGAAAGCTTGTTGTCGAGCGGATCAAAGTAATAAACCTTGCCCACTTCCTTAAATCTTACTCCAATTACCTCTGCCATGATATCCTCCTGAATTCTCCGCACAGCCACGTTGTGAGGAGGCTGATGTTTACGTTTTGATCTATTTTTATTGCCGCTTCGCCGCACAGCTCGTACAGCCGCAGCAGTTTTATTTTTGTGAACCGGGCGCTCAGAGCGGAAGCTGTTTTGCTGTCCGCGACCGCTTTGCCGTTTGAAAGCAGCGCGGCGGCGTCGCGCAGGATCAGCCGCAGCGCGTTGAGCACGGCGTGCGCTGTTTCTTTTTCTTCAAGTGCTCTCAAAGCGAGCATAAGCTCGTATTCCTTTGGGGAGATCATTCCGCGCGCGATAGCAGCGGCGCTTTCAAGCGCCTGCTCGTCGGGCGAGTCGCTGCCGCGAAGCCTGAGCACGGTGCAGCGTGAGCGAATGGTTATCAAAAGCTGTTGAGCGTTTTTGCAAAGCAGTATGAAGCAAACGTTGCGCGGCGGTTCCTCAAGCAGCTTCAAAAAAGCGTTTTGCACAACGGTGGTCAGACGGTGGTCGGCGTCCTCAAAGATGTATACCTTCGCCCTTGCTTCGTTTGGAATGATATACGCGTCCTTGGTGATCTCGCGCATCTGATAAATGCTGTGCTTGTGCGTCCTGCTGTCTTTGTCGGGCGGAACGACCGAAATGTCCGGGTGCTCCGCTTTTCGCGCCTTGACGCAGTTTGTACACACTCCGCAGGGACGCTCCTTCGCTTCGCATACCGCGTACATTGACAAAAACCTCGCAAGCTCCGAGGAGGCTTTTTGATCGCGGCTCTCGATGATCAGGGCGTGGGGGAGATTCCCGCCGCGCACGAGCGCTTTCACCGCGTCTTGGGTGACGGGGTCAAAGGAAAAATCCGAAAAATTCATGGCGGGCTCAGCCTCACGATATTGGTGACGATATCGCCCTTATCGGTGATATCGACGATCCCGTAGCTTGCGCCGTAGCCGCCGCAGTGTCCGGGATTCATTATATAAAGCCCGTCGTCGTATTCTTGAAAAGCGTTGTGAGTGTGGCCGAACAGCAGCACGTCTGCGTTGGCTTCCCTCGCGGCGCACACCATATTGTAGATGCTGAATTTTGCCTGATACAGGTGACCGTGGGTGATAAACAGGGTTTTGCCGCCTGCCGTCACTGTCTCGGTCGGTTGGAGGTCGCTGCCGAAGTCGCAGTTTCCGCGCACGCCTACCACGGTCTTGTCGGGCAGAACGTTTTTAAGGTACTTGAACTGCTCGGCTCCGTCGCCGCAAAAAACCAGCATGTCCGCCGACGGCTGGGCGTTGACCGCCTGCATCGCGGAACGCAGGTCGCCGTGAATATCGGATAAAACTAAAATTCTCATAAAAACTCCGTTCTATTACAGCGTTTGCCGCATAGTATGTAACGAGGTGGTTTGATGTATGATAACCGTGATGAGCTGTTCAGACAGCTCAGCGAAAAATTAGGCACGTCGTCCGAGCGGCTAAGGTCGGCTGCCGATACGGGTGATCTGAGCGGCGTGCTCAACAGCAGCGGCAACCCCAATGCCGCGAGGGTAAAACAGGTGCTCGATGATCCCGAGCAGACTAAAAAGCTGCTTCAAAGCCCCGAGGCGCAGCGCTTGATGAAGCTGCTGAACGGCGAGACCGAAAAGTGACGCGAATGTGGTGAGGAAATGTCCGATATACAGGATCAAATCAATCAAATCCTGAATAACCCCGAAGCGATGAAGCAGGTGCGGAGCTTGGGCGCAAAGCTGGGGCTGGACGCTTCGCCGTCCGCTCCCTCCGCGCCGTCCTCACCGCAGCAGCAGTCGGGTGACAGCGGCGATCTGACGCGCGCCTTGGGCACGCTCGCGCCGCTGATGAAACGCGCCTCCGCAGGAGACGAGACTGCGGCGCTGCTGAACGCGCTGCGTCCGTTCCTCAGCGAGGAGCGTGCGCTGCGGCTGGATCAGGCGCAGCGTCTGATGAAGCTTATGAAGCTGATACCGCTGATAAAGGACAGCGGTCTATTCTTATAACGGAGGTGGCGTATGCCAAGCTTTGAGGAAGAAGCCTTTGCCCGTGCAGCGCAGCTTCACCGCCGCGAGGAACGTCCGCGCGAGCGTTACGCTCAGCCGGGCGCGCGTCCTGCCGAGCCGCCTAAGTCCGAACCCGCGCCTAAGCCCGAGCCCGTTCCAAAGCCCGAACCCGCGCCTAAGCCCGTGCCAAAGGAGCCTGCGTCCGTCAATATGATGGAAGCGCTGCTCGGCGACAGGGACAAAAGCCTGATCTTGCTGCTGCTTATGCTGCTGACGGACAGCAACAAGGACCCCTCGCTGCTGTTCGCACTGTTTTATTTACTTATGTGATCAGCGGATCTGTCCGTTTCCTCTGATGATATATTTGCAGCTGACAAGCTCGTTTAAGCCCATGGGACCTCTTGCGTGAAGCTTCTGGGTGGAGATGCCGATCTCAGCGCCGAGCCCGAACTCGCCGCCGTCGGTGAAGCGCGTTGAGGCGTTCACGTATACCGCAGCGGAATCGACGCTTGAGGTGAAGGTGTTTGCGGCTGCGTAGTTGTCTGTCACGATGCAGTCGCTGTGTCCCGTGCTGTATCTTGCGATATGCTCGAGCGCGTCGTCGAGGCTGTCAACGATCCTTACGGCGAGGATGAAGTCCAAAAATTCCACGGCGTAGTCGTTCTCGGTCGCGTCCTTTACGCAGTCGCCCAAAATAGCCTTGGTGCGTTCGCAGCCGCGTATCTCGACGTTCTTTTCGTCCAGCGCCGCCTTGATAACGGGCAGCGCTTCTTCGGCGATGTCCTTGTGGATCAGAACGGTCTCAATGGCGTTGCACACGGAGGGACGGGAGGTCTTGGCGTTAAAGACGATGTTCTTAGCCATCTCGATATCCGCGTCCTTGTCAACATAGACGTGACAGTTGCCCACGCCTGTTTCGATAACGGGAACGCGCGCGTTGCTCACGACGCTGCGGATAAGTCCCGCGCCGCCTCTGGGAATGAGCACGTCAAGATAATCGGTGAGCTGCATAAGCTCGGTGGCGCTCTGGCGCGAGGTATCCTCGATCAGCGCCACGCAGTCGCGCGGCAGTCCTGCCTGCTCTATAGCGTCGCGCATAACGGAGGCGATCGCCTTGTTGGAGTTGATCGCTTCCTTGCCGCCGCGAAGGATGACCGCGCTGCCTGCCTTGAGGCAGAGAGCAGCGGCGTCTGAGGTCACGTTGGGACGAGCCTCAAAAATAATGCCGATAACGCCCATGGGGACGGTGGTTTTTTCGATTTGCAGTCCGTTTTTCAGCGTCCTGCCCTCAATGATCTTGCCGACGGGGTCGTTCTGCGCGGCAACCTGCTCTACGCCCTCAGCCATGCCCTCGATGCGTTCCTTGCTGAGACGCAGACGGTCAAGCAGGCTTTCGGTCAGTCCTGCCGCCTTTCCGTTTTCGATGTCGATGTCGTTTGCCGCGATGATAGCGTCTGAGTTGGCTCTCAGCGCAGCGGCGATAGCCAGCAGCGCCTTGTCCTTTTCAGCGCCCGCGTTCATCAGCACGCGAGACGCTTTTTTTGCGTTTTGACCCATAAGTTCAAGCGTTGTCATTTCTATACTCCCTCTTTCTCAAATATATAATGTATCAATGATGCGCTAAAAATACGGTGCCGGGGGATTCCCCGTCGAACACCTGATATAAATTGTTCGGATCGCAGCCGTTGATCACGTGTACCTCTATGCCGCGCTTGGTGGCGTAGTCGGCTGCGTGAAGCTTGGTGATCATGCCGCCTGTGCCGCGGTTGGAGCCTGAGCCTGCCGCCATTTCGGTGATGTCCTTGGTGATGTTCACCACCACGTCGAGCTTGACCGCTTCGGGGTTCTCGCGCGGGTTGGAATCATATAGACCGTCAATATCGGTGAGGATCACCAGCCTGTCCGCCTCGACTATGCGCGAAACGATAGCCGAGAGCATGTCGTTGTCGCCGAAGTTGTTGCCGTCAAGCTCGTCGGTGGCTACGGTGTCGTTTTCGTTTATGATAGGAATGATATCCATTTCAAGCAGCGAGTCGATCGTGTTGAGCACATTCTCGCGCTTTCTGTTGGTTTCAACGGTGTCGGCGGTCAAAAGTATCTGCGCCACGTTGTGGTTGTATTCGCCGAACAGCTTGTCGTACATGAACATCAGCTCGCACTGACCGATAGCGGCAAGCGCCTGTTTTTTCTTTGTTTCGTTCGGTCGGCGCGAAAGTCCCATCTTGCCCATGCCTACGCCGATAGCGCCGGAGGACACCAACAGGATATCCTCGCCGCTGTTGTGCAGATCGCACAGCACCTTGCAAAGCTGCTCGATGCGTCTGTAGTTGATTTTTCCGTTTTCATATGTCAGCGTGGAGGTGCCCACCTTGACAACAGTTCTCGTTCTCGTCATATTCACACCTTATTCCGCATAATTTACCAACGATAGTATATCACAGAAGTCTTTAAACTGCAAGTAAAAAAAACAACACCGCACAATTTGCGGCGTGCGGTGCTGTCTGAGATCAGTTGCAGAGGAAAATTTTATTCGGTCGGAGTGAGGCGGATTATGACCGCTTCGCGCGGATTGTTGAACCTCGGGATGGCGGTTGTGTTGGAGCAGCCTGCGGAGACCACCATTCTGCCGTCAAACACGCCCTTGTCATACTTTGGCAGAGGTCCCGTTGTGGAGGACATCAGCCCTCTGCCGAACAGCCGTACCTGTCCGCCGTGGTTGTGACCTGCAAGCACCAGATCGAAGTTTGCGCCGTCAAGCAGTGTATCGTAGTACTCGGGGTGGTGACACAGGAGTATCTTGTATCCGTCTTTGCGCGAGAACCGCTCCAGCCACCGTCTGTCGTACCTTGAGGACAGACCGCCTGCGCGGATCATTTGACCGCCGATATCAAGGGAATAATCGGCGTTGTCGAGCAGATGAACGCCGAGGGAAGCGAGTATACGGTAGTCCTCTCCCGTCAGTACGTTCTCGTGATTTCCGAGCGACATGAAAACGGGACAAAGCTCTGAGGTGCCGCGCAGGAAACGATAGGCGTTTTCCTTGTCGGGGTGATTGTTCCCTGCAAACACGAGGCGCAGCGCGTGGTTCACGGAATGAGCTGCGGACAGTATGATCCGTTTGCCGAGCGGATACGGCGTTTGGGAGGCGTCCGAACCGTTTTCGCCGCAGCGCTCCAAGGTGTCGCCGGCTATGGCGAGCAAGTCGGGCTTGGCGTTTTGCAGCAGCTTTAGAATATCGTCGGCAGGGCGTTCGTGCAGGTCGGCAACCAGCGCGACTTTGAGCGGCAGGGTCAGCCCCGACGCGCGGAGTTCATATTCCGTAAGTACCGCCCTGCTCATAGTCACGCTCCGTTCTGTGTTGTTTTTGTAAATGATATGCTTCTTCGGTGCGGTTTATGCTACTTCCAGAAGCTTAGTTCGCTGTCGTCCAAGCCAATATCCCGCGCCTTGAAGCCGAAGGCGTAGGTGGCGATAAGAAAAATGCAGAATACCGCCGCTATAACGGGCAGATGCAGCGCTTTTTCGATATAGTAGGCAGGGCCGCCGTAGGAGTTGCCGTTTTTGTTCCTTTGCTTGAATATCTGAGCCAGCGTACTCTCGATGAACGCCGACGAAGCGCCTATGATGCACATCAGCCACATCCAGAAGCACGCGCCCGGTCCGCCCAGACAAATAGCGGTTGAAACGCCAACGATGTTGCCCGTGCCGATGCGCGAGGCGGTGGAAACCATCAGCGCCTGAAACGAAGAGACCTTTTGCGAGGAGGAAGGCTTTTCAACGATCAGCTTGCATGCGGTGCCGAACAGCCTGAGCTGCACCGCCCCTGTGCGGAAGGTGAAAAACAGTCCTGCCGCCGCAAGTACGATGATGAGTATCGGATAGTACATCACGTCGTCGATGCTTTGGAATAATCCGGTAATGAAGTCAAACATATTCATTTCCTCCCTCGGTACCCTTTTATTATGGCAATACCGCATAATTCAGGTAATTGAGGTAAGGCTGTCGCCTTGCCGAGATTTTTTGGGCAAGCTGACGGAATAAGATTCAAGCAAGCCGGGCGCCTTGAATTGTGCGGTGTTGCCTTATGCTTCGGAAGGCTGTCTTGCGGCGTTTTCACACAGCGCGACAAAAACCATGAACAGCGGAGTTCCTATGGGCAGCGCGATATTTACGACCGCCTGCGCCAGATATGCCGAAACCGCCGCGATAAATACGATAGCCTGAGGCTGCTTTTTTATCGCCCTGAACGCGCGGTAAAGCGCGCTGCCGACAAAGGTAAGATAAGCGCTGAGTCCCAGTATGCCGATGTTGATAAGGTACTGGATATATTCGTTGTGAGCCGCGTCCGTTGAGCCGTCGCCGAAGCGGTAGAGGTCCTTAAAATACGGTTCAAACTTATAGTAGAACATTTCGGGTCCCGCTCCGAACAGCTTTTCAAAGATGGAGGAATCGCCGAATACCTTTATTGAGTCGATCCACATAACGCCGCGGTGGGTGCCCCACGCTTCGTTAAAGCGCAGCAGCCGCTCCATACTGCCCAGATCGGTTTTTGTATCGACATTGGTGAAGTAGATCACGGCGCCCAAAACGGCGGCAACACCTGCCGCGAACACCGCTGCAAGTGCGACAGGCACGGCTTTGGGAAGTGTAGCGCCGGGCTTTTTAGCGTCCAGCAGATACAGCGCCGCAGTGATGACCGCGACAATGACCAGCAGCGCGTAGGTGACGGGTGAGAGCATCATCTTATACGGGAGCGCGGACAGCTCCTTGTGACTGTTTCCGGTCGCCTGAGAGATAAGATAGAGCGCCTTTGAGGATGCAAGCATAATGGTGAACACCAAAAACAGGCGCTTTAACCGGCTGATACAGCGAACGTGCGCGATCAGCAGAACCGCCGCAAACGCCGCCGTACCGAGCACCGCCGAGTCGCTGTCGCAGACTATCATGGCAATTGAGCCGAGCGCGATGGTGACAAGATAGACAACCCTGCATGCGAGCTTCTCGGTGTACACCGCAAGCCCTGCCGCCGCCGGGAGTGTCACGCAGATGTAAGTGGAGAACATGTTTTTGTTTCCGATAGTGGTCAGAAAGTCGCGCATTACGACCTCGTCGCCCTTCATTTTGACAAACATTCCGAGCGGATCGATGTTAAAGCAGTTGAGCACCGCTAAAAGATAGACGGCGGAGGCGGTCACCGACAGCGCGATGAAAATATGCTCGCGGAATCGGAAAGCCCTCGATACGATAAAGTATCCGAGCACGTACATCAGCATCAGAAGAAGTCCGTTGTTGCGCCCGTGACCCTTGTATTCGCCGAAAAACGACATTTCCCTGTTAGCCGAAAAAACGGTTGAGATCGCGCACACGACTAGCAGCGCAAGCACAGCCCAGTCGGTGACGGATATTTTTTTCATTATTTTGTCGCGCGAGGTCAGGTCATATTTGTCGCGCGTCTGCGCTATCCCTTCGGTGAACAGCACCAGCACCTCGCCCACGGCTGCGAACGCCGCCAACGCGATAAACAGATAGTACTTCTGGTGTCTGATGCCGTAGTAACCGTTTTCAAAGTGCAAAAACGGAAACGAGCCGTTTACGGTGATGTTGACAAAAAGCGGCAACAGTATAAATATCAGCAAAACGAAATAATTAGCCGCCGAATTATACAGCGAAAAACGCTGAGTCTGCGGCGTTGAGACAGCCTTTTTAGAGGTATTTGGCCTGCTCATAACACACAACCTTTCCATACAGTGCAATACATCACTTTATTTTATAACTTTTATCGGTTATTGTCAATTAAAACATTGCGCTCTTTTGGTTTTTATGCTATACTGATAACGGTATTTTTCTGACAGAGGGTGTTGAAATGAAAAAGCTGGTGATTTTAGGGTTTGACGGTACAATTGCCGACACGGCTCCGGGCATACTCTACTGCATGAACACGACCGCTATGGCGATGGGCTACAACCCCGTGCCTCACGAGGCGCTTTTCGGGGTGATCGGCGTTTCGCTCGAGCAGGGCTTTATGAATATCTACGGCATGAAATCGGACGAGATCGAATACGCGATGAACAACTACAGCAAGCTCTATTCGATGAAAGGCGAGGAGATGATCCTGCTTTACGACGGGATCGGCGAGTCGCTCGAAACGCTCAAGCAAAACGGAATGAAGCTTGCGATCGTCACGCAGAAGCACAAGAAATTCGTGTCCAACATGCTTGATGCCTACCGTCAGATCGGCGAGCTGTTTGACGCGGTGTGCGCCACCGACGTCGATATCGAGCAGGAAAAAAGCGATATGCTTGCGGGCGTATGCGAACGTTTCGGTGTCAGTCCCTGCGACGCGGTGTTTGTCGGCGACAGCTTTGTTGACGCGGAAGCCGCCGCAACGGTCGGCATGGACTTTTGCGCTGCGCTCTACGGCTGGGGCTTTCGCAGCCGCGAGGACGCCGCGCCCTATGAGCCCAAGGCGTACATAAACAAGGCGGAGGAAATAGCCAAGAAGATACTGAGCCTTTAGCCGCCGCGCAAGCTTTTTACACGTCAATCTAATTTCGTAATCAAACTGTAACATCAATAAGGGCGACAATATTATTGATGAAGTTGGCAAGGTTGGAGATATTATAAAGATTGCGCT
>CADASG010000080.1 GCA_902790475.1 uncultured Ruminococcus sp. | reverse complement strand
CTCGGGCGTAACTCCCGAAGAAAAGACCGTAACCACTTTAAACTTCGTACCCAGCCAGGAGTGGAGAACAAACAACGCGGATTTCCAGGCATTCTTCTATAATCAGGGCACCTGTAAGAGCGCATGGTCACCCATGACCATAGGCGCACGCAACATCAACTACACCGTACAGGTTCCCGAAGGCGGCTACACACACGTAATCTTCGTTCGCTTTGAGAAGGGCAAGGGCTATGACTTTGCCAAGGCTTGGAACAAGACAATTGACATCAACATCAGCAAGATCAGTAATCAGCCCTTCTATGCCACAGGCTGGGAGCTTGACCCCACCGCCGACGGCACTCAGAGCGAGTGGTTCTAATTCCTAATCCTATATTTCAAAAAGACCCGGATTTTTCCGGGCCTTTTTGATTTATGTATTGTGGAGGGGTTTTCGTTGAGCGGTATTTGATATAGCCTAACGTTGGGATCAATTAGGAAAAAGCGGCTCAGGGATCCTCAGTCTTTCTGTTCAGTATTCTGATCACGTCTGTCAGGCCGTCTGCCGTGTCGTAGAGCAGGGGGGCGAGGGCTTCGCGCGGGTCGTCGAGGTCGGGGACGAGCACGGTTTTACAGCCTGCTGCGGAGGCTGATCTAACGCCGTTTACCGAGTCCTCGAGCGCCAGACAATTCTGCGGCGAAATGCCGAGCCGTTCGGCGGCAAGAAGGTAGATATCGGGCGCGGGCTTGCCGTTTTTGACCATTCGCGCGCTGATCACCTCGTCAAAGTAACGCAGCAAACCGACGCGCGCAAGATAGTCCTTGGCTCGGTCAACGGGAGTTGCGGTGGCAAGCGCCACGCGGTAACCGTTTGCTTTTAAGTACTCCAGCAGCTCTGCCGCGCCGTCCTTAGGCGCGATGCCATTGGCGGCAACATAGGCGTCCATCAGCTCAACGCGCTTGTTGCGAACCGTGTCGTAGTCAAAGCTTTCGCCGAAAAAACCGCGCAGGCGTTCTATGGCGTAGGGTCTCGCAAGCGAGCGGATCGCCAGCGCGTGCTCACGCTCCATGGGAAACCCGTAATGACGCGCAGCTTCGCACCAGAAACGCACATACAGTTTTTCAGTGTCTAAAATCACGCCGTCCATGTCGGAAATCACGCCGTATATCATGATATCTCCCCTCTTTTTTCAACGTTAACCAACACGATACCGCCTGCGATCAGGAGCACTGCTGTCACGGTTTCGGCTCTCAGAACGTTCTCGCCCAGCAGCAGTCCCGACAACACGGTGCCGAACACCGGCACAAGCAGATTGAATACAGATATTTTGCCTGCGGGATGATATTTGAGCAGGGTCGTCCACACGGAAAACGCCGCCGCCGACACCAGTGCCAGCCACAGCAAAATAAGCGTTCCCTGCCATTGCAGCAAATCCAAATTTCCTCCCCACAAAAGACCGAGCGCAGTCAGAAACAGTCCGCCGAACAAAAGCTGATATGCAGTTATTTTCACAGGATCGTTTTTCTGCGTTACTTTTTTTGCAATCAAATTTCCTCCTGCCGCATAAACCGTGGAAATAAAGATCAGTATGTCGCCGAACAGGGTGTCGAGCGAAAAGCCGCCGCCTCCGTTGATTATCAATACGCCTCCGAAGCCCAAAACGCAGCCGAGTATTTTCATCCATGTCAGCCTGTCGCTTTTGAAGAATATCGGCGCGAACAGCACCGTCAAAAAAGACGCGCAGGCGGTGATGATCGACGTGTTTGTTCCGGTGGTAAAGCCTATGCCGCCGTAGGTAAAAAGGTACTGTCCTGCGGTCTGGACTGAGCCTAACCAAAACACCGCTTTTAATTCTGATTTTTGTATCATAGCAAAGCGCTTTTGCGAAAGGCTGAAAACGCCGAGAACCATTAAGCCCGCAAGCGAAAACCGCAAACCTGCAAACAGGAGCATGCTTCCAACATCGCCCTCGGAGATCGCAAAAGCGCGGTAGCCAAGCTTGATAAACGGGAACGCCGTGCCCCACAGCAGTGTGCAGAACACCGCGCCCAAACAAGCGGCGGCAGGCTTTTTTAAGATTCCGTTCATCGGTTCAGATAATCAACGGCGGAGTTTACGGCGTTCGCGCCGTCGGAGCAGGCTGTGATGATCTGACGCAGCGGTTTTGTCCGCACATCGCCTGCGACAAAAAGTCCCTCGCAGGAGGTCGCGCCGCTCTCTCCTGCCTTGACAAAGCCTGCGCTGTCACATTCCGCCAGCGGTCGGATCAACTGACTGTTGGGAACGATGCCCACCGCTACGAAAACGCCGTCAACGTCAAGGCTGCGCCCGTCTTTAAAAGTGACCGAGGTCACGCGCGATTCGCCCGAGATCTCTGCAAGCTCCGCGTTCATAAAACAGGTCACGTTTTCACATTCGCCGAGCCTGTCGGTAAGCGCTTTTGCCGCGCGGAATTCATCTCGGCGGTGAACAAGGTAAACCTGCTTGCAGATCTTCGCGAGGTACAGCGCCTCGGATACCGCGGTGTCGCCGCCGCCGACTATCAGCGCCGTTTTATTGCGGCAGAAAAAGCCGTCGCACACCGCGCAGTAGCTAACGCCCTTTCCGCTAAACTCAGCTTCTCCCGGAACGCCCAGCGGACGGTGCGATGCGCCGGCGCAGTACACCACGGTTTTCGCGGTGTAGGTGTTTTTTGAAGCGGTCACGGTAAAAACGCCGTCCGATTCGGCGATAGTCTTAACGCTCTCGTCCGACATCGGCGCTCCCATGCTTTGCGCGTGTTCGCGAAATTTCATGATAAGCTCCATTCCGCCGATTTTGCCGAGTCCCGTGTAATTCTCGACCTCGTCGGTTTGGGTGAGCTGACTGCCCATTGAAGATGCGACGTCAAGCATCACAAACCGAAGTCCTGCACGCCGCGCGTAAACAGCAGCCGTAAGCCCTGCCGCACCGCCTCCGACGATGACCATATCTAAAAGCTCCATATTA
Source organism: uncultured Ruminococcus sp. (assembly GCA_902790475.1). Classification (GTDB taxonomy): domain Bacteria; phylum Bacillota; class Clostridia; order Oscillospirales; family Acutalibacteraceae; genus Ruminococcoides. The sequence continues at coordinate 4,214 of CADASG010000080.1, read as the reverse complement.
TTCGTCCTTTCTTTATATTATGTGGTGATTAGTAGCGGATAGTGTTTAGTAATTTGTGGTTAGAGATGTGCAAACCGCGCAAAGCAGCGGTACATTAGCGGTTTAATCTGTGGGGGCTTGCATTGAAAGCCCCCTGCGCCGACGTTGTTTTCTTGTACGAGTGTAGATAGGAGTGAAACGTTTAGAGCGTCAACCTCGGTCGCACACATGGGTGCGACCATACGCAGTAAAGGAAAACGATGTCGGTTTCTCGCGTAACGGTAATCAATTAAAACGGCAGTATGACTTGTAGGGGCTTGCATTGCAAGCCCGCTGTGCCGACGTTGTTTTCCTGTTCGAGTGATGATAGGAACATAACGTTTAGTTCAGCACCCTCGGGCGGACGCGCAATGCGCGCCCCTACGCCGAGGGTTGGTGAATTTCGAGCAGTTGCAATTAAATTAGACGCTTGTTTATATTCTAAATTAGATGTCATTTCGACCGGGTACCCCGGTGGTCAGTATGCGTGGAAAAATCTCCTCGGAGGTGAACCGTGGCTTCCTATCAGGGAGATTTCTCGGCTATTCGCTGCGCGAATTCGGCTTACGCCGACCGCTCGAAATGACATGTATAGGAAATGTGCAAGCCCTTCTCCCCGACCGAAATTTTCAACTTTCAACCTTCAACTTTCAACTTTATTGTAACATAAAAAACGGAGCCGGGAAAGACCGACTCCGCATTTATTTAAAATATTTTAATTACTTGTCCTTGATTACTTGCCTTCGGCGACTGTCTCGCGGATCACCTTTGCGATATGGGGCTGGGTGAGTTCAAATTTATCGAGCAGCTCCCACGCAGGACCGCTGTAGCCGAATCTGTCCTGAACGCCGATTTTTGTGACCTTTACGGGACACTCCTCGGTGACCACCTGGCAGACTGCGTCGGCAAGTCCGCCGACAACATTGTGTTCCTCAACGGTGATGATCCTGCCCGTTTCCTTTGCAGCCTTTATGATAAGCTCGCGGTCAATGGGCTTGATGGTGTGGATGTTGATAAGACGGGCGTTGATTCCCTCGGCTTCAAGCTCGCGCACCGCCTTGAGCGCCTCGTTGACCACAAGTCCGGTAGCGATCACCGTAACGTCGTTGCCCTCGTGCAGGGTGATACCCTTGCCCAGCTCAAAGCTGTAGTTTTCGGGGTCGTTGAAGCTGTCGATAGCCAGTCTGCCCAAACGGATATACACGGGACCGTTGTAGGCTATCGCCGCCTTGGTCGCCTCTTTCATTTCCCAGTGGTCGGCAGGGTTGAGCACTACCATGCCGGGAATAGCGCGCATGATGCCCATATCCTCGATGCACTGGTGAGTAGCGCCGTCCTCGCCTGTGGAGATACCTGCGTGACTGCCTGCGATCTTCACGTTCAGCTCGGGATATGCTACGGAATTTCTGATCTGCTCAAAGGCTCTGCCGGTCGCGAACATCGCGAACGAAGCCGCAACGGGGATCTTGCCTGCCGCCGCCATGCCTGCCGCTACGCCGATCATATTGCCCTCGGCGATACCGCAGTCAAAGAAACGGTCGGGATATGCCTTTTGGAAGATGGCGGTCTTGGTCGCCGCCGCCAGATCGGCGTCGAGCACCACTATATCTTTATTGGTTTCGGCAAGCTCGCACAGCGCCTCGCCAAAGCTTTCTCTTGTTGCCTTTTTAACGATCTCAGCCATCAGCGCTCGCCCTCCAATCTGTCAATCTGAGCCTGAAGCTCGGCGGTTGCCTGCTCATACTGCTCCTTGTTGGGAGCCACGCCGTGCCAGCCAACCTGATTTTCCATGAACGACACGCCCTTGCCCTTGACGGTTTTTGCCAGGATCGCGGTGGGCTTGCCTTTGATTGTTTTAGCCTTGTCAAGAGCTTCGGCGATCTGCTCAAAATCATGTCCGTCGATTTTAAGCACCTCAAAGCCGAACGCCTCAAACTTCTTGTCGAGCGGTTCGATGCCGGCTACATCCTCAACGGCTCCGTCGATCTGCAGTCCGTTTTGGTCAACGATAAACACAAGGTTGTCAAGGTTGTTGTGAGAAGCGAACATGGCGGCTTCCCAGACCTGACCTTCTTCGACCTCGCCGTCGCCTAGCAGTGTATAGGTACGATAGTCCTTTTTATCAAGCTTTGCCGCAAGCGCCATACCGCAAGCCGCGGAAACGCCCTGACCCAGGGAGCCTGTGCTCATGTCGATTCCGGGCGTGCCCTTCATATCGGGGTGACCCTGGAGCATTGCGCCCACGTGACGCAGCACCTCCAGCTCGCTCCAGTCAAAAAAGCCCTTGAGCGCCAGAACCGCGTAAAGGCTCGGACAGCAGTGACCCTTTGACAGCACAAAGCGGTCTCTGTCCTCCCATTTCGGGTTTTCGGGATCGACCTTCATCTCCTTGAAATACAGATAAGTGAAGATATCCGCTGCGGAGAGAGAGCCGCCGGGGTGACCGGATTTAGCGTGATAGGTACCGAGAACAGCGCCCATTCTTGCCTTAGCGGCAAGGATTTTCAGCTGCTTGATTTCCGAACTATCCATTTTCTTACCATTCCTTTCCTCATTTTTCGCGACAAAATACGACGCGAAAGGACATGAATCCTACTATGAATATTATACACCAAATCGCATAGAATTCAACAATCTTTTAGCTGTTTTTGAAAATTGTTGTAAAATACATAATAACCGCCTTGAAACTGTCAAGAAATGTGTTATAATTTTAAGTAAGGATTTTACTTAGGAGGAAAAACGCCATGCTCTTGACCGCAGACGTAGGCAACACCAATATCAAGCTGGGGATCTTTGACGACGGTGTTTTGGTAAACAAGCTGAGGATCGCCACAAACGCCGACAGCACAAGCGACGAATTCGCGGTCGAGCTGTACACCTTCTTTCAAATATACCGCATTGACGTCGAAAAAGTGACGGCAGCCATCATAAGCTCGGTGGTTCCCGCGGTCACCCAGCCTTTGCGCGAGGCTATAGGGATAGTTACGGGAGTCAAAAGCCTGATCGTCGGTCCCGGGCTGAAAACGGGAATGGCGCTGCAGATCGACCACCCCGAAACCTTAGGCGGCGACATTGTTTGCGGCTGCGTAGGCGCTTTTGATAAATACGGCGGTCCTCTGATCATGATATTCATGGGCACCGCTACCGTTCTTGCCTATGTGGACGAGGATTTCACCTATCACGGCGGCATAATCGCGCCGGGCGTCGGGATCTCGCTTGAAGCGCTGACCTCTCGCGGCGCGCTTCTCCCCTCGGTTGACCTTCGTGCGCCCAAACGCGTTATCGGCACCAACACCACAGACTGTATCCGCTCGGGCATCGCTCACGGCTCAGCCTGTATGCTCGACGGAATGATAGATAAATTTGAAGCCGAGTGCGGCAAACACTGTAAAATAATAGCCTCCGGCGGCCTGGCTCCGCAGGTGATCTGCAACTGCCGCCACGATATAGCCTTTGAGGAAAACATCATCTTAGACGGCTTGAGCAGCATTTACAACAGAAATAAAAGATCCAAGAATGAATCGGAATAAATTTCTGCCGCGTCAAGCGAAAGCAGTCAATAACGCAAAGATCCTAAGAAAAAACGCCACGAAACAGGAAAACCATTTATGGTTTGATTTTCTGAGAAAGCTTCCGGTAAGATTTTATCGGCAATATACCATTGAAAACTATATTGTGGATTTTTTCTGTCCCAAAGCTGATTTAGTTATCGAACTTGATGGTTCGCAACACTATGAACCCTCGGCTATAGAATACGATATAAAAAGAACTCAAACGCTTAACCGTCATAATCTCACAGTTTTTCGGTACACAAACCGAGATATCAACGAAAAATTTGACGCAGTTTGCGAAGATATCAAGAATTATCTAAATATACATTTAGGATTATCACTGTAAAGCCTACTTTGTTAAAGGAGCCTTTGGTGCGAATACTAACGCCAGTCTGCGAGCGGAAAGCCCCCTTTGTTAAAGGGGGTGGCGCGCCCTAAAGGCGCGACGGGGGATTTACATGGCAGGTGGTTACCTTTGCGTTCAGTGTTATTCGATATAGCCTAACGTTGGTTTCCATTAGGAATAAGCGGACGTTACGGAAAAACCGGCGCGGGAATCCTCAGTCAGCTGCGCTGACAGCCTCTTGCAGAGGCGGCACCACCTTTGTCGCTTGCGCGACATTTCCTCCAACGGAGGAATCTCCT
>CADASG010000079.1 GCA_902790475.1 uncultured Ruminococcus sp. | reverse complement strand
GGTCTGCCGAGCTGTTTGCCTTTCGCTTTGGCGTTCTGCAAACCGCTTTTCACGCGTTGGCTGATCATGTTGCGCTCCAACTCGCTGAATACACCCATCATTTTCAGCATACCCTCTGTCATAGGGTCAAGCTCTCTTGTACAATCAACGACGAAGGAACCCAACACCAATCTAATGTGCTTATCCTTGACAAATTCAATAATTTCACAGAGCTGTTTTGTGCTGCGCGTGATTCTGCTGACTTCGGTAGCGACGATCGTATCGCCTGATTTGACAGTTTCCAACAGCCGTTGAAGTTCAACGCGGTCATTCTTCATACCACTGTCGTATTCACGGTAAATGGTTCTGTCAGTAGCGCCGAGCTGTTTCAGCTCGCGTATCTGTCGGTTAATGTCCTGCATTTCTTCATTGGTAGAACACCTTGCGTAACCGTAAATCATAATTGCACCTCTTTCTTTATTTTTGCTACAACGAAAGGCTGTTCGTAAGGATTTGACTTATGAGCGCAAATTCCTTCGCGCCACATATAAAAGAATCGCCCTAACGGAACAACAAAATAGCCATCTTTATTATGGTCAGTGACGTCGTATGGATCAGCCATTATCAAAACATCATCATAAGGGTCATCTGTATCGCAAGTGTCTATTCCAATAATTACTTGCCAATGTCCACCCCAATCTGTCCAATCAACCATCACAGGTACTTCATTATCTATCATCATAATCAGATATTTTTGAAAATCCTCGATGGTTTCAAATTTTGGCACAGTATCGGTATGGGATTCTACCTCATAGCCAATACCCATAAAGAATAATGCCAAATTCTCAGGCGAGGTGCCTTTATCTATGTCTGTCTTTACCATCTTGCTGATTTCAAATTCATCATATCTGAAATCATCATAGTAATGCAAAACCATCATTGCAACAGCACCGCCACAGGTGTATTCCGTTGTTTGTTGGTATGTTAAGAAATACGATATAATGTGCAGGCTTCCCTGACTTTTCAAATTGTAAAAGTCATGATGGATATAATACTTGCTGTTTATGTGATCGAGTTCGTTATTAAACTCATTCGCTTCACCATCGGAATTGTTTTCCGGCGTGATAGTACGGGGTTCATGAGATTTTTTCGCTTCTCTGGCTTCCTGAATGAAGATGATTATTGGAGCAATTATAACGAAGCATAATAAAACGAGCAAACAGACTACTATGGTTAATTTAATTATTTGTGTCATGATACACGTCCTTTCAGAATTGTTAATGCAAAGTATAAAAGAAAACCCTTGTTGAGTTTCGTTTATACTTTTGCTTTTTTTATGCGGTTTTTTGACGGCTTTCCCGTCAGCGTTAAGCTATAAAAGAAAAGAATTATTACCGTTTTTTCAAAACGTTGATATGGAATCTTTATCAACAAATCTGATTTTTGAATTTAGCAACAGTTTGCTCAAAGAAAAAAAGTTATCCGGCAAAACCGTATTTGATATTTTGGTGATATTAAAATCTGTTATCAAATTCATTGCAAAGCAAATGCCATCACTTAACGCCTTGGAAATCGTATTTCCATAGGTTGAAAAAAAGGAGCCGGAAGCTTTAACCCGAGCTGAACAAACACTCCTGATAGATCATCTGACAAAGAATATGAATTTGAAGATGTTTGGCACATTATTGACTTTAATGACAGGACTTCGTATAGGCGAGCTATGTGCCTTGCAATCAAAGGATATTTCCCTCGAAGAAAAGACCCTGCGTGTTAGCAAAACCATGCAGAGAATAAAGAATCAAGACAGTCACCCAAAAACAAAAGTAGTGGTAACTTCGCCCAAAAGCGAAAAATCAAATAGGATCATTCCCTTATCCGATTGGTTGGTTTTACTATGTAAAAAAATGCTTTCTTCTGACAGCGAGGCGTACTTGCTGTCAGCATGTGCAGATTTGATAGTTGAACCAAGAATCATGCAAAATGAAGTTAAGAAATATGGGAAAGCGTGTGGAATAGATAATTTACATTTTCACAAGCTTAGACATACATTTGCCACAAGATGTGTTGAAGAAAACTTTGATATAAAATCACTGAGCGAAATCTTAGGTCATCAGTCGGTTCAAATCACATTGGAAAGATACGTTCATTCCTCAATGGAATTCAAGCGCAGTAATATGGAAAAGATGAATAAGATTTTTGAGCCGTCAGATCACGCCGTCAGCGCTGCCGTTTAGTCAGTATTATTCAAAAACAAAAGGAATGGTTAGCAGAGTATAAAACTCTGCGAATACTTCATTGTTGAAGGCGCTGTGAAGAAACGAAGCAAAAAACATCGCTCTTTTCCGTGATATTCTTAACGGAAAATTAGGTGGCAGTGATACCCTGAAGGCTTGAAATGACCTTCAGGGTATTTTTCTGTTTAGTTTTTGTCTAATTGAAATGTGTACTGGATGACGATGGTGTTGCCACAGGTGCGCGAGTATCTGACTTCTTTTTCGTAGACATCAATCCGCTTGATGAAGGCACGGAGAATTTCGGGAGTGAGCTTTTCAATGTTAATATACTCTTTCGCTTTTGCGATGAAATCCTTAACGTATTTCTCCTGTAAATCAATCTCATTGATTTTCTTGTTGAGTACGTTCAGCTTTGAACGAATCTGTGCTTGTTCTTCTTCGTAGCCTGACGCGAGGAAATCATAGCGTTCCGGAGTGATATGTCCGACCACTCTAGGCTTTTCTTTCTGTTAAGGAGAATATAACATAATCATTGTAATCAGTCAGTTGCACGCTGAATGAATAACCATCCTTGCTATCAACAAAAAGCGTATTATCATTTACCTGTTCTACGGTGTAAATGCCTTTGCTCTCATAATAACCATGAACGTCAACAAGACTGAATTGTTTGCTAAAATAAACCTGACCCTTAAACGGCGTTGCTATTGCCGGATAATCGCAATTCTCAAACCATATCAACATATGAAACGGTATATAGATGTTTTCTCCAAAATCATCTGCCAGCCCGACCTCTGCAAAAAAAGAATAGCGAAATTCGTTATCTGATACACCGTTATATTTCAAATAGAACTCACCGCTGTCGGTGATTAATTGCCCAATTTGAGTGGCGAATTGTATGTATAATAAAATTATTAACAGGTACTTGACAATCAAATGATTGTAAGTATATAATAAACAAAGAACGGGAGCTTGTATTACAGGCTGAGAGGAAGGTGTGACCTTCGACCGATACCTGATTTGGATAATGCCAACGTAGGGAAGCTGATTATAACTTTATGCGCGGTGCTGCCAAATCGGCAGCCCGTTTTTATTTTTTGCAGGGAGGAAAGACAATGGTAATAATTAACGGTGAAAAGGTTAACGCCGACGGAATCACTGTAGAGCAATACATTAAAAGCTCTGACTACAACACTGCCTTTATCGCGGTCGAGCTTAATGAAGACATTGTTCCTAAGGCGAACTACGCCTCGACCGTTCTCAAAGACGGCGATGTCCTTGAAGTCGTAAACTTTGTGGGAGGTGGCTGATGATACCTAACAAAAATGAAATGATTGCCGCCTATGAAGCACGCCACGGAAAAGAGCTTCAAAAAAAGCTATCCGCTACCACTGTTGCGGTTTGCGGCTTGGGAGGTCTCGGTTCTAATATTTCGATTGCTCTTTCAAGAGCCGGAATAGGAAAACTCATTTTGATCGACTTTGACAAGGTCGATATTTCAAATCTCCACCGCCAGCAATATAAGGCAAATCAGATAGGTTTGCCCAAAACCGAAGCTTTAAGCAGTAATCTAAGTGAAATAGCCCCTTACACCGTGGTTGAAACACATTGTGTAAAGATAACGGAGGAAAACGCCGTTGATTTGCTCTCGGGCGCGGACATAATTTGCGAAGCCTTCGATAATCCCCAAGCCAAGGCGATGCTTGCTAATACGGTTTTGGAAAAGCTGCCCGGCAAATTTTATGTAGGCGCCTCGGGCATGGCGGGAATAGGCAGCACAAACGAAATAAAAACCAGGCGACTGTCAAAATATTTTTATCTTTGCGGAGACGGAGTCAGCGAAGTCGGCAAAAGCGAGGGCTTGTTCGCCGCGCGTGTAATGGCGTGTGCCGCTCATCAGGCTCACACGGTTATCCGTATTTTGGCAGGACAATATGATGTATAGGAAAGAAGGATAATAATGGACAATGATAAGCTTGTGATCGGCGGGCATGAATTTGATTCGCGGTTCATTTTGGGTTCCGGAAAGTATTCGCTCAGCCTTATTGAAGCTGCGATCAAATACGCAGGCGCTCAGATTATCACTCTCGCGGTAAGACGCGCCAACACCAAGGATGAGGAAAATATACTTGATTTCATCCCCGAAAACGTTACTCTGCTTCCAAACACAAGCGGAGCGAGAAACGCCAAGGAGGCAGTAAGAATCGCAAGGCTCGCGCGTGAGCTCGGATGCGGAAACTTTGTAAAGGTTGAGATCATGCGCGACTCAAAGTACCTTTTGCCCGACAACACCGAAACAATCAAGGCAACCGAAATTCTCGCAAACGAGGGCTTTGTAGTAATGCCGTATATGTATCCCGACTTAAATGTCGCACGCGATTTGGTAAATGCCGGAGCTGCAACAATAATGCCGCTCGCTTCTCCGATCGGCTCAAACAAAGGACTTGCCACAAAGGAATTTATTCAGATCCTTATTGATGAAATCGACCTTCCGATCATAGTTGACGCGGGAATCGGCAAACCATCCCAAGCCTGCGAAGCTATGGAAATGGGCGCAGCGGCTATTATGGCAAATACCGCTCTTGCAACCGCAGGCGACCTTCCGCTGATGGCGGACGCCTTTAAGCACGCTATAGAAGCAGGAAGAAAAGCATATCTTTCGGGACTGGGAAGAGTACTTACCAGAGGAGCTTCGGCGTCAGACCCGTTAACCGGATTTTTACGCAACTAAGGTGAAGCAATGGAAAATCAATTTTTAATAGATTCCGACAAGCTGTCGCCTGCCGCACTCGAAAAAAAACACAGGCTCGAAAACGACCGTTCATACCGTACAAACCATATGGAATATATGGAAGGTATGGAGATAATAAACTCTGACGTCTGCGAAAACGTTATGACGCAGGTTAAAAGCTTTGATTACGGCAAATATTCCGCTAAGGATGTAAAGGCGGCTTTGGAGCACGAAAGCTGTACAATTGAAGATTTTAAAGCTTTGCTTTCGCCTGCCGCCGAACCCTTTTTGGAGCAGATCGCGCAAAAAGCAAGACTTGAAACAGGCAAGCACTTCGGCAACACCGTATATCTTTTTACTCCTTTGTATATTGCAAATTATTGTGAAAACTACTGTGTTTACTGCGGCTTTAACTGCTACAACAAAATAAACCGCATGAAGCTCAATTACGAACAAATCGAGCATGAAATGAAGGTAATTGCCGAAAGCGGAATGGAAGAGATTTTGATCCTCACCGGTGAAAGCAGAAGCATGAGCAGTGTGGAATACATCGGCGAGGCGTGCAAGCTCGCCCGTAAGTATTTTCGTATGGTAGGGCTCGAAATATATCCTGTTAATACCGATGAATACCGTTATCTGCACGAATGCGGAGCGGATTACGTCACCGTTTTTCAGGAAACCTACGACACCGATAAATACGAAACTCTGCACCTTGCCGGTCATAAACGTGTATGGCCGTACCGTTTTGACGCTCAGGAACGCGCGTTAATGGGCGGAATGAGGGGAGTGGCGTTTTCCGCTTTGCTCGGACTATCTGATTTCAGAAAGGACGCGCTCGCTACCGGGCTTCACGCATATTTCCTTCAAAGAAAATACCCGCACGCTGAAATATCGCTTTCATGCCCAAGGCTAAGACCTATTATTAATAACGATAAAATCAGTCCGCTTGACGTTCACGAAACTCAGCTGTGTCAGATTATTTGCGCCTACAGGATCTTTATGCCGTTTGCCGGAATTACAGTTTCATCACGAGAAAGCGCGCAGTTCAGAAACGGAATCGTAAAAATTGCCGCGACAAAGGTTTCCGCCGGTGTTTCTACCGGAATCGGCGACCACGAAACCAAATACAGCGGTAAGCAGAAAAATTCTTTACAGGGCGACGAACAGTTTGAGATCGACGACAGCCGCAGCCTTAACAAAATGTACTCCGATATTTCCGGCGAAGGCTTGCAGCCTGTTTTAAACGACTATCTGTATGTCTGAGTTGATTTGTATAACAAACAGAAAGCTGTGCCGTGAGGATTTTTTTAAAAGACTGGAAAAAATAACTTCCTCACACCCAAAGGCTGTAATTCTGCGTGAGAAGGATTTGAGCGCCGGTGATTACACAAGGCTTGCTCAGGTTGCATATAATATCTGTTTTAATAACAACACGAAGCTTATTTTGCACAGCTTTAAAAAATCCGCTCTTGAATTGAACATAAACAGTATCCACGTTCCCATGCAGATCCTGCGCGCAATGGATAAGGACGAAAGGTCTTTTTTTCAAACGCTCGGCGCGTCCTGTCACACGGTCAGCGAGGCAAAGGAAGCCGAAAAGCTCGGTTGTACTTACATAACCGCAAGCAATATTTATGAAACCGACTGCAAAAAAGGCTTAAAAGGGAAGGGGACTGACTTTTTAAGGGAGGTCTGCCGCAGCGTTAACATTCCTGTTTATGCACTCGGCGGAATAAGCCCGCTTAATTACAGCGACGTTATAAAAGCAGGAGCAAAGGGCGCGTGTGTAATGAGCGGTTTTATGACTTGCGAAAACCCTAAACTTTATATTAAACAATTTACGGAGTAAACTATGAGTTTTAGCAAAGATGATCTGTTATTATACGCCGTAACCGACAGAAAAAGTGCGGACTTCGGCGTTTTATATGAACAGGTAAGGCAAGCACTTGAAGGCGGCGTAACAATGGTTCAGCTCAGGGAAAAGAACCTCGGCGATGAGGAATTTATCTCAGAGGCAATCAAGCTTAAAGAACTGTGCGAAAGCCGCGGAGTGCCTTTGATAATTAACGATAACCTTGCTGTAGCGCTCAAAAGCGGGGCGGACGGTATACATGTGGGAATCGAGGATATACCTGTCAGCGAAATTCGCAGACAGACAGGGGAAGGCTTTATAATCGGAGCGACGGCAAAGACCATTGAACAGGCGCAAAAAGCCGAGCGCGAGGGTGCGGACTACCTCGGAATTGGCGCTGTTTTTCCTTCTTCCACCAAACAAAATGCTGTCCGGATTACAAACGAACAGCTTAACCAAATTGCCTCGTCGGTTAGTATCCCTTCGGTGGCGATCGGCGGAATAAATCTTAAAAACATTGAACAAATAAAATGTAATAAAATCAGCGGAATTGCTGTTGTATCAGCACTTTTCTCTGCTGACGATATAAAAACGGCGGCACAACAGCTTAAAGAAAAAGCAAAAGCTGTCGCCGAAAAATAATAAAAAGCGGTAAACCGGGGGCACCACTCTTTGCCGCTCAATAAAAATAATGCAAAAGAGGTATCACATGAAAACAGCATTATCAATCGCGGGAAGCGATTCCTGCGGAGGCGCCGGTATTCAGGCAGATATAAAAACGATGACTGTTAACGGTGTTTACGCCATGAGCGCGGTTACGGCGCTTACAGCTCAAAACACCACCGGCGTAACAGCTATTCAGGAAGCAACTCCCGAATTCTTAAAACAGCAGCTTGACGCGGTATTTACCGACATTTTCCCCGACGCTGTTAAAATCGGAATGGCTTCAAGCTCCGGGTTGATCCGCGTAATTGCTGACAGACTGCGGTTTTACAACGCAAAAAACATTGTTGTTGATCCCGTTATGGTTTCAACCAGCGAAGCAAAACTGATGCAGACCGAAGCGGTTTCAACTCTTGCTAAGGAGCTTTTGCCGCTTGCGGCGGTTGTAACTCCCAACATTCCCGAGGCTCGGGTCCTCAGCGGACTTGCAATCGAAACCCCGGAAGAAATGGAAAACGCTGCCAAGGCAATAGGGGATAAATACAACTGCGCAGTGCTGTTAAAGGGAGGTCACAGCATAAACGACGCTAACGATCTTTTGTACTCAAACGGCAGCTTCAAATGGTTTGAGGGCAAAAGGATCAATAATCCCAACACACACGGAACAGGCTGCACTCTTTCAAGCGCCATAGCTTCAAATCTTGCCAAAGGCTATGACCTTGAAACAGCTGTGCAAAGGTCAAAGGAATATATCTCGGGCGCGCTTGCCGCAATGCTGAATCTGGGCAGGGGAAGCGGACCGATGAACCACGCGTTTGACCTTAACAGTAAATTTGCTTAGAGGTGTACTTTAATTATCTGACTGAAAGGAAAGTTTAAAAATGAGAGAATACAAAACACAGATGGAAGCCGCTAAAAAAGGCATTATCACGCCCGAAATGAAAATTGTTGCGGAAAAGGAATATATGGATCCCGAAAAGCTCCGCGAATCTGTCGCAAAAGGCGTTGTCGCGATTCCCTGCAACATTAATCACAAGAACATCTCACCCGAAGGTATAGGAATGGGACTGCGCACAAAAATCAATGTTAACCTCGGCATCTCGGGCGACTGCAAGGATTACACCGTTGAAATGCAAAAGGTTGACATGGCGCTTAAATTCGGAGCCGAAGCTATTATGGATTTAAGCAACTACGGCAAGACCAACACCTTCCGTCAGGAGCTAATTGAAAAATCGCCTGCTATGATAGGCACTGTTCCTATGTATGACGCTATCGGTTATCTTGAAAAGGATTTGCTTGAAATAAGCGCAAAGGATTTTCTCAAGGTTGTACGCGCTCATGCCGAGGAAGGCGTTGACTTCATGACAATTCACGCAGGCATAAACCGCAGAGCGGTTGAAGCGTTTATGCGCGATAAACGCAAGATGAACATTGTTTCACGCGGCGGCTCGCTCCTTTTTGCGTGGATGATGATGACGGGCAACGAAAACCCGTTCTATGAATTTTATGATGAAGTTCTTGAAATACTGCGCGAGTTTGACGTAACCATCAGCCTCGGTGACGCGCTCAGACCGGGCTGCATTGACGACAGCACCGACGCAGGACAGATTTCAGAGCTTATCGAGCTTGGAGCACTCACCGAGAGAGCCTGGGCTAAGGACGTTCAGGTCATGGTAGAAGGTCCCGGACACATGGCTATGAACGAAATTGAAGCTAATATGAAGCTTGAAAAAAGGATTTGCCACAACGCTCCGTTCTATGTGCTCGGACCGCTTGTGACCGATATAGCCCCCGGTTATGACCACATCACCTCTGCCATAGGCGGAGCGATCGCAGCTGCAAGCGGAGCAGATTTCCTCTGCTATGTAACTCCGGCAGAGCACCTCAGACTTCCCGACCTCAACGATGTTAAGGAGGGAATAATTGCAAGCCGTATCGCCGCGCACGCCGCGGACATCGCAAAGGGTGTTCCTCACGCAAGAGAACGCGACGACGCTATGGCGGCGGCTCGTCACAAGGTCGATTGGGAAGAGATGTTCAAGGTTGCGCTCGACGAAGAAAAGGCGAGAGCTTACTTTGAAAGCACTCCTCCTGCCGACCGTCACACCTGCTCAATGTGCGGAAAAATGTGCGCCGTAAGAACCACAAACCTCATTCTTGAAGGCAAAAAGGTTGAGTTCTGTACCGAGCTTTGATAAACTTCAAAATCATGTAACATAAAAACCATAAAAACAGAGCAAGGCGTGAACTCGCCGCACTATGTTTTTTCTCTTGAACCCGCAAAGGATTTTGACAACATCATCAAGTATTACTCCCTATATCCGTCATAATTCCACCGATGCGGACGGTGTAAATTCACAGCGCAAAACATGGGACACTCAGGATAATCGTCACTTCTTTGCTGTTACAGTAGAAATTACGCAGAACACGGATTTCCCGAATGCCGATTTTGATGTTATGGGAGATTTCACGCCCGTTATCCTGATAAAAGACAAGGACGGCAGCTACCGTCACAACGGCGAGGAGGACGCTTACGGCGTTATGCAGGAAGTTCTCTATGGCAACGCAGCAACTGTCTGCTCTACACCCGGCGATGAAAGCAACATTCTCCACATAAGTAAAGGCGAAACGCGCACCTTAACCTATGGTGTCGTTATTGACGAACAAGCAGCTCAAGTCCGCCGCGAAAACAACAGAACTGCACGATACCGATATTACGTCAGACAGTGCCGAAGCATCAACCCGAAAGCCTGCCTGTAAAAATCAGGCAGGTTGTCGTGCTCTATTACATCGAGCAATTCACCGTCAAGGAGATAAAACAAATCCTGAAAATACCCGAAGGTACCGTCAAAAGCCGTCTGAGCAAAGGTCGGGAGCTGTTGAAATGCTCGGCAGCAAAGCTAATTCATTCGTTATGACGGTCAATGCAGCTGAGATTACAAAGGACAATCCCATATCTGTCGGATTAGGAGAAGGCGGAATGAGTTTTGCACAAAAAGATAACGGAATGGAGTATTATATAGACCTTCCACTTTCTGTAACAGGAGAGCATATTAAAAGCGTTACCTATTCCGTGGATAATGATGCGATTGCCGTCCACTGCCGCAAGGATAATAATCCCGTTATAGACGGCGATGTAGTAAGTGAAAGCATTGACACCTTGTTTGATGTCAAATGTATCGAGGACGACCAAAAAGCGCTTGAAACGGCAACGGAGAATGACCGTCAAAGTGACTTTGAAAAACACGCGGAAGAGGAAATATTGAATCGTTATGAAGGCAAAAAATACACCTCCATTACGCTTGCTTACAACAACCAGAATCCCGACGGCTGTGCGATCGGAATTGTCGGCAAGCGCACAAATGAGCCTGTGCCGGATGATGAAAGTCTCGAAGCAAAGGCAAATCGATTGGATACAATCATAGGCAACACTCTTTACTGCACAGTA
>CADASG010000078.1 GCA_902790475.1 uncultured Ruminococcus sp. | reverse complement strand
TATCAAATATGTGATCGAGCCTGTTTTGCAGAGTAACCGAAAAAATAAAAGCTATAGGATTCTTGTTAATCCTACGGGAAGATTTGTGATAGGCGGTCCCGTTGGTGACAGCGGATTGACGGGAAGGAAGATAATTGTTGATACCTACGGAGGTGCGGCAGCTCACGGCGGCGGAGCCTTTTCGGGAAAAGACCCCACCAAGGTTGACCGTTCGGGAGCATACGCCGCAAGATACCTTGCAAAAAACATTGTTGCGGCAGAACTTGCCGAAAAAGCGGAGGTGCAAATCGCATACGCGATAGGAGTCGCTTATCCGGTGTCGGTACTGGTCAATACCTTTAACACGGGTGTGATTTCCGATGAAGCCTTGACCGAGCTGATTACAAGACTTGTTGATTTGCGCCCGTCAAAGATAATTGAAAGATTTGATTTACAAAGACCCATTTACGCGCAAACTGCTTCCTACGGACATTTCGGAAGAGACGACCTCGATTTACCGTGGGAGAGAACGGATTTAGCTGCTGTGATCAAAAAATTCGCCAAGGGGGTCGCATAATGAAAACAATAGCGAGCTTTACAGTTAATCACGACAAACTGGAAAAAGGAATGTACCTTTCGCGCGTTGACGGAGACGTTGTGACGTATGACGTCAGAATGAAAAAACCGAACGGCGGAGACTATCTCGGCAACGGCGAGCTTCACACAATTGAGCATTTGTTCGCCACCTACGCACGAAACAGCAATGTGTCCAATGATGTTGTATATGTCGGGCCGATGGGCTGCCGCACAGGTTTTTACCTGCTTGTCAGAGACAGCGTATCAAATGAACGCGCTATTCGTCTGGTGCGCGACAGTCTTGAATATATATCCGGCTTTGAGGGTGAAATACCCGGAAGCAAACGGGAGGAGTGTGGAAACTACGCCGAGCATGATTTGGACGGCGCCAAAAAAACCGCAAAGGATATGCTGAACGTATTAAAAAACTGGAAACCGGAAGATTTAAAATATAAGGAGTAATCATCATGGCAAATTATAAATATATCGATTCCGCGCTGATTCACGGCGGAATATCCACAGACGAATTCACGGGAGCGGTCAATGTTCCGATATATCAGACCTCGACCTATCGGCAGACCGGCTTGGGCGAGGAGTTTAAGTGGGAGTATTCGCGCACGGGCAATCCGACCCGTGCGGCGCTTGAAGCGCTGATCGCAGAGCTTGAGGGAGGAAAGGCAGGCTTTGCCTTCGGCTCCGGTATGGCTGCGATCACGGCGGTACTCAGCTTGTTTGAATCGGGCGACAAGATCCTGATTTCAAGCAATGTTTACGGCGGCACCTTCCGTGTGCTCGACAAGGTGTTCAGTCATTTTAACATCGGCTATTCGATCGAGGACACCACCGATTTAGCCGCGCTGGAAAGTAAAATCACTGATGAAGTCAAGGCGATCCTCGTCGAAAGCCCGGCAAATCCTCTGCTGACGGTCACAGACCTTGCGGCGGTCGCGGCTCTGGCGAAAAAGCACGGTATTCTCTCAATTGTCGATAATACCTTTATGACGCCGTACCTCCAAAGACCGATCGAGCTGGGCGCTGATATCGTTGTTCACAGCGCGACAAAATACCTCGGCGGTCACAGCGACGTTGTAGCCGGCTTGGTTGTCGTCAATGATGACGCGCTCGCGCAAAGACTCGCCTTTATCCAGAATTCAACAGGCGGCGTGCCGGGACCCTTCGACAGCTTTTTGCTTATCAGAGGGATAAAGACTCTCGGCGTGCGCCTTGACCGCCATGTTGAGAACGCCGAAAAAGCGGCTGGATTTTTGCAAAACCATAAGGCTGTCAAAAAAGTTTACTATCCGGGACTTCCCGGCGCTCAGGGCTATGAGATCAACAAGCGGCAGGCGAAAAACGGCGGCGCTATGATCTCCTTTGAGCTGTACGAAAACTACGATATCAAAAAATTCTTCAAGTCGCTAAGGCTCGTCGCGCTTGCGGAGAGTCTCGGCGGCGTGGAGAGTCTGGTATGCCACCCTGCCAGCATGACGCACGCCGCGATCCCTTACGAGGTGCGCCAAAGGGTCGGCATTACCGACGGCTTGATCAGACTGTCCGTCGGCATCGAGAGCATTGACGACATTCTTGCCGATTTGAACCAGGCAATAGCGGAAAGCGAGGAATAAACATGGCACTCTATCACGATATGCAGCAGTTGATCGGAAACACTCCGCTTGTAAAGCTGAGCCACCTTGATTTGCCTGACGGAGCGAATCTTTATGCAAAATTAGAGCTGTACAATCCTTCGGGAAGCGTTAAGGACAGGATCGGAAAATATATGATCGAGGACGCCGAAAAACGCGGTATCCTAAAAAAGGGCGGCACGATCGTCGAGGCTACGGCAGGAAATACAGGTCTCGGGATCGCCTTTGCCGCGCTGAACAAGGGCTACAAAATCGTGTTTGTCGTTCCCACCAAGTTTTCCGAAGAAAAGCAGACTCTCCTGCGCGCTTTGGGGGCTGAGATCATCAATACTCCCCGTGAGGGCGGTATGCTCGGCGCTTGGGACAAGGCGGAGGAAATACGCCGTTCCATTCCCGGCGCGGTCACGCTTGAGCAGTTCAAAAATCAGGCGAATCCGCAGGCGCATTATGAAACGACGGGAAAAGAAATATTTGAGGATCTGAACGGTCAAATAGATTATCTCGTCGCAGGCGCAGGCAGCGGCGGCACCTATTCCGGCGTTGTCAGGTTTTTGAAAGAGAAAAACAAAAACATTACAGGTGTGCTTGCCGACCCCATCGGCTCCACGATGGGCGGCGGCGAGCACGGCGATTACAATATCGAGGGCATCGGCAATGACTTTATAGCCGACACCATGGATATGTCGCTTGTTGACAGGGTGGTCAAAATGACCGACGCAGAGGCGTTTGACGGAGCACGCGAGCTTGCGTTAAAGGAAGGGATCTTTGCAGGCTCTTCCTCGGGCGCGGCACTGGCTGCGGCAAAAAAACTTGTCAGCAGCGGTGCGAGGGGAAATATAGTTATTATTCTTCCCGACCGCGGCGACCGATATTTCACAAAACATCTTTACGAATAGGTGACGTTTAAAATGCGGATCATTGATTTTCACGCGCACATCTATCCCGACAAAATCGCAGAAAAGGCAACCAATGCCACGGGCGACTTTTATGGTATAACGCCTGCCTGTATCGGAACAAGCGAAGAGCTGCTCAGAGAGGGAAAAGGGGCAGGTATCAACGAATTTGTCCTTTTGCCGGTCGCAACAAAACCGGAACAAGCGAGGAGTATCAACACATTTATCCGCGGCGAGGTAAACGCCCACGCTGAGTTTCACGGCTTTGGAACGCTTCACCCTGACTGCGAAAGAAAGCTTGAAGAAGCGGAATTCATCTTGCAGTCCGGTTTGCTGGGAGTAAAGCTGCACCCCGACACACAGGGCTTTAACACCGACGATAAACGACTGTTTGAGGTGTATGATTATTTGCAGGGCAGAGGAACGCTGATCGTTCACTGCGGCGACAAAAGATTTGACTTTTCTCATCCGCGCCGTTTGAAAAACGTTATGGACAATTTCCCGAAATTACAGGTGATCGCCGCGCATCTTGGAGGCTGGTCGCAGTTTGACGAGGCGTTCGCACTGCTGAAAAACAGCGGTTGCTTTCTCGATATTTCAAGCTGCACGATGTTTTTGCCGCCCGAAAGGGTCGCGCAATACATTCGCGGCTACGGTGCGGACAGGATTTTGTTCGGCACTGATTTCCCCTTGTGGAGCCCTGAAACCGAGGTAAATGCTTTTAAAAATCTCCCTTTGACGTCCGAAGAATTTGAGAAAATCGCGTACAAAAACGCGTTAAGAGTTATAGATTAAATCTATTACCAACTATACCTATAGGATATTGGACAATTAGAAAAACCAATGATATAATAAGCTCAATGAAACGAAAGGAGAAAACGCAATGACTACCTACGCAACAATGTGTATGAATACCTTTATGTGTAAAATGCAAAGGGCTGTGTTCTGCGTCAAGGCATGCTGCGCGTTCCGAATGTGAAGGGCATTTTTGCGCTTTATCGAGAATGCCGGCGAGGGTGTGCCCACCGGCAGTTTTTTATGCCCGAAAGAGGGCGGAAAGGAAGTAATCAAATGAAAAAATTACTGATTATCTGTATTATCGCGCTTGTCGCGGCGTTCAGTATAACCGGCTGTGCAACAACAAGCGCGGCAAACGAAAGCAGTCACATCGAAAGTACAACGCAGGATTGCTGTAAGGGCAAGGAAGCGACTGCCTCTGAGGTTCCGGAATGCTGTAAAAACAAAGATACGGACAACAACTCCTCCGAAGCCTCAGATGTTCCCGACTGCTGCTCGGGCGAATAATCAATATTAAAACATCTGACATACAGAAAGGAAATCAATATGAAAACAAAAATCATCGCGGCTTTTCTTGCCGCCTCACTTTCAATAGCTGCATTTGCAGGCTGTAATACATCATCAGACAGTTCAACTGCCTCTAAAGCTTCCGCAACAGCTTCAAACGGTGAAGCAAAGCTTGAAAAGACGACCTTCAACCTCGGTCACCTCAATTCCACCGCTCATCTGCTCGGATTTGTGGCAAAGGAGGAAGGATACTTTGAGGAAGAAGGACTCGACGTAACGCTCACCCTGTTTTCTTCCGCAGCGGAGCTGTCAAGCGGATTGGAGAACGATAAGCTCGACGTTGCCTTTATCGGCTCCGTTCCCACCCTCACTTTCCAAAGTCAGGGTCACGACCTCACGATCTTCGGCGGCGAGATGACAAACGGCCACGGCTATGTGATCAAGCCCGAATTTGTTGAAGGCAAGACAGACTGGGATGTTTCGATCCTCAAGGGAAGAAACGTAGCCTCCGTAAAAAATTCCGTTCAGGACGCAGAACTGCAAATCCTTTTGAAGGACAAAGGGATCGAGATCGGCGAGGGTGAGGACAAGGTAAACATCGTCTACTTTGACAGCCAAAAGGACGCCTACAACGCGCTCCAAAACGATTCGATCGACGCGGCTTCGGCGTATTCGCCCTACACCTCGCTTGCAGAGAGCCAGGGCTACAAGGTCGTTTACCGCTGCTCCGAGGAAAAGCTCCTCGAAAATCAGCCCTGCTGCCGTCAGGTAGCCGCTACCAAGTCGCTTGCAAAGTATCCAAATTCCTACACCGCTTTTGAGCGCGCGCTGATAAAGGCTTATAAGTTTACTCAGGAAAACAAAGAGCAGACCGTCAAGGACGTCAAAAAGTACATTGATATAGAGGAAAAGCTTATCAACACCGAGGTTTACGGCGGTTACGGTTCCTCTGTTCCCGACCCTGACAAGCAGGGTACGGTCACTCTGAAAAATTCGATCGTAGAGCTTGGCTATGCCGAGGATTACGATATCGACAAGCTGTATAACACCGATATCTATAAGAACGCTCTCGAAAGCCTGATAAAAGAAAATCCCGGCGACAAGGTATACGCCGAGCTTCAAAAGCACTTTGAAGAATTTGAATAAGATATACTAAATAATAAACTGAGATGATCCTATATGAGCAAGATAGAGATAAACAATTTAACGGTTGACTACACAGAAAAAAAGAACCGCTTTACCGCGCTTAAAAACGTCAGCTTTTCCATTGAGGACGGCGAGTTTGTCAGCGTTATCGGTTCAAGCGGCTGCGGCAAGAGCACGCTGCTCAGCATTTTGGAGGGCATCAACACGCCGACAGCAGGCGAGATTTTGATCAACGGCGAGCCGATCCGCGGCACCGGCACCGACAGAGGCGTTGTGTTCCAGCACTATTCGCTCTTTCCGTGGATGACCGCCCGCAAAAACGTTGCCTTCGGTATCAAGCAGGTCAACAAAGACGCAAGCAGAACCGAGCGGCTGAAAATCGCCGACGAGTTTTTGGAGAAGGTCGGATTGGAAGGTTTTAAAAACAAATACCCCTCACAGCTTTCGGGCGGAATGCAGCAGCGCGTAGCGATTGCAAGAGCATTGGCGATGGACACCGACATTCTCCTGATGGATGAACCGTTCGGCGCGATAGACGCAAAAAACCGCACCATTTTGCAGGAGCTGCTGCTCGAACTGTGGGAGGGCGACGGAACGGGCGCGAGAAAAACCGTTGTGTTTGTTACGCACGATATCGACGAGGCTATCTTGCTCTCGGATAAGATAGTGATGATGACCGCAAACCCCGGTCAGGTGTACAGTGAGATCAAGGTTCCCTTTGATCGTCCGCGCAACCGCGCCGAGCTTGTTCAGACGCAGGAGTACAATCAGTTCAGAAATAAGCTGCTTGCGATGTTCTACAGCGACATCGTCAGCAAAATCGGCGGAGACGAGGTGGTGCTGTAATGACATTCAAAAAGAGATACCTCAGATTGGTTCACTTATTGTTTATCGTGCTTTTGCTGATTCAGCTTCTGCCTGATAAGCTCAGCGGCGACACCTATGCGCAATACGTAGTATGGTTTGCTGTGGGCGTGGAGATTTTGACGCTGATCGTATCCTCGTTCATCAAAAAGCCGATCGGCTTGACGCTGTTCGTTGACATTGTAAGCTTTATTTACGGTCTGTTGATCGCGTGGACATTGGCGACCGCAAAATTCAATTTGCTCAAGCCCGCGTTGTTTCCGCCGCCGGGAAGAGTTTTCTGGCAGCTGATCGGCGACTACGAAAAAATCATCACCAACATTTTCAGCTCGGTCGGCATTATCTTGCAGGGCTACCTGCTTGCAGCGGCAGCGGCGATCATTCTCGGCTTGCTGCTCGGATCAAGCGAGAGGCTCGGAAACGTCGCGACCTATATCTCAAAATTCCTCGGCGCGATCCCGCCTATTGTCTACATTCCCTACGGCATCGCTTTACTTCCCACATTCCGTTCGGTCTCGGTGTTCGTCATTTTCCTCGCGACCTTTTGGCCGGTGCTGGCAGGCACAATGAGCGGCGTAATGAATGTTGACAAAAAAACGATCGACTCCGCAAAGGTGCTTAACGTCGGAAAAATAACCATGCTGTTTTCTGTTATTCTCCCGGCGTCCCTTGAGATGATCGGAGCGCAGAGCGGACTGGGCTACTACATCAAAAATTATTCCGATCTCGGCGACTACACAAGAACGCTCGTCGGCTTGATCGTGATCGGTATTGTGATCGTCGTCATTTCGTTCGTATTTAACAAAATCCAAAAATATCTGCTTCGCTGGAAGCACTGAGGAGGCAAAAGCATGACAGAAATTTTATGGCACGGCAGAGGAGGTCAGGGAGCCTTTACCGCCGCAAGACTTCTTGGCGACGCGTATTCGCTGAAGGATAACGCCTACGCGCTGGCTTTCCCCTCCTTTGGACCCGAGCGCAGAGGCGCGCCCATCCGCGCGTTCACTAAGCTCGATACAAAGCCGATAGGCAACCGCAGCGAGATCACAAGATCAAACTACAGTATTTTTCTTGATGATACGCTGTTTAACGAAAAATCCTTCCGTGAGCTGAAACAAAACGGAATAATACTTTTAAATACAAAGCAAACCATTGATGATCCGAGTGTGATCACTCTCGACGGCGACGGTATTGCCGCGCGGATTTTGGGCTTGCCCATTACCAATACGATCCTTCTCGGCGCGTTTGCGGCGGTTTCAGGAGAAATATCACTTGAAGAAATCAATGAAGCGATACGTCAAGGCATGCCGCGCCGCCTGCACGAAAAGAATATCGCCGCCGTCAAAGCGGCATATGAGGAGGTATTCGCATGAAGCCTTATCTGAGGGATCTCGTCCCGGTCACTTTTGATGATATCCCCGGCGCGACCGCTTTTGAAGCAGGCTATCTCGTCACCAAAAACTCAGGCTGGCGCAATATCCGTCCCGTTATCGACAATTCAAAATGCGTCGGCTGTCTGAATTGTTATCTTTACTGTCCCGACGGCGTGATTTTCCGCGAGGGCAGTAAGGTCAATATAGATTACGACTTTTGCAAGGGCTGCGGCATTTGCTCAAAAATCTGCAAAATCAAAGCGATAAAAATGGAGGCGGAAAAATAATGGCGAAAAAATTTTTATCGGGCAACGAGGCGTTTGCATACGGCGTTCGCCTTGCGCGTCCGCAGGTGATTTCCGCCTATCCGATCACACCGCAAACTATCGTGGTCGAAAAGCTCTCCGAATTTGTCGAGGATGGCAGCCTGAACGCGGAGTTCATTCATGTAGAATCCGAGCATTCCGCGCTGTCCTGCGCGATGGGAGCGTCCTCGGTCGGCGCGAGGGCGTTCACCGCAACCTCCTCTCAGGGCTTGCTTTATATGGCGGAGTGTCTGCCCTACGCGGCAGGCGGCAGGTTCCCGATCGTTATGATGAACGCCAACCGCTCCACCGCATTGCCGTGGAACATATACGGCGACCAGCGCGACTCGCTCTCTCAGCTTGACAGCGGCTGGATCCAGGCGTATGCCGAAAACGCGCAGGAGGCGCTCGATTTGGCGTTGATGAGCTTCTATATCGCCGAGCACAAGGACGTAAGCACGCCGTTTATGGCAAATCTCGACGGCTTTGTACTCACTCACACCTACGAGGTGGCAGACGTTCCGACAGCGGAGCAGGCGGACGCTTTTCTTCCGAAATATCAAACGGAGAACAAAATGGATCTGCAACATCCGCGCAACCTTGCTTTTTCAGCCGGTCCCGACACCAACACATATTTTAAGTACAGGGAGCACCTCGGAATTCTGAACGCTTCCAAAATCATTGGTGAAGCAGAGGAACGCTTTGCAAAAATTTTCGGCAGACGTTACACCGGCTTGACCGAAAGTTATCGAACCGAGGACGCTGATTATATTTTAATTACCCTCGGCAGCCTCTCAGGTTTGGTTCGTGAGGTTGTTGACGAACTAAGAAAAGAGGGCAGTCGGGTAGGCTTGCTGAGACTGCGCTACCTCCGTCCGTTCCCAAACGAGGAGATAGCTGCAACCGTAAAGAATGCCAAAGCAGTCGCGGTGTTGGAAAAGGACATTTCCTTTGGCAACGAGGGCACGGTCTACACCAACGTCAACTCTGCGCTGCAAAAGGCAAAGCTCCGTATTCCGAGCTCCGATTATATCGGCGGACTCGGCGGCAGAAATATTTCTAAAGAAGAAATACAAATTATCTTTGACGAGCTGGAACAGCAGCAGTCAACGGTAAAATTCTTAGGGATCGGCGGTGAAACAAATGGCAATTAACGCAAAAACGCTCAACGAAACCGAGTTTTTCTACGGCCACAAGGCGTGCGCCGGCTGCGGAGGAAGCCTCGCGGTGCGAATCGCTCTAAAGGTTTTGGGCGAAAACGCCGTCGCCGTTCTTCCGGCAGGCTGTATGTCGGCTGTCGGCTTTAACTTTCCTCAGCTTTGCTTCGGCAAC
>CADASG010000077.1 GCA_902790475.1 uncultured Ruminococcus sp. | reverse complement strand
CCTTAACTATCTTTTTCTTGAATTCATAACTATATTTGGACATAAAATTACCGACCTCCGAAAATTAGATTCTTGGTCTAACTATCGGGGGTCGGGTCAGTTCACAAAAACCGACCGGGGGTTTGTTATTATTTTACCGTCACCTTGCAGGTTGCGGTTTTGCCGTTGAACAGTGATATCCTGATTGTCGAGGTGCCGCTGCTCAGCGCCTTGATGGTCGCTTTGTTGGCGCTTCCCTTGGTGACTGTCGCGATCTTGGTGTTGGAGCTTGTCCATTTAAGATTTGCGGAGTTTGCGTATGTGCCGCTCGGACTGCTCTCGCTGATGGTGTAGGTCTGACCCTTTTTCAGCGTTATGTTAGTCGCGCTCAGCTTTACGCTTGACGGCGCGGGATATACCGTCAGCGCACAGGAGGCGGTTTTGCCGTTGTAGGTTTTGATAGAGATGTTTGACGAGCCCTTGCTCTTGGCGGTTACTACCGCCTTGTTGGTGCCTGCTGTTTTGACCACCGTCGCGGCGCTCGTGTTTGAGCTTGTCCAGCGCAGATTGGCGGCGTTCGCGTAGCTGCCGCTGTTGGTGCATTCGCTTACGGTGTAGCTTTCTCCGATTCCCAGCTTGAGCGAAGCAGGGTTGGTCTTTACGCTTGACGGCGCGGATTTTACCGTCACCGTGCAGGAAGCGGTCTTTCCGTTCGAGGTCTTGACGGTTACGGTTGCCTTGCCTGACTTTTTGCCGACAACTTTGCCGTTTTTGTCTACTGTCGCTATGCTGCTGTTGCTGCTTGACCAACTTACCGATTGATTGGCAAAGTTGGGTGATACGGTTTTCAGCAAGCCGTAATCCTCTCCTACACCCAAACCAAGGGTGTTTCGGTTAAGCTTGACAGAAGCAGGCTTGCCGAGGTTACTGATGTTGGCGGTTGTGATTTTTAGCCAGTTGACGGTCTTTTTGTTTTTGGCGGGAATATATGTGTTGACATAGTTGTCATACTGCGCTTTGGTGTAGGGCTGACCGTCAACATAATAAATAACTCCGTCGTTGTCGTAATCCAAATAGTAACGGTAGCCGTTTGTGATGTTGGCTCTGGGATGATCCTCCTCCGCACTGTATACGCTTGAAAAATATTCAAAGGACTGACTGCTGCTGTTGAACCTTCCTATACTGTACGGCCATATTTTGTTACCGGGTCCTTGGTTGTGATACGCTTTTGAAGTAAAATATCCGTTTTTGTAAAAGTCAAGGAATACGCCGATTTCTCCAAGCCGTTTTATTTTGTTGTTTTTTACAGTGTAAACAATTGAATGCATCGCAGCCATATAGGTACGGTCAAACTTGACTACCAGATCATCCGTACCGTCATCGTTCACATCAACAATGGTAAAGGTGCAATTTTCAATTTCTTTTTTATTGTCGTTAAATAAACTAACATAACTGAGCGGTCTGCTGTGAATTGAATTCAGTTCCGCTTTATAAATGTTGATTTGAGTATTGGTTAACGCCGCGTCCGCGGAAATCGGAGCAGCGGCAAAAACGCCGAGCAGCATGACAAGCGCAAGTGTAAAAGACATGGTTTTTTTCATAAAATAACACCTCCGAAAAACAGAGGGACAGACGCGGCTCGTCTGCCCCTAAATTTTTATATCAGTCTAAAAATGCCGCGCCGATTATGCCGGCGTCGTTGCCGAGGGAACAGGTGCAAAGAAGTGTTTGCTTGGCGTTGTGCTTGGTGTAGCGCTCTTTTTCGATGATAGCGCGCAGAGGTGCAAGCAGATTTTCGCCCTGGTTGGAAATACCGCCGCCGATGCAGAGAACGTCGGGCTGGAAGATATTGATGATATTGACAAGACCCGTAGCAAGGTAGCCGAAGTACTCGTTGAGAACCTCCTGCGCGTCGGGGTCGCCGGCGGCAGCGGCGTCAAAGGGAGTTTTGCCGTTGACCTTGTTGATGTCGTTGTCGCAGATTTTGAGCATGTAGCTGAAATCGAGCTTTTCGGACAGAATCTTTTGCTTTGTCAGGTTGATCAGACCCGTTGCGGACGCATACGCCTCCCAGCAGCCTTTTCTGCCGCAGCCGCATTCCTTGCCGTCCTTGACGATGACCATGTGACCCAGCTCGGCGCCTGCGTAGTTGGAACCGCTGTAGATCTTGCCGTTGATGATGATGCCGCCGCCTACGCCCGTGCCGAGGGTGATGGCTATGGCGTTCTTTGCGCCCTTGGCGCTGCCTGCCAAATATTCACCCAGCGCCGCAGCGTTGGCGTCGTTTTCGATGATGACCTTTTTGTTCAGGCGCTCCTCCATCATCTTCACGACTTCCCAGTTGTGGAAGAACAGATTAGCCGAATATTCGATAACGCCCGTTTTGGGATTCACCGCTCCGGGAACGCCGATGCCGATGCTCTCAACGTCGTCAATGCTTATCTTTGCCTTTTCGCAGGCTTTGAGCGCGACCTCAGCCATGCTGTCACAAATGTCGCTTTCGGGGCGCGGTACGCAGGTTTTGCAGGACGCCTTCGCGATGATATTGTATTCCTCGTCCACAACGCCCGCTACAATGTTTGTACCGCCTAAATCAATGCCAAGTCTGTACATATGAAAAACTCCTTTTTTATGAATTTTATATATATGATTATCATAACATATCCCTTGATAAAATTCAATAAAAATCAGCAAAAAATTCAAACAATCACAGCAACTTGAACAGCGAAACGCCAGGCGGTTCCCTGTCAGGGAGATTTCTCGACTATTCGCTGACGCGAATTCGGCTTACGCCGACCGCTCGAAATGACATATGGAGGAAATGCGCTAAAGGCTTGCATTGCAAGCCCGTTGTGCCGACATTGTTTCCGTCCGATTGTAGCTTTGGTTCGGCGACAAAGGTTGTTTTCCTGTCCGCACGTTAACAGGAACAATACGTTTAGTACAGCAACCCCGGACGCGCAATGCGCGCCCCTACACAGTTGAGGTAATGTTGATTAAAAAAACGTTATTTCCATTGCCCTCACAGCTTCCGATATTTCTATTCTATCTCGCGAAACGCCGACGGTACCGATGCGCCCGACGTTAAGTACGCGAGCCAAAAAACGCGAGCCAAAAAACGCGAGCCAAAAAACGCGAGCTAAAAAAAGCGGTCAGGGAGCAAACCTGACCGCAAAATAATTATAAATCATCAACTAAAATACTTGTCGTAGCCTTCCCAACCGGAGGTGTAGCGGTTGAGGATACCTGCGTCAGCGCCGTTCACCTTGCTGTCGCCGTTGATATCGGCGGCTTTCATGTCCTTTATCCTGTCTGCATAGCCTTCCCAACCGGAGGTGTAGCGGTTGAGGATACCTGCGTCTGCACCGTTCACCTTGCCGTCGCCGTTCATGTCGCCGGTGACGACCTCGGTTTCGTCTAATGCGATAAAGGTGATTTCATTTTCCACGGCGTATTTCTCTGCCTCGGTGCCTTTTTTGCCGTAGATGGTGAAGTCCTCGATTTTGCAGAAGTTCATCGGGTAGAGATCATCCTCATCATCCTCGTCATAGTCATCGTAGTCGTCATAGTCGTCATAGTCATCGTAGTCATCGTAGTCGTCGTAGTCGTCATAGTCATCATAGTCATCGTAGTCATCATCGTCATCGTCATCATAATCGTCAATAAAATATCCAAACGCGTGGTCGCCGATCTCTGTGACGCTTTCGGGGATAGTGACGCTTGTCATGAACATACAGTCAACAAATGCGCTGTCGCCGATGCTTTTAACGCTTTCGGGGATAGTGACGTTCGTTAAGCTTGTACAGCCGAAAAAGGCTTCCTCGCCGATAGCTGTAACACCGTCGGGGATAGCGATGCTTTCAAGGCTTGTGCAATACGCGAACATGCCTTCGCTGATCTCTGTAACTCCTTCGGGAATAGTTACGCTTTCGAGATTAGGGCAGAACTCGAATGCGCCTTTGCCAATCTCTGTAACTCCGTTGGGAATAGTGATCGTGTTTAGACCATCACAATTTTCGAACGCGTACTCGCCGATACTTGTAACACTGTCGGGAATTGTCACCTTTGCCAAATCGTTGCAGGACGCGAACGCCTCTCCGCCGATGTTTGTCACGCCGTTTTCAATTATGATTTCTTTGATGTAATAATAACACCACGGGGTCAAGGGATATGTGTCGCTTTCCTCGTCATAGGTGTAATCACCCATCGCTCCGTTTCCGCTGATCGTCAGGGTGAAGGAATCGGCGTCAAATGACCATTCGCAGTCGCCTGTTGTGCCGCTTCCGTCGATAAACGGGTTTACGTA
This sequence comes from uncultured Ruminococcus sp., assembly GCA_902790475.1. Taxonomy (GTDB): domain Bacteria; phylum Bacillota; class Clostridia; order Oscillospirales; family Acutalibacteraceae; genus Ruminococcoides. The sequence continues at coordinate 6,083 of CADASG010000077.1, read as the reverse complement.
ACCGGAAGGGGATTTTTCGGGATCCCATTCAATATCGATCCCGGCTTTTCGCGCGTTGTACACAGCCTGCGCCACGTCGTCAACTTCAAGACCGAGCGTTTGCGCGATATCGTCGATCAGCTGCTGAGAGCTTTTCCCGCTGAAAGTAACGGCGCGTAAATATTTGTTTCCTTCGCTTTCTGTAAGGAAATCCTCAAGCAGCTCCAGCTTAGAAACGCCCTTGGGCAGAGCTGCTCCGACAACGTTGCCGATAGAGGTTATCATCAACGGAGGGGCAAATTGAGTAGGGTCGGCATTTTTCCACACTGCGATCCAGCTTTTTTTGTTGGAATCGGAAGGATTTTCCGTTTGGTAGTTCTTATTCAGACAGTAAGCGGTGTCGCCGAGACAGGGGTTGCCGATCAGCAGCTCCAAGGTCGTCATCTCAGTGTCGGTCAGGAAAATGCAGCAGTAGTTTTGACTGTCGCTGAACGTATAGCCCTTTTCTGTGAAATCAAACGACCATATGCCGTTTCCCTCGTCGGTCATATTGCCTTTCTTTGAGTTCCAGTTGATCAAAGCCTCGTTCGTGCTCATGTTATAAAGATAGATGCGAATGACATTATAATTTTTCCACCATGAGGGAGCCTCAAAATAAATCTTGCCGGAATCGTCGGGATTGGCAATAAGTTCATAGGGTGAATCGGTAGCAAGTGCGCCCGCGCCTAATGTTCCGAGACTGAGCATGGAAAGCAGCACGGAAAACGCGAGAAACAGGGATATTATTTTTTTGTTGCGTTTTGTCATAACAGTATCCTCCTGTAAAATATTATATTGTGTTCATTATAGCACATTTACCAATATTGTGCAAACCAAAAATAAATGATGATTTTTGTGAGTTTTATACAAGGTGAGAGTTGAGAGTTGAAAATTTTGGTCGGGGAGATAGATTGGATGTATTCAAACGTTCGGTTCCCGGTTGGGTAAATAAGGGTTAGAATTCTTGCTGATGCCCGAAAAATATCCGTTGTCGGTGTAGGGGCGCGCATTGCGCGTCCGCAGTTGCTGCACAAAACATTCTGCTCCTGTCAACATACGGACAGAACAACAACCTTTGTCGCCGAACGTAAGGATGTTTTCTATTAATACAAACGAACGGGATCAAACTAAATGTACTGCTGTTTTGCGCGGTGGGATCGTTTCGTTTATAGGTTATTTCTCTGTCCGAGCGTCTTTAAAACAAAAAATTCCTCACAAAAAAAGAGGCGGACTCAAAAACCCTTTCGGGCTTTGAGCCTGCCTCTTGGTATACTGAGTTTGATCAGCTGAAATTGTAGGAATAGTTTGGCGCTTCCTTGGTGATTTGAATGTCGTGTGGGTGGCTTTCTCTGAGGCCTGCGCCTGAGATACGCACAAAGTGCGCTTTCTCGTGAAGCTCTGCGATAGTCGCGCAGCCCGTGTAGCCCATGCCTGCCTTCAAGCCGCCCATAAGCTGATACACGGTGTCGGACAGCAATCCCTTGTAGGGGACGCGTCCCTCGACGCCCTCGGGAACGAACTTGCGGTTGCTTGCCTGGAAGTATCGGTCGGCGCTGCCCTTGCCCATGGCTCCGAGGCTGCCCATTCCGCGGTAAACCTTGAACTGTCTGCCCTGATAGATCTCGTTTTCGCCGGGGCTTTCCTCACAGCCTGCCACCAGTGAGCCGACCATGACTACGCTGCCGCCTGCCGCAAGCGCCTTTACGATGTCGCCGCTGTATTTGATGCCGCCGTCGGCTATAACGGGTATGCCGCTCTTTGCAGCCTCGCAGGCCGCGTCATAGATAGCGGTGATCTGAGGCACGCCTATGCCTGCCACGATACGGGTGGTGCAGATGGAGCCGGGGCCGATGCCGACCTTTACAGCGTCCGCGCCTGCGTCGATAAGCGCCTTGGCTGCTTCAGCTGTCGCGATGTTGCCTGCGACCAGAGGAAGGTGCGGATAAGCGTTCTTTACTCTTGCCACGGAATTAACAACGTTGGAGTTGTGACCGTGAGCGGAGTCGAGTACAACCACGTCTACGCCGGATTCGATAAGAGCCGCAACGCGGTCAAGCACGTCGGCTGTCGCGCCGATAGCTGCGCCGCAGATGAGTCTGCCCTTGTCATCGCGCGCGGAGTTGGGGTACTGCACGCTCTTTTCTATATCTTTGATAGTGATCAGTCCCTTGAGCGAGCCGTCGTGACCCACAATGGGAAGCTTTTCGATCTTGTGCTTTCTTAAAATCTCCTGCGCCTGAAGCAGCGTGGTGCCTACGGGGGCGGTCACCAGATTTTCCCTGGTCATGACCTTGGAGATGGGCTGTTCAAAATCCTCCGCAGTCATAAAACGCATGTCGCGGTTGGTGATGATTCCGATCAGCTTGCCGTCAAGACAGATGGGAACGCCCGAGATCTTGTATTTGCCCATCAGCGCGTCCGCGTCCTTAACGGTATTTTCCGGCGAAAGGAAAAACGGGTTGACGATAACGCCGTTTTCGCTTCGCTTTACGCGGTCAACCATGTCCGCCTGTTTTTCAACGGGCATGTTTTTGTGGATCACGCCTACGCCGCCCTCGCGCGCAATGGCGATAGCCATGTCGGTTTCGGTCACGGTGTCCATTGCCGCCGTCATCAAAGGAGTGTTGAGCTTGATGGTTTTGGTGAGATGAGTGGAAACATCCACGTTCTTCGGCTCAACGTCGGATTCTCCGGGAATCAGAAGAACATCATCAAACGTCAGTCCCTCTTTGCCGAACTTGTTGTCAAAATTGGTATTCAGCATACAGTTCCTCCTTACTGATTTTAATTTATCCTTTATTATAACAAAAATACGCGGACTTGGCAACACTAAATTTTGCGTTCTTTCGGTTTTTTTCTGCTTTTTTCGTTAAGCGCGATATGACAAATTACTGTTGACATTTTTTGTATTAAAATATAGAATGGTAGTACCAGATCACGAAAAAGAGGTATTGAAATATGAAAAAATTACTGACACTGCTGCTTGCGGGCACGATAGCGCTGTCCTCCGCCGCGTTATGCGGCTGCGCCGGCGGAGATAAAAAGGAAAGCAGCTCAACGGACAGCACAAAAGCCACCGAAGCTGCCGAATACACCGTAGACAAGGAAGCCGAAAACAAAGCCACGGTCGATGAGCTCGCGGAGATCGACCTGAGAACGCTGCACGGCGTGAGCGACAATATCCAAAACGAATTTGCAGGCGCGTGGCAGATCACCGACGGCGAGGGAAGTCAGTACAAAAGCTTTGTCTATCAGTTTGACGGCGACAAGACCGCGATACTCATGATGGGCTCGGTGGGCAACATTTCCTCCTACGAGGTGACCGAGGAAGCCGACGACAGCGGCAACACAAAAAAATACATGACTTCTATGATGATGTTCGGTATCAACGGCAAATATACATATGAGTTCTCCGAGGACGGGCAGGAGGTAGTGCTGACAAGCGACGAGGACAATAAGACTACTACCTTAAAGCGGCTGGCTACTTATGAGTATATCCCCCTTCCTCCGGCTGAGCCTAAGGTTGACAAAAACCTGGTCGGCGCTTGGTCGGGTGACGACGGCGAGATGATGTATTTCACCGACAGCGGCATAATGTATCATGTGATAAACGGGATCCAGTTCTATTTCTCCGTATATCAGGCGGACGGCAAAACCGCGGACTGGAGCTATTCCTATAAGGACAATAAGGAAGAGAACGAGTCGGAGACTTATTCGGTCAGCGGCGATACTCTGACATGGGGCAAATTCAAATATCACCGCATTTCCCCAAGCGAGCTGGTTTGATTACGATCGATCTGTAAAATTTACAAACATCCTCCCGAAGCAATTGACAAAACTATTGATTTTCTTTATAATAGGACTATGCCTTTTCCGTTTGTTATGTAAAATCGGAAAAGAGTTTAAACAAAAGGAGGATTTTACATGATCCAGAAAAAGAATATCGCTCTCTGCATTGTTTTGAGCATCGTTACCTGCGGTATCTACGGTATCGTTTGGTTTATCAACGAGAACGATGACTGCAACCTTGTTGCGAACAATACCGAGGGAACCACAGGCGGCATCGCTTTTCTGTTGACGCTTGTTACCTGCGGTATCTACGGCATGTACTGGTGCTACAAGAAGGGCGAGGACATCGACAAAGCTTACGCTGCAAGAGGTGTGACGCCTCCGAACAGAGGCGTGGTACTTTTGGTTCTGGCTATCTTCGGTCTTTCCATCGTATCCTTTGCGCTGATCCAGGACGATCTTAACAAGATCGCCGACATGGACGCACAGGTTCGCCAGTAAACCGAGCGGTTTATGCGACAAAGATTTTTAAAATTGGCAAAGCCTACAGCCGGTATTCTGGCTATAGGCTTTGCTTATGTCATTATTCACAGCCTGACGGGCTTTGCGCTGTTTTGCCCCGTCAACAAATTTCTGCACCTGTACTGCCCGGGCTGCGGAATAAGCAGGATGTTCCTGCACCTGCTGCGGTTTGAGTTTTATGAGGCGTTTTCCAGCAACTGCGTTGTGTTCTGTATGCTGCCTGTTTTTGCAGCGGCAGGCGTTTGGCACGCATATAAGTATATCCGTTACGGCGACCGCAGCCTCAACCGCGCGGAAAACGTTATCGCGTGGATAGCCGTCGGGATTTTGGTCGTATTCGCGATAGCGCGCAACATTTGGCATTATGATATTTTAATTCCTTAAAAGGTCAGGTAAACGGTTTTGTTCACCTGACCTTTTGTTTTTCTTCTTATTCTTCCCAAAACAAGTCGTCAAGCGTTTTGCCGAGCGCCTTGCAGATGGCTGTACACAGCTTGATCGTGGGGTTGTAGTCGCCCTTTTCGATGGCGTTGACGGTCTGACGGCTGACACCGACCAGGTCGGCAAGCTGCTGCTGCGAGAGATCGAGCGCCGCCCGGGCGCTTTTCAGTTTCAGATTTTTCATTTAATCCTCCGACTTGCGCCTTTCGGAAATAATTTTGAAGATTGAGATCATCCCCAAAACGAAAAAGCAGACCGAGGCAGTCAAATACAAAGCGGGCTCGGACAATTCGCCGTTGCTCCAAATTACCTCACCTTCGCCGAGCTCCTTTATCAGAAAATAAATGCCGTAAACGCAAAATACGAAAAAGGATATGACGGAGCCGAAAATTTGCTTCGGGGAATTTGAAAAATACGCGTCTTTTATGATGCACAGAGCGACGAAAAGCGTGAGTGACAATATGACGCCGAGAAACATTTGGACCAAGGGTACAGCCCACCGCACGTTAAAGCCCTGCAGCAATCCGCAGAATAAGCAGTAGGAAAAAAGAAAGATGAACGAGCCCTTGTACGCGGCGTTCCTCGCCGAAAGCTGACGCTCGTCGTAGTCGGTTTTTTTGGCTTTGTTTGAGCGCAGCAACACGACAAGCAGCACCAACGCAGCGGCAATAACGACCGGAAGTAAAAATTCTAAGCTCATAAAAACACTTCCCATATAAATTCAGGACAGCTGCCCTGTAAGTATATAGTATCATATAATCAACTTTATGTCAAGTATATTTTACAGTTTGTTTTTTGGCTCGCGTACTTAACGTTGGGTTTTAAGGTTACGTAAGCGTTTCGCGAGACAGAATAGAAATACGGGAAGCTGTGAGGGCAATGGAAACGGCGTTTACATAATTATAGTTTTCCTTAACTACGTAGGGGCGCGCATTGCGCGTCCGAGGTTGCTGTACTAAACGTATTGTTCCTGTTAACGTGCAAGTCAAGAATCAAACGATGTATTCAAAATAAAACAAACAATAAACAACCGCCACTCTTTGAGGTGACGTGACGGAAGAGGGTCTTGAACGACGGATTCTGTTTGTAAAAAGGTTTGACAGGATAATTTAATAAAAGAATGCTGTTTTTACAAATGTAATCATTTCTCGCGAAACACCGAGGTCAGTATATTATTCGACGTAAAGTACGCGGACTGACTGCGGCGGCACGCCGACCCTCTTCCGTCACACCGCCCCCAAATAACATCAAAAACAAAACTATAATTATATAACGAACTTCCGCAATATCCGCAGCACCATCTCAGGCGGTGC
>CADASG010000076.1 GCA_902790475.1 uncultured Ruminococcus sp. | reverse complement strand
GCCCAACAGCAGGGCGGCGTAATGACGCAGTAAAAAGAATAACTTGGAAAGGTGATGATGATATATATGATTCAGATAACACAATAGCTTTATCAATCGGCAGAGGACGACCTCTGCCTTATTTTTTTGAAAGGATGATTGAAATGAAAAGAAATAACTTCACAACAGTTATTGTCAGCGTGGTGCTGCTTGTTTCTGTAATCTTTTCCTCGCTGGCAGCCATACCTGCATCGGCGGCAACCGTTACGTCTGACAGCAGCGTCAGCTCAGGCCGGGACTGCGCAACGCCCCATATCGACGTTACTTCGATTCATCAGAGAGGACAGTCGATCGGGTTCCGTTGGAACAGGGTAATCGGCGCGTCACGTTACAGGATTTTCTACAGAGACGGCAACGGCACATGGCGAAACCTTGGTGATACAAGCGATAATCAGTGGTATGACCACGATTTGTCCAGAACCTGCAAGGGCGCTATCTACACAGTTCGCTGCGTATCAAATGACGGCAAGAGGTTTATCTCAGGGTATGACGCAGGCGGCGTTGGAACAAAATGCTGGTATTACTCCACGCCAAATGTCGAGTACGTCAAAACCGTCAACTGGAACAAGGCATATGTCTTTTTTGAGGGTAACCCGAACGTGATAAACGATGGCGGCCGCTTTCAGATCTACATGAAGAAGGGCAAAAACGGTAACTGGACAAGAATCGGTTCCACCATAGAAAAGTGGGAGCAGACTCCCGAGGTGCGCACCGATTACGACGGCAAGAGGTATTACCCTATGTGCTACCGCGCGGTAATTACCAATGATTCCGTTCCTTATCCGGGTGAGACCTACTACTATACCGTTCGCTGTATCGGATACGCGAACAAGCTGCTTGATAATGGCAGAGTAGGATACGGCGAGATATTTATAAGTCAATATAACAACAGCGATGAATACTACATTCATCACGCAAAATAACCGATGAAAGGAAATGCTTATGAACAAATGTTTATCAACAACAAAGCTGACAAGAGCCGGCGCGATTATTCTCGCGGCCATCACGCTCCTGTCGACTATCTTCATTATCCCCGCGAGTGCCAAAACAGGCGATTCGGTAACCGTCTCCTTTGATTATTGCTACGACATGGGAGATAATGTCATCACCTTCTACAATGACGTCTATAACGGCGATGTATGCGTCGGTTCTTATGGCGAAGCGCTGTGCCGGATTTATGCCGATGACAAGGATGCCTACTGCATTCAGCCCGGCTACAGTCTGCACGCAGGCAACGAGCTTTATGAGAACTATTCCGATGTGTGGGATAACATGAGTACCGACAAGCAGAAGGCCATCAATATTGCCATGCTTTACGGCAAGCCCGGCAGCGAAGATAAGCTTGAGGGTACGAGCGGTCAAAAGTGGATCGCTACACAGCTTATTATCTGGGAACTGGCGACAGGCTGCCGTGAAACATCCGCGGGATTCAAGCGTACAGATTCCAAGTATATTGACGCGTTGACCGCAGGCGATCACAACCCCGGCGTGGAGTACGTTTATAATTCCATTGTCAGAGCTATGGAAAACCATCACACGGTTCCTTCCTTTGCATCCATTTTTACATCCAAAGCCCCGACATATACAATGGATTTCAGCAACGGTGCGTATTCCGTAACATTAACGGATGAAAACGGAGTCCTTTCCGATTTCGACTATAAGTCAAGCGGAGATATTGATGTGGATGTTGCCGGTGATAAGATTACGCTTACTACGAAATCACCAATCACAGAAGAGGCAACTCTGTCAGTCAACAAGTCAATTCCTCATGTGTCTGATAATTCAGTGTTGATTGCATACGGTGATTCCGATCTGCAGGATGTCATTGTCGGAGTCGGTAAGCCCGACCCCGTACCGGCTGTTATTAAACTTGTAACAAATGCAGGCAACCTTAAGCTTGTGAAAACATCCGAGGACGGAATTGTCAGCGGCATTGAATTTACCATCACAGGCGATAACTTCAAGCAGACGGCAAAAACCAACGACAAGGGCGAAATCCTCATTGCGGGTATCACTCCCGGAACTTACACAGTAACCGAAGCAAAATCCGACAAATATGTTGCTCAGGCACCGAAAACAGTGACTGTTGAAAACGGAAAGACCGCGGAAGTAAAGTTTCACAATACTCTCGACAAGGGTGGTCTGAATATTATCAAGACATCAGATGACGGAGTCGTAGCAGGTATTGAGTTTACTATCACCGGCAAGAACTACACAAAAACAGTTAAAACAGATAAAAACGGTAATATCAGCCTGCCCGATATTTTGCCCGGTACCTATACGGTTACTGAAGCAAAATCAGATAGGTATATTGAACAGCCGCCCAAGACAGTAACTGTTGAAAACGGGAAAACTTCAAGCGTTGAGTTTCACAACAAGCTGATGACAGGCGGCGTTGAGATCATCAAGACCTCCGAAGACGGCATTGTCGCGGATATCGAATTCACTGTAACCGGTAATAGCTTCACTAAGACAGCCAAGACCGATAAGGACGGCAAGATTCAGCTCACAGGTCTGATTCCCGGCAAATACACCGTGACGGAGACTCCCTCCGATAAGTATATTGCTCAGGAGCCGCAGGCAGTTACTGTTGAGTACGGCAAGACCGCAAGCGTGAAGTTCAACAACAAGCTGAGGACAGGCGGCGTTGAGATCATCAAGACCTCCGAAGACGGCGTTGTCGCGGATATCGAATTCACTGTAACCGGTAATAGCTTCACTAAGACAGCAAAGACCGATAAGGACGGCAAGATTCAGCTTACAGGTCTGATTCCCGGCAAATACACCGTGACGGAGACTCCTTCCGATAAGTATGTTGCTCAGGAGCCGCAGACAGTTACAGTTGAAAACGGCAAGACTGCGACGGTTTCTTTCAAGAACGTGCTCAAAAAGTCTGAAATCATCATCGTGAAAAAGGATGCTGAAAGCAAGAAAACCATTCCGCTCGCAGGCTTCGGCTTTAAGATTCAAAAGCCCGACGGCAGCTTTGTCGCTATTGATAAAAAGGACGTATTCTTTACCGATAACTCAGGCACTATCAAGCTCCCAATCAAGCTCGCCTTCGGCAGCTACAAGCTTGTTGAGGTTCAGGCAGGAACGGGATATGTGCTCGACGGGACACCGATCAGCTTTACCGTAGACGGTACAAAAACTGTTATTGAGATTGTAAAATACAACAAGGCCGAAAAAGGTACTATCACTATCTATAAGACCGGCGATATTTTTGCGTCCGTCAACGAAGAAGAAGTAACCGAGCCGACAGAAGCGACAGAGGAAACAACCATTCCCGAAGCGCCTACCGCTCCCGAAGCACCTACGGCTCCCGAAGCTCCGACAGCGCCCAATGCTCCCTCTTCGCCTTCAGATAATCTTATCACACCAACTGCTCCGGCTGAACCGACCGCTCCCACAGCTCCCGCAAGGCCGACCGACCCCTCTGAGCCGGACGACAGAAAGTACGTTATCAAGTACCAGCCTGTTTACAAGAACATCGAACTTGCCGACGCAGAGTTTACCATTACGGCTGCGGAGGATATTACAACGCCGGATGGAACGGTTCACTTCAAAAATGGCGATGTTGTTGATACCGTCACCACCGGCAAGAACGGAACAGCCAAAACCAAGGAGCTTTATCTCGGCAAGTACACGATCACCGAAACAAAGAGTCCCTTTGGCTACGTTACCAATCCCGAAACCTATACCGTAGAAATCAAATACGCCGGACAGAATATCGAGGCAACCAACACCGATCTCAGGATCAAGAACATCCGCCAGAAAGCGGAAATCACCTTACAGAAGGTTCTCGAAAAGTATGATCTTCTCGGCATCGGCGACAACAGCGAGATTGCAAATGTCACGTTTGCACTCTTTGCCGATGAAGAAATTGCCGCAGCGGACGGCAGTGTTATTCCCAAGGACGGTCTGATCGAGATTATCAACTGCGACGAGAACGGCAAGGTGCGCTTTAACTCTGAGATTCCTTTCGGCAAATACTATGTTCAGGAGTATTCCACCGACCAGCACTACATTATCGACAGCACAAAATATCCCTTTGAGTTCACCTATACTCCCGATACCGACGTGCAGCACTTCGATATCACGAGCGAAAAGGAAATTATCAATGAGCTTAAGCGCGGCACCGTTTATACCACAAAGGTTGACGAGGAATATCCCGAAAACAAACTCACAGGAGCTGTCTTTGAGATTTACGCCGATGTTGACGGCGATAAGCAGTTTGATCCCGAAGTGGATAAGCTCGTCGGCGAGATGAAGGAAGTCCCCGTGAAAATCGGCGATTATTACTTCACCAACCTTCCCGTCGGCGGCTTCTTCCTCTACGAAAAAGAAGCTCCTGCCGGCTTCGAGAAGAACGACAATTACTACTACTTTGAGATCACTGAGGACGGCGACGAGGTTACCGTCGAAAACAAGGCGGGCGTTGGTTTTGTCAACAAGCCCACCACAGGTGAGCTTGAAATCACCAAGACGGATGTAGCCACAGGCAAGCTTCTTCCCAAAGCCGGCTTCCGTATCAAGGACGCCGACGGCAAGGTTGTCGCAGAGGGCTACACCGATGAGAACGGTATTGCAAAGTTCAAGCTCCGCGCGGGTAAATACACCTACGAGGAATTCGATGCACCTGAAGGCTATATTATCGACACTACTCCGCACGAATTTGAAATTACCGAGAATGGTCAGGTAATCAAGGCTGAAATGACAAATGTAAAAGAGGCAACTCCCGATACGCCCCAGACAGGCGACTCAAGCATGAGCGGCTTCTTTATCGGCCTCGGTGCTCTCGCTCTCGGCGGCATCGCCGCGTGTGTGATTCTCTTCCTGAAAAGGAAGAAGGATGACGGTGACGATGAATAATGTTGAAGAAGGTTTACATCTGCGCACCGCTCAAGGATAACGTCAGAGAAAACCTGAGAAAAGTCAGAAAATATACCGAATACGCGCTCAGATGCGGCACAGCTCCTGTTGTGCCGCATTTTTACGCTCTCTGTCTGAACGATAAGAAGGAAAATGAAAGAAAAATCGGTATGAAGGCAGGTCAGAGCCTGCTGTGGTTCTGTGACGAATTATGGGTTTTTGGCGATGTTATCACCGAAGGAATGCAGGCTGAGATTCAGTTCTGCAAAACCATGAATATCCGTATCCGTTATATTAACGATAATGATTTGCGGAAGAAATTAGGAGGGATAAATTATGAAAATGAAAAGAATTAGCGCGATAGCCTGTGCTTTCGTAACGCTGATCTTGATTGCGGTTTCATGCCTGACTGTATTCGCCGCCGGTGACATCTCAGGCGCAATTGAGAGCACATGGAACGATGCTAAATCTCAGATCGAAAGTGTTGTAAACAATGTGGTTTTTCCTGTACTGGATATGATTCTCGCCATTCTTTTCTTCGTGAAGGTGGGATCAAGTTATTTTGAATACAGAAAGCATGGGCAGTTCGAGTTTACGGCACCGGCAATACTTTTTGCTTGTCTGATTTTCACGATCACCGCGCCGCTTTATATCTGGACAGTCATTTAGATCTGAAAAGTTTTTCACATAATATTGTATCTATAGCATACAGTATGTGCGGAATATGCTCTGTTGAATTGTGCCTTAAACCGTTATACTATTCATTAGATAGAGTATAAGAAAAGAGTTGAAGCGCATGATTGATAAAAGAATTGGCAGACGAATAAAGCAACGCAGAGAAGAATTAGGCATTACTCAGGAGGATTTAGCTGAGAAACTCGGATTACCCGCGCATTATCTTTCGACCGTTGAACGCGGCGCGACATTTCCGAGAATTGAAAGGCTGATTGATATTATCAACGGTCTGGACACATCGGCTGATGCCATCTTTTGCGATGTTATTACCCGCTCTTCGGATTCAAGAGCCAGTATTTTGTCGGAGCAGATTGGCAACCTTCCGCTTGAGGAAAGAAATAAGATTCTTGATATGGTCGAACTGATGATTCGTCAGGCCAAAAGCGAATAACATGGAGCTGCGTGAAAAAAACACGCAGCTTTTTTTATTTTGCGGTCAAATTTCGACAGACTTTGACATTCATTTGTGATATACTGTGTGTAAGAGATACACAATGTATCAAATAAATACAAAAGGATGAAAAGTATGGATACGAAAATCACTTGCTGTTTTACAGGACACCGACCGAATTCCCTCCCGTTTGGCTATGATGAGCAAAACCCACAGTGTATTAGAATGAGGTTTTTGATATGGAATCTGCTGAACAAGCTGATAACCGAAAAAGGTGTTACACACTTTATCTCGGGCATGGCATTGGGAATCGACCAAATCTGTGCCGAAGTTGTTCTCGAACTGAAGGCAAGGCACCCTGAAATCACATTGGAATGTGCATTTCCGTGTGAAACACAGGCGGTAAAGTGGAGCGAGTCACAGCGCGAAAGATACTATCGGATCGCAGAGCAATGCGACAAGGAAACCATGCTCCAACACCACTACGATAAGGATTGTATGCAAAAGCGGAATCGGTATATGGTGGATTCAAGCGATATCATCATCGCAGTTTGGAATGGCAAACCAAGCGGTACAGGCAATACGATTCGATATGCACAGGAGCAAGAAAAAACGGTGATCGTCATTGATCCCCAAACTTTAGAAACAAAAATCATATAGCGGTATCAGCCGTCGGGAGTGTGTTGCTTCTGACGGCTGTTTTACTGCAGAAAGGAAACAAATGACTGAATTAGGTGCAGTTTTCATAGGTATCATCATCGGTGTAATTTTGATGCTTGGGATCTGCGTGATGCTTTACGTTTACGCAAAAATCCTGAATAAGATAAGATCATTCAAAGAGTGTGAGCGCAAGGCTTATGCCGGCATGAAAGAAAGGGCGCAGCGTAAATACGACGAGCTGAATGCCCGGATTTCCACTCTTGAAAAAAACATGAAAACACCGTAAAATATAGCTGGACATTAAGGTAAAGCTGTAGTATTGTTGTTGGCTGAAAGGAGGCGGCAATATGGACTTTTTTAAGGAGTTTTACAACGGAGAAATTAATCCCGCGGAAGAAATAGCCGTGGATATCGCAGGCGATTCAAAATATAAAGAATTATTATCCAAGCTCTCGCAAACCGCGAAGCTGTCCGAGGGTCTGGATGATGAAGCTCAGAGAATCATCGGACAGTACCGAGAGGTGTTTGAAGACCTTATTAATCTGCATGAGCTTCATGCCTTCAAGATGGGTTTTATCCGCGGAGCCGAATTAAGACAAGTAACAATAGATACCAATAACAAACCGTCTGTGTAGTAATACATAGGCGGTATTTTTATGATCAAAACAGAGCGGTCGCCATAATTGGCGGCCGCGTCTGTTTGAGAG
>CADASG010000075.1 GCA_902790475.1 uncultured Ruminococcus sp. | reverse complement strand
GTTCGTCAGACCGAGAGTTTGCCTTAGGCTTACTTCAGATTCCGCCTCACAACGGACACCCTTGCCCTCAGCTAACACTTCCTACTGCCAAGCGTGTAGTGGACTTTCACCACCAAGTTGCTGCCCATTCTGGGCAAACACGATGACCGGGGCAGCGTTTTTAGGCGCTGCCCCGGTTTTGGTTTTTGGGATAATATTATGATATTAGAATGATATTGCTGTGGTAAGGTATTGTGATCAAATAATCACGTTATTGCCGTGGTAAGGTTTGTGCTTAGATAACCGCGCTATTGCCGTGCAACGACTGTTATATCGCCGTTAAATCACCAAGCTATCGCCGTGTAGCGGCCTTCTGAGTTTGTGGTGTTGTGCGCGTAGTACCTTGCGGAGTCGTTGACGGGTATATCTATTGTTTGATAGGTTTGGTTCGTAAACACGACCTTTTCGGCGGTCGCCGGGATATCGGTTTGATAGATCGTCTTTCCTGCGTTGTTGGTGCCTATCGGCGTCATCGGCTTGCCCGGCCACTCTACCATGCTTTGATCGTATGTTGACCAGTAGTAGCAATAGATGGGTCCTGTCCAGTCAAGTGAATTTAGGAAGGTCATAGAATACTGCGGGATCTCATCGGTTATGATCGCGCTGACCGTGGTTCCTATTCGGGTGTTGCCGGTGTAATGGGCGATATGGCGCTGGAGCTCGGTCGTATCGTTGATCGTGATGATCCCGTTGCCGTCGCAGTCCGCTGCCGTGACCTGTCTCATGCCGAGAGTTTCGTATCCGGCAAGGGCGCGCTGGATCATGGTAGCGTCCTTGATGTCGATGCTGGTGTCAACATGCACGTCGCCGATCAGGACATTGGTGGGAGTAGGAGCAGCTGTAGTGGGCTGTGTAACGGTAACGGTGGTGGGAGCCTCGGTAACGGGCTGAACCTGCTCGTTGGGAGCGTTGTAAACAACCGCTATGCCGGTGCTTCCGACTATACCTGTGATATATCCGCCGGAAACGGTGAAGTTATTGCCCGAGATCTGATCCTTGTAGCTGCCTGCTACCATGGTGTGAGCGGGCAGAGTAACAAAACCGCCGCCGTCAAGCTTTGAAATGCTGACGCCCGTGGTGCCGCGCTCGTCATACGCTGTGTTGCCGTAGCTTGAGAGATACTCGCTCTGACCCTTGAAGTAGTTTTTGAATTTGTTGATCTCGGTTACTTCCTTGCTCTTCCATGTGGTGTCGGAGGTGTTTGCCTGACCCATCATGGTCGAAGTACCGGGACGCGCAAGATAGAGGGTAGTTATGTCGTTGCGCGAGCCTGTGATGCCCCACGCCTTGACTATGTAGCTGTTGGCGATAGCGGAGGTGGGGTTTTTGTCGCGCATAAAGGTGTCGTGCGACTCCGCCCACATGACCGCCTGATTGGGATTTTCGCCCTTGTCAAGATAGTAGTTTTTCAGCGACGATGCGTTGCCGTTTTTAGCCGCGGTCAGCGCGTCGTTGGAGGAGACGTCCTCGGTGATGCTCATATACTGAGTGTAGTTAGAGGTTGCGGTGCCCGCGCTGCCGAGGATCTCACCGTAAAGGTAAACGTCGCTTTTGTAGTTGCGGATGCCGTTTGTCACATAAGGCCAGAAGTTGCTTGCATAGGACGAGCCGTCGGTGGGCAGCTCGATATGCTTCGCAGCGTCAAAGCGGAAGCCGTCTACGCCAAGATCAACACAATCCTTCAAAAGCGCCAGCACGCGGCTCTGGATATAGGTGTTGCCGGTGTTGAGGTCGGGCATACCCATGTGGTACTGAGTGATGGTGTAGCGGTTGGCGTCTGTGATGGGCGAATTGATTGAATGGTAGTAATTCGCGTTTTTCAGACTTGTTTCAACATTGGAATTTACGTTGGCATAGCCGCCGCCGTCGGTGCCGTTGTTGGCTACGTGGTTTGCGACGATATCAACGATGACCTTGATCTTATAGCGTTCAGCCTCGTCGCACATCGCCTTGAGCTGCGCTCTCGTGCCGAACCAGTTATTGCTGTTCGCCACGCTGAGTGACAGCGGCTGATAGCATTTCCACCACTCGCCCTTGATCGTGCCGCTCATATAGTCCT
Source organism: uncultured Ruminococcus sp. (assembly GCA_902790475.1). GTDB lineage: Bacteria > Bacillota > Clostridia > Oscillospirales > Acutalibacteraceae > Ruminococcoides. The sequence goes on along the minus strand of CADASG010000075.1, from coordinate 5,317 downwards.
TGGGCAGCTGAATGGGAGAGGTCTGCACTGCGGAGTAGCCCGCGTTTGCGATCGCCGCCATGTTCTGACGGATCTGGTCATACGACCAGCAGAAGCAGTGAAGAATAGCTCCGCCCTGTACATTGTTCTGAGCGTACATGGATTGCGAGCCTGCGGAGACTGCGCCGTTGTCCTCTGCCGCCGAAATTGTGGTTCGATACATAGTCATGCAGGAAACCGCTATAAGCAGCGACATTATGGTACATGCCAGTTTTTTTAACATATTTAAACACCCCACATTAATATATTGGTAATAATATTTTAGCACATCTTTCTTTTTTTTTCAATAAGAGAGCTAAAAATTATTGAAAAAATTGGTGCGGAAATTGGTGCGGCGTTGCTTTAAGACTTTTTTCACGTTGCAAAAACGCATTATATATGTTATACTGATTTATTATGTAATTTCATGAGCTGCACAAACCTGAGAACGACGGGGTGGGAAAATGATGTTTTGGGAAAACTTTATCGCAGTTGCACAGCAGGTGCTGGTGCTGTTCATTCTGATCGGCGCAGGCTTCGGCTGCGGCAAAAAGGGAGTGCTCAACGAGCAGGTGTCGAAGAAGATGACCGACATCGTTCTCTATTTGGTAACGCCCTGCGTAATGGTGTCGGCGTTTCAGCGGCCGTTCAGTTGGGAGCTGCTGGGCAAGGTCGGCGTTGCGGCACTGACGGCGACCGCAGTTATGATAGCCGCGATCCTGACGGCGAGGCTTTTTATCCGCGACAAAAACGAAAACCGCCGCAAGGTGCTGCAATTTGCGGTGATTTTTTCAAACTGCGGCTTTATGTCGCTCCCACTGCAAAAGGCGCTGCTGGGCGACGACGGCTGGTTTTTCGGCTCGATATTCGTCGCGGTCTTCAACGTCTGCTGCTGGACATACGGTCTGGTCGATATGAGCGGAGACAAAAAGCTGCTCTCCTTTAAAAAGCTGGCGCTGAACCCCGGGATAATCGGCGTTATCGCCGCGATGATCCTGTTTATGCTCCAAATCGAGCTGCCCGTGGTTATCGCCGAGCCCGTCAGACATTTGGCTAATCTCAACACGCCCCTGCCTATGCTCATCATCGGTTTTTACCTGTCGGGCGTGAAATTCAAAGATGCGTTCGCCGACAAGGGAACCTATTTGGCTATGCTGCTGCGGCTGGTCGTGATCCCGGCTGCGGTCACGGTCGTTATGGCGGCGCTGCGGCTCGACCCGAAGATGACGGTGGCGTTCGCGATAGCGTGTTCCGCGCCCACTGCCGCAACGACTACCATGTTTGCAGCGAAATTTAACCGCGACGTCAGGCTCAGCGTCGGCACGGTGGCGGCGACAACGCTTGTGTCAATTATAACCATGCCCCTTGCGGTCTCGCTGGCGTACACCTTGGCAGGGATATAGGGAGGACTGTTGATGGCTAAAAGCTCAATGCAAAAACAAAAACTGCTTTATCTGAGAAAGATTTTGCTCGAAAAAACCGATGAAAACCATCCTATGACCTTCAGCGAGATCAAGGAAGCGCTTGCGGCGTACGGTATTCGCACAGAACGCAAGAGCTTTTACGACGATTTGGAGATCCTGGAGAGCTTCGGCATGGATATATGCAGCGTGCGCTCCAATACCGTTAGATACTTTGCAGGAAGCCGCGAGTTTGAGATCGCCGAGCTAAAGCTTTTGGTGGATGCTATCCAAAGCTCAAAGTTTATCACCCGTTCCAAAAGCCTGAGGCTTATCGAAAAGCTGGAGGGGCTTGTCAGCGAAAACGAGGGGAAGCTGCTTCACCGCGAGGTGGTGGTGACCAACCGCGTCAAAACCCTCAACGAGCAGATCTATTATAACGTGGACTTTTTGCACAACGCGATCTCTCGGGGAAAAAAGGTCTCTTTCAAATATATGGAGTGGAGGGTGAACTTCGGCGACGATAAAAAGATCGTCCGTTCAGAGCGAAAAAACGGCGAAAGCTATGTCGTTTCGCCGTGGGCGCTGTGCTGGGATGATGAAAACTACTATCTTGTGGCATATGACAGCGCCGCAGGCAAGATCAAGCACTACCGCGTCGATAAGATGGAAAAGATCTTTTTGCTCAGCGACAGCCGCGACGGAGAGGAGATCTTTAAAAAGTTCAACCCGGCTCGCTATGCCAAAAGCATGTTTTCAATGTTCGGCGGCGAGGAGTGCGACGTCAAGCTTTCCGTCAAAAATAACCTTATCGGCGTAATGGTCGATCGCTTCGGCTCCGACCTGTATATTATAAAGGAAACGGATCACTCTTTTATGATCAACGTGAGAGTCTTTCTCAGTCCGCAGTTTTACGCGTGGCTTTTCGGACTCGGAACCGACGTAAAGCTGCTCACTCCGCAGAGAGCGGTAAAGGCATATCAGGAGCAGATCAGGCGGCTTACCTCTCATTATGACATAGTGTAATATAACATGCCTATATTTTTATTCCAAATATTAGGTTGACAAGGGTAGTATATTCTGCTACAATGTTGATAGCCAATAATGAATATGTGTTATTATACACTGTTTTGTTGGCAGGATCTTTATTGAACACAAAAATGCGGCGACGCTGCGGAGCTTTCACTTCGCGGGATCGCTGCCGTAACGATAAACGGGAATAACAAATGATCGACTTTTCAAATACTGTAAAAAATGGGGGAAGATATGGCTCTGGAATTAGAAAAGGCAACGTCCGCTTCCAACTCCGCGTTCAGGGTTGTGTGCGGAAAAATGATTGTCAACGGAAATCAAAACCTGCACCACGAGGCGCTGTTCGGCAAGGTGCTTTCCGGAAGCGTGACCATGGAGGTCAGCAATTCCGCGGTCCCTTTAAAAACAGATGACATCTTTTTTATCGCGCCTAACAATAAATATAAGCTGACGGGTGACTCAGATGCCGACGTACAGGCGGTGTCGCTTAATTTTACCAACCCTGCCGCCGCGACTCAGGACTTTATCCCTCAGAACATAATCCGCGCGCTGGTCAGCGGTCACTGCTCTCACTACGCGGTCATCCGCGAGCAGGACGCGTCTTACCGCACTATGTCGGACTGCATGAAAACTGTCAGGAAAGCGGAAACCGAAAAGGGCAATTATTTCCAGCTTCAGGTTTACTCAAAAATGTACGAGCTCTTTTATGAGCTGTTCGCCAACGATTATGTAAAGATCATCGACGCGGAGTCAAAGAGCAAAAAATACCGCGCGCTCATGCGCGTAACAAACTATATCGACGAGCACTACAGCGAGGGAGTTTCGCTCGAAGAGGTCGCGGATGCTACGGGCATCAGCCGCTACTATGTGTCTCATCTGTTCAAGGAGCTGATGGACAGCACCTTTGTAGGCTATGTCAATGAGCTCAGGCTCAACCGCGCCGCCATGCTGCTGATGACGACCGATATGCCTGTCATCGAGATCGCGTCGCTGTCGGGCTTCAACAACCTCTCAAACTTCAACCGCGCGTTCAAAATGTATTTCGACAAAACCCCCTCATCATACAGAAAAGGATAACCCCAAGGGCTTGCATCGCAGGCCCTTTTTGTTTTGCGGTTAGCGTATTGTAATACTGTCGAATACCGTTCGACGCAGAGAGCCGGCACATCTTTTTTTACAAATCTTTTTTGCCATTTTTGTTAATATTGACTATTTAATTATTTGAAATTTTGTATTATAACAAATAATTATTAAAATAACAAATCATTTTTATGTAAATTTTAGTGATTTCGCGTAAAATTATTAAAACAGTGACAAAATAGCCATTGCATTTTTATGTGACCTTTGATATAATATATTGTGTTCATTTATATGTTCAACAATAAAAAGGAGGAATTATTACCATGCAAAAACACAAGAAAGTACTCAGCTTGATTTTGGCGATGGTACTGGCTCTGTCATGCTTCTCATGCCTGGGCTCCGTATCCGCCTTTGCGGCTGAAACACAACAGCTCCAGATCGGAGACGCGAATGCCGACGGCGTCATTGATATTGACGACGTTACCTTTATTCAGCTCTATCTGGCAGACAGATTGAACAAGGCAGAAATCACCGACGCTCAGATCTGGGCAATGGACGTTACGGGTGACGACGATGTTACCGTCGACGACGTTACTCTGCTCCAGCTCTATCTGGCAGGACGCGGCACCTTGGCTACAAAGGATCAGCCCGTATCCACACCCACAGAACCCACCGAGCCCACAGATGCTCCCGAGAGCACACCCACAGAACCCACCGAGCCCACGGCAGCTCCCGAGAGCACACCCACAGAACCCACCGAGCCCACGGCAGCTCCCGTAACTACTCCCGATGAGCAGCCCACAACCGAGCCCGCAGCTGAGAAAGAATACAGCATCGCAGGCTCCTCCGAGGACATCTTCGGCGCAAGCTGGGATGCTTCCAACACAGCTACAGACATGACAAAGGGTGAGGACGGCAAGTACAGCATCACCTTCACAGACGTACAGCCTGCTAACAACATCGAGTTCAAGGTCGTTACAGATCACGACTGGGCAGAGAGTTACGGCGACGCTTCCGGCGCTAACGTTAAGTTCAACGTTACCGAGGCTTGCGATGTAACCGTAACCTTCGATCCCGAGACAAAGCAGATCACCGTAACAGGCGACGGCGTTACCGTTGATGTTGAACTTATAGTAGATAAAGTTCGCGCGGTCGGCAACGGTCAGGACAACTGGCTCAACGATTCCAACTGGGATCCCGACGACGACGCTAACCTGATGAGCGAGGTTGCCGAAGGCATCTATGAGATCACCTTTGAAGATGTAGACGAGGATCTCAACTATCAGATCAAGTTTGCAGTAAACGGCGGCTGGGCAAACAACTTCGGCGCTCCCGAGGAAGACTTTGTATGCACCAGCGGCGAGCAGTTTGACGCTGCTTACAACGGCAAGAACATCTACGTTCACGTTGACGAGTCCGGCTCTACCGTTAAGGCTCAGCTCGACCTCAGAGACTTTGTATACGCTACCAGACAGGGCGCTAAGGTAACCATCACAGTTACTCCTCCCGAGTCTGTTGAACCCTCAACTCCCGACGAGCAGCCTACCGAGGCTCCCACAGAGGCTCCCGTAACCACTCCCGACGAGCCCACCGAGCCCGCAGCTGAAAAAGTTTACAGCATCGCAGGTTCCTCCGAGGACATCTTCGGCGCAAGCTGGGACGCTTCCAACACAGCTACAGACATGACAAAGGGTGAGGACGGCAAGTACAGCATCACCTTCACAGACGTACAGCCTGCCAACAACATCGAGCTCAAGGTCGTTACAGATCACGACTGGGCAGAGAGT
>CADASG010000074.1 GCA_902790475.1 uncultured Ruminococcus sp. | reverse complement strand
AACGCCGCGTTTGATACGCTCGGACAGGTTTTCCCCGGAGCGAGCATTTTGGTATCGCCGTTCAAAACCCTGTTCAATGCGAACGTCAAAGGCGACGATCCGATCACAGCGGTAAACAACAAGCTCGACAAAATGGATCAGAAGCTTGATGATATCAGCAAAAATCTTAAGTCTCTCAACAACAATATTGACCGCAATATCGCATGGCTCGGCAACAAGACCGAGCTAAGCGAGCTAAAGACAAACTACCGCAATCTCAGCGCAGCGCTCGAGGACTTTGCAAAGGATATTTATTCGATCGAGAGCGATGATGAACTCAACAATCAGCAGAAGATGATGAAGCTGGCGTCACTGAAAAAGGGCGCGGATTTCAGAGACGTTAAGCGTTACTGCACCATCATCAGAGATTATATGGACGGCAGCAACAAATATGTATCTGATTGTATGTTCGATCTGCTCTACAACGACAAGGCTCCCTCATGTATGATAGAGCGTGAAGCCTACAACAAGGCTTTCGGCGCAGCCGAGGATCTGACAAAGCAGTATATGTACGCGGTCTCTCTTATCGCTGAATGTCAGAAAGCAGCCGACGCGGTTTACTTTTTCAAGGAAGCGGACGTCAAGGCGCTCGGAAACGGCATATTCAAATCCGATTACGACAATTTTGACAAGGCAAGAGAGATCTTGGACGCTGACGACGCCGCAAAAATGCTCACAGCGGCAGCCACAGGCGCAGATAACTTCCGGAAGCACAACACCGGCAAATTCATCTTCAAGGGAAGCAAGTCGATTGACAAGGTTTGCGGACGTTTTGAATATGCAGAGCTCTACCAAAACAGAACTTCCAAGACAAACGACTACATCAACAAGAGCGCGCTTTCCACAGACGATATCAAGGCATTGGCGGCTTATGTACGCGAAAATTATCCCAACACCTCTATTTACACCTTCCTCAAAAATAACAAGGCGCTTTATTGTGATTTTAATTTGAAGAATGTCGAGACAGACATCCTTCCGGGATATATCCTGACCGATTCTAACCTTCAAACCGAAGAGCACAGAGTCGGAACCGAGGGCTTAGGCGAATACGGCGGAAATCTGTTATATGACTGCAATGTTTACGCAAAGGGTATCAATATATGTGACCCTAAATGCGAGGAAGAGAACATTTTGGTTTATTCTTATCGCAGAGCAGACCTTTATTCGTACTTCATTTACTGCAGTTCAAGCTATTATTACTGCAGCTCTTACGAAAAGAAGATCGTAACGCTCGGCGATCCGATCACAACGGATGAGAAAAACGCGGTAAACAAGTTGGACGAGGAAAAGGCTCAGGAAGAAAAAATGAGAAATGAGCTCTCCGCATGGAAAAACTCTTGTCCCGCATTCGCGGATCTCACCTTTGAGGATTACAAGGAATATGCCGGCTGGAAAAAGTGGAACGAGAGCAATAACCATTATGATGAAAAATACTTTGCGGATTATATCAGAAATATGAAGGAATTTAATAAATACGGCAGTTATATGGATAAATACCTTTTTGTACAATATATGAAAGTCAAATTATCTCCCAATCCCAAACACGCAAACGCTCCCTACGAATTGTATCAAGAGTACGTGAAATTATATAATAAAGGTAAATATAACAGAGAGTACGGAATTTGGTTGATCGAATATAAAGGAATGTAAAATACAAAATTATCCCCGTGCCAAAATGACACGGGGATTGCTTTGTGCTTCATGAAAATAAACCTTCTATACCGTTGTCAAGCTCGGTGATCGTCTCCACAATAAACTCCTTCGGTTCGGCAAAGCCGCCCTCGACCCACATCGAGATCACCGCCAGACAGCCCTGCGCGCGGTAGCGGCTCATATAGGCAAGGCGCTTGTCGTCGATGCCGGAGCCGGTTTTCTCGCTCTCTACCTGACGGAACACACCCTCGATCATTTGGGTGAGGTCGGCGTGCAGTTGTCCGGTGTTGTTGGGACTGAAAATCATCTTGAACACCGCGCGGTTATCATACATATAATCAAGCAGACTCTTGAAAAATTCCTCCGCGGGCTGTTCGCCGAGCTCCAGCGCGATATACGCGATCTCGGTCATGGTCTCTCCCTCGATCTTATCATTGAGATCGTATATATCAAGATAATGCGTGTAAAACGTCGCGCGTCCGATATCCGCTCTGTCCACCAGCTCCTGCACGGTGATCTTGTGCAGCTCCTTTTCGGACAACAGCCCGGCAAACGCGGTGTAGATCGCCCTTTTGGTTCTTTGCGTCCTGCGGTTGTGCTTGCTCTCACTCATCCTGTCCACGCTCCTTCGGTATGCTAGTATCATATCAAATTTCTAGACAGATTGCAAGATACAGCAAACCGGTTTAGAGATTGATTCGCTCAAAATTTGCGCCGCATAAAACAAAGAAAAGCGATTTTTCAAAACTAAAAAAACGACTTGAATATCTCATGCTGAAAGTGCTGTAGGAAATCTCAATAGAATAATCATTAAACAAGAGAATGCTGTGCTTAATTGAAATGGTTTAGCACAGCATTTATGATTTATTGGGGTAGGATTTAGAATTATAGCTGGTGTGATTTGAAATTTATGAGGGAGCGTTTATCAATTACCGCGAAGTTGATTTCTGATGAATCAGAATTACCCTGAGCAACTAATCTCCATAACTCAAAAAAGTATCAGGTATCCTTTCTCTGCTGTCGGAAAAGTGCTGGTCTTTTGATGATCTTCCGTGATTTTTTGCAAGTTCTGACCTCGATTTTGCATAAATAACTTTAACATCTTTCAAAATCGCAAACACGAAAAAAGGCTTGAAACGGACGTTCCAAGCCTTGAAAGTTCAGTATTTATGCAGATATTCGTTGCGGCGTTCACGTTTGGAGACCGCTGCTCTACCAACTGAGCTATACCCCTAAATAAAAAATGCTGCGTGGTGAGCCTCGCTCACCTGCAGGAAATATGATACCACAGACACGCGGTTTTGTCAAGCGTTTTTCAACACAAAAACGCCAATTTGAATAAACACACTGTTCTCCGCGTGCGCGACGCACGTCAATTACATTTCATTATCAGGGATATCGCGTGCAGAATAGCTTGTTTGCGCACGTGAATGACGTGCTTTCTGACCACTGCTCAACTGTGTTATAGAACCTGAAAAGGACACGTAATTTTTCGGCGGCTGCGATGTGACTGGATATTTCTTTCAAAAAATGTCTACTTGAAAGGGGCAGGGGGCGATTACGTTTCGGGCGGACGCTACGGCAAGTTCCTGTTCGCCAGCCAGTTTTTCCAGCTGTTTTCATACGACAGGCAGGGCTATATTTCAAACTTCTACTGGAATTTCTACAATCCTCTCATGCGCAAGATCCTGAGCGATACCGCTTCTACGCGCTATACGGAGGAGACAAAGCACCACGAAGAGGTTTCGCGCGTAAACAACGGCAAGTTCCAGGTTCTCGAGGACGGCAAGTGGAAGTCAATTAGCCTTAAGGCGGTTGCTATTAACGCCTGCGAGCCGGGAAAAACAATGTACACCCGCGACTTTACCTTCTATGAAAAGCTTATTGAAAACGCGTCAGAGCTCGGCGCGAACTGCATAGTAGCCAAGGATCTGCTGCCGCCGGAGTTTTATACCGCAGTCAGCCGCTTCAACAAGAAGGAAGGTAATTCCAAGGTCTATATTATGCAGCAGATTCGTCTGCCGTGGAACTGGCTCAATGTTGCGGATCCGTCAACGGGGATTTTGAGGTATATGAATTATCGATCGAAGCTATGCGTCAGTACCGCGACCAGAGCGGCGACGAGGGCGTAGACGTGATAATCGACGAGGTCAACGAGCAGGCAAAGCCTGTGGAAATCTACGCGGAAATGCTCGAAAACGGAGATGTTTACCGCAAGAGCTACGCCTGCCGCAGACTGTCTGATCTGGGAGCCTCGCAGTACCGCGACGAGCTTCGCAAGTATGTGGACAACAAGAACCGCGACCTCGCCTACAACGCGGCGATGGGACTCGCGAAGTTCGGCGATACCGACGTCGTTGCGGAATACCTGCTTTCAATCCAGGATGACAGAATGTATTTCGCGCGCATTGTCAACGAGTTTTTCGACGTTTTCTCGGGCGACAGGGTTGAGCTTGCCTCAAGGCTGTTCGAAACCTGCAACCCTTATATGAAAAATACTATCATCAAGGCGATTGCTCACTTCAGGCTCGACGCGTTCCGTCAGATGTATCTCTCGGGCGCGACGGGCAACAACCAGCAGCATAAAATCGCCTGTATCAAGGCTCTTGCCGAATTCGGCTATGAGGAAGACGAACAGATCCTGCAGATGGCGGCAAAGAACAGGGATTCAACGAGCTGGCTATATGCTGGACACAGGGTCCTATGTCGATCGGAGATATCCGCAGTCAGCGTAGACGCTGGCAAATCGGACTGATGGATACCCTCGTTTCGCACTGGAGCATGACCTTCAATCCTCGCTACGGCATGGTCGGATTATTTTCGATGCCGTACAACTGGATTTTCGAGCTGTTCGGCGCTGCAATCGAAACGATCGGTTACTTCCTGATACCGTTCTCTCTTATCATGGGCGAGCTGAATATGTTCTTCTTCGTCATGTATTTTCTGTTGGCGGTGCTTCTGGGCGTCATTCTGTCCGAGGGCAGTCTGGTGCTCGAGCAGTACACCCACCGCGCGGCAATGACCGCCAAGCAGAGTATTTCAATTTCTATCTACGCTATTCTCGAAAATTTCGGATACCGCCAGATGATTTCCGTTTTCCGTCTGGAGGGTATTCTCAAATACAGAAAGCTCAGAAAAACCTGGGGCAAAATCAAGCGCAAGGAGTTTGAGCAATGAAAAAGTACGTTATCGCGGTCGTCGCAACAATCGCTACTCTGTTTCTGCTGGCTCAGACTGGCTTGCTGGCGCCGTTCGGTATAAAGCAGCTTTCCTTTACTCGGGAAAACGGCGACAAGGACGCGCCGCAGCAGCAAAACGAGGAGTTTACCGATACTGTCAACGACCTGAGCTACAAATTCAAAACCGAAGGAAAATCCTTCTATGTCTACAAAAACGGCGGCTGGCAGGAGGAGCTTATGACGGGCGTCAATATCGGCGCTTCCGAGCCCGCGCTTTTCCCGGGCGACCTGACCATCAGCTATGACACATATCTTCGTTGGTTCGAATACATCAGCGAAATGAACTGCAACTGCGTCCGCGTATATACCACAATGCGTCCGCAGTTCTATCTCGCGCTCAGGGACTTTAATGAAAAAGCCGAAAAGCCTGTTTATCTATATCAGGGTATCTGGGTCAACGAGGACGATATCGAGCGCTTAGGCGATGTTTACGCCGAGAACGAGAAGATTCTCAGCGGGTTCAAGACCGACGCGATCTCACTTGTTGACGTTATCCACGGCAACGCACTTATCCCTGAGTCGGCAGGCAAGGCTTCCGGCACCTACCGCACGGACGTTTCGCGTTGGCTCGCCGGCTGGATCATCGGCATAGAGTGGGATCCGAATCTTGTTCTGAACACAAACGAGCAGCACCCCGATATGAGCGACTACGACGGCAAATATCTCTACACCCAGTCCGCGACCCCATTCGAGGCGTTTCTCTGCCGTGTGGGCGACGCGATGATAGAGCACGAAACCGACGAATACAAGTTCCAGGCTCCGCTCGCGTTCACAAACTGGATCACCACCGACCCGCTCAGTCACCCAAACGAGCCGCATTACGACGAGGACAAGGCGACCGTCAACACCGAGAACGTAAAGTTCCGCAATTTCGGCGCGGGTATGTTCGCGTCATACCACATCTATCCCTACTATCCCGACAGCCTGAATTATCAGGAGGACTACCTGAAAAAGACAGACGAAAACGGCAAGGTGGATACCTACACCGCGTATTCCGTGGCAGCTCCTCAACGTCATGGATCCGTCGTCAAAACAGCAGATGAGCGATTTTTGGCAGGAGCAGGTGTTTGCGCCGCAGGACTATGATTCTTTCAGCTTTGGCATGGGCGTCTGCACCGACAAGAGCAAAAAATCCATTTCCTTCGGAGGCAGCTACACCTATACCGGCTGGAATACTCCGACCTGGCATGAGCGTCTGAAACCTTCATATTTCGAACTCCAGGAATATATCAGGCAGTACAGAGAGAGCAGCAAGGCAGAACCGACCAAATGAACGCGAAAGGAGCTTACCGATGAAGCGAATAACCGCTCTGATACTGGCGGCGATGATCGCGCTGACGCTCGCGGGTTGCTTTGAACAATCGGCGTTCAGCGCCGCACCGGCGCGGCTTGACCTGCCTGATACGGGCGATGTCCGAATGCCGTTCTTTGCGTCAGACAACGGATATTTCTACCGGCGCACCTCGGACGGCAGCGGAGAGAAGGTCTACATCAAGGGCGTGAATATGGGTCTTACTGAGCCGCAGACCGACCTCAAGAGTCCCGACACCACATATGACACCTTCATGGAATGGTTCCGTCAGATTGCGGCAATGAACGCAAACACCGTCCGCGTTTTCACGGTGATGAATCCGAAGGACTTGAAAACGCAGTATAAACGGCCGCTTCTTATCGCGGAGTACGGCTTGTCCACCTCGCGCGGAGTGGCGCATATCGGCATAAACAACTATCAGCAGGGCGGCTTGAACGAGGACGAACAGGGCTGGCTCAACGCGCGAATGACCGCCGATATCCGCGAGGCTGGCTGCTGCGGAGGACTTCTTTTCTCGTGGCAGGACGAGTGGTTCAAACGCACATGGAACATTGACATGTACTACCCCGACGACCCTGCAATGCGCACGCACGACCTCTCGTCCGCCGAACAGGGCTACGGCTTGCTTGGCTTTGATACGAGCGATATCTATCCGGACGGCGACGCTTCGGAATGGACTCAGAGCATCGGAGTGGGAGAGAGCCGCGTCTGTGTGCAGTACGACGCGGACTATATGCATCTTCTCGTGTCGCTGCCGAAGGACTTTGACTTTGACAACGATACCTATTACGTGCCCATTCAGATAACCGCCGAGGGCAGCAAATCGGCGAAGGACAAGGATCTTGAGTTTACCGAACCCGTCGATTACCTGCTCGAAATCAACGGAAAAGAAAATACGCGTCTGCTGTGTGACGCGTACCGTGATGTTTTCCACTATAAATATGCTGTTCTGCGCGGCATATTCGGCGAGGACGAGAAGAAACCTTTTGAGAAAAACAGCGGCGAATACCGCCCGATTCAAATGCTTGTCTCGAATGAGATGTATCTTCCCGACGAGGACGTCACAATTCCGCCTAAGTCTGTTGAGACAGGATTGTTGCGCTACGGAAACGCTAATCCTGCGTCAGAGGACTTTGATTCTCTCGCGGACTTCTGCCTTGCGGACAATCAGCTCGAAATCAGACTTGCCTGGTATCTGCTCGGAGTCAAGAACCCGCGCACAAAAGCGTGTATAGCGCCTCTGACGGGCTCAGAAATCGATTTTACGACCTTTGACGGTATAAGGGCAAATCGGGCAAAATTGAGCTTTTTAACGCAAATTTCAAGGGGATAGACAATTTGACGCAAAAGCCCCGGCTGAAAAAAACATATACCCACATGACCCGCGCGTTTGCGGAGCTGTATGATAAAACGAAACCCTCCCGGAATTGACGGGAGGGTATTTTTGTGTCTTATAAATATTAAGCCTGCAGGTTTCTCTTTCCGGGGAAAACGACGGCAATCATGCCGGAGCCGACGTGTGAG
>CADASG010000073.1 GCA_902790475.1 uncultured Ruminococcus sp. | reverse complement strand
ATCTTAGACAGCATACTTTGAAATTGAATTGAACCGCCGTATGCCGAACGGCACGTACGGTGGTGTGAGAGGGCGGAGAAATTTCACCCTACTCGATTTATCCTCAAAACCAAAGTTTTTAGCAGAGAGCTTGATTGCATAAGCGGGTTTGTAGGCGTCCATATAGACCTTTAAGCTCTTGGCTTTGGTGTTGTCGGCGGATTTAACCTCGATTGGGATGATTTGTCCGTCGCGCTGAATGACAAAATCAATTTCAGCCGCACGGTCAGACTCCCAATAGTAGGTGTGATATCCGTTGCAGGTGAGCTGCACATTGACATAGTTTTCCGCCATACCACCCTTGAAATCGTTTAGTTCCTCAACCATATACAGAATATCGTTGGGAGCTAAATCCTTTTTAGCGCAAAGCAGTCCCAAATCCGATACATAAATCTTGAATGCGTCGATGTCCCGGTAGTTCTCAAGCGGCTTTTTGATTTGCTCAACCTTATAAACCTGCGACACGATACCTGACAGACAAAGCCATTCAATAGCGTTTTCAAATTCGGACGCACGTCCGCCTTCCTTGATCAGCTTATACTGAAAACGTGTATTCTTTTTCGAGAGCTGAACGGTGATATTGTCGTAAGCAAGCCGGGTTTTCTTGATCTCGTTCAGGTTGTTATACTTGCTCATATCATTGAGATAACTTGTGAGTATCGTGTCCTGCGTATGGCGGACAAGAATATAGTCCTTTGTTTGAGCGAATTGCATTACGCACTCCGGCATACCGCCGACAACAAGATATTGACGATAAAGCTGCATTGCGGCGTCGTGTAAGGCTGACGGAAGCGGTGTATCGGTGTTGAAGCATTTTTTGATCCGCTCCACCAAATCGTCCTCACCGAGCGCCAGCATAAATTCTTCCATATCCATCGGATAAAGCGTTTTCATATCGACCTTTCCGACGGGAAAAGAGAATTTAGCTCTGTTGACCGCAACGCCGAGCAAGCTGCCTGCGACAATGATATGATAATCCGGCGCGTCCTCGCAAAAATATTTGAGAGAAGTCAGCGCTCTCTCGCAGAGCTGCACCTCGTCGAAAACGATCAGCGTTTTTTCTCTTACGATCGTTTGACCGGCAATATGAGACAAAATCGGAATTAGATAATCGGGACTGATGTTCTCTTCAAAGGTTTCGTTCAACTTGGGATTTGTTTCAAAGTTGAAGTATGCGACATTCTCGTAATGGGTACGCCCGAATTCCAGAACGGAATATGTTTTTCCCACCTGTCTTGCTCCCTGTAAAATAAGAGGCTTGCGGTGCTCGTTTTCCTTCCACGCCTGCAAGAAACTCGTTATCTTTCTATACATATTCACACCCCCAAAAAAGGTTCTGAATATAGTATAGCAGATATTCGTGCAAAAATCAATATGTAATGCTCAAAACATTACACTAAAATACATGAATAATTCTGAAATTCTTTCAAAAAACAACATCAAACTACAAATGTATTTCTTTATATATTTTTCCTCTTGCGGTTCGGGAAGTACGCTTCCATCCATTCGATATATTCTTTCGGCGTAATTTTGCCGTCGTTGCATTCATCACGCTTGGTTATTGCCTGATAGCGCCACTTGTTGAATTCGTCCTCTTTCAGTTGATGAACTCTTACTCTGGCAGCGTAGCGTTTGTAGTATTTGTTGTAGATAGGAACCGCCTTGTTATCGGCGATTTTTGCTTTGTAGTTCTCCAAAGCGGCAAGCTGTTGACAGGTTCGGGTTTCTCCCTCGGCTATGCGGTCGCAGTAGTGTGTGTCGTAATTACCCTTCATAATAAAATATTTGCCGCAGCGCTTGCACTTTCGGAAGCGGACGTTTTGCTCAAGCATTTTTGTCAGCTCCAACTCCAGCATATCTTTAATGGAACGGCATACATATCTTGCGCTGATAAACATATGGTGCTGTAAAGTAAACAGAAGTGTGTTTGTGCTGATGCCAAATTTTTCGGCAAATTCCTTTTGCTCATCGGTAGGTGAGGAATTCAAATTCTTTAAGGCGTTAATGATTTTATCGCCGGTCGTACCGTAAGGCATTTTGTCGCCGTCCATGATGTTATGAGAAGTCCTGAATTCTTCTTTTCTTTCAAAGGATGTGGGCATATCGTGAGCGTGTCTGTAGAGATGAAGCCGCTCGCTTGGATATAAACGTCCAAGAACGTCGGGATAAAAATCCTCGTCATAGCAAAACTCGATCAGCTCTAAAAACTCCTTTTGCAGCGCAAGCAGATAATTTCCGTAGTGGGCTATGCTTTTGCTTGTGTCGGTACTGTCTTTAATGAGAGGTGGAAAAATCGCCGAATAGAGCGAAGCGTAAGCGATACTATTGATTAAGGGAAAAGTAGTATCGAAATCATTATATGTCTTCAGTGTCCACTCTTCGTCGGTAAGTTGAGCAGGGTTCTTTTCTGTTTCGCTTTCCGGTTTGCTATGATATCCTTCCTCCTCTCCGATAGTCAAAAAATCAGCATAAATAAAATCAAGGATACCCTCGCCGTAATTGAGCGTTACATTTGAGCCGCTCATAATATTGATCATAGCGTTTTTTAGTTTGCCTGTATCATCAGCGAAAGGTCCTGCTAAACCTGATGCTCGAAAGTTGTATTTGCTCTTAAATTTTTCAAAGTATTCCTGACATTCTTCTAAATTATCTTTTTCATATTCTGTTTCTTCCTCGGCAGACTCATACGCTTTGTATGAACTGCCGAGTTTTTTGGCTTGTTCTCTTTCGTCAGTTTCAATAAGCTCGTCTATATAATCGTCACGCTCCCAAGAGTCAACGACAATTCGGGATAAAACTTTACCCTGTTATGGTAAAAGTCAAGACGTACATTCTTTGAATTGGAGCACACTATGCGGTATTTATCGTATTCGGAAAGCTCCTTGCTCGGTTTGTTATCAGCCATATCGTCACCTGCTTTTTAGATATTTTAAATTGTCGGATTAATGTGCGTATCATATTTACATATCGACATTCCCCAGAAAACATCTACGCCGCTCTTTCGCAGTATATCACCGAGGGTGGTATGGCAGGCTCGTATCTGTATAAGAACACAACACAGAAGTATAGATACATTAATAATGAAGTCCTGAATGCACTGATCGTGCGTGACATTATCAATAAAAACCGCCTGCAAAACGAACCGCTGTTGCACGCGCTGATAGACTATTTGATGGACAATATCGGTAACCTTACATCTGTAAGAACCATCACAAACACTCTGTCCTCCAACAATACAAAAGCTGACCATAAGACGATAGGTAAATATATTGACTTGCTGTGTAAAGCGTTTGCGTTTTATAAGATACGCAGATATGATATCAAAGGCAAAAAGTATTTGCGCTCTGAGGACAAGTATTATCTATGCGACCAGAGCTTTCGTTTTGCTCGTCTCGGAACAAAGAATATGGACTACGGGCGAGTATTGGAAAATATCGTCGCCATAGAACTTCTGCGCAGGGGATATGAAGTTTATGTCGGTGTGCTGTATAAAAAAGAGATAGATTTTGTGGCAATGAAGCAGGGCGAAAAGATGTATATACAAGTCGCTAACGATATATCTGACAAAGAAACCTTTAAGCGGGAGGTTTCCCCGCTGTTGCAGATTCGTGACGCATACCCTAAGCGGCTAATTGCTCGGACTTATCAGCCGCGCCTATCAGCACGAGGGAATAGAAGTCATAGACGCGGCAGAATGGCTGAATCAATAAATCCCCAAAATCGCGGCTTGCTTGAATTTTGTTCCGTCAGCTTGCCCAAAAAATCTCAGCAAGGCGGCAGCCTTACCTCGATTTATTTGTACAACCTGACGAAAAAACTTACTGCGCAATCCGCATACCTGAATTATGCGGTATTGCCTATAATTTATGTAATTATATTGATTTTACGATAAAATGTGTTATAATGATATATATTTGTACAAAAGGAGCATAAGTATGAAACACAATATTATTCATCGGTCAGTATCTTTACTTTTGGCGGTCTTTTTTGCTTTTGCTTCCGGTTTGGCAGTTGAGGCGAAAGAAGATGTTTCGTCGAAAAACAAATACTATTTGGGTGAAACAACAAAAACAGGATGGGACAACGGCTACTCCGGTAACGAAAAAATCAAAGAAGGAGATCCTCATTTTAATTGGAAACTGGGTGATTTCTATATTGATGGTTATACCTCGGTAATAAAAAACAGTGGCGAATCCCCTGTTTTTCTCAAAAATGTCGGCGATAAGGTTCAACTGTGGTTTAATTTGCGGCAGGATATCAATAAGCTTAATAACGATGAGAAACTCTCTATTTCCGAAGATAACAACGGCTCTGACGAATATTTCAGTGTTCCAAAAACCGATTTTAAGCATGGTGCTCTGATTATACGTAAAACCGGTTTTAATAACGCAAAAGAAGATCCTGTGGTTTATACAGATTATCTTGCTGCAAAAGCAGCTAAAGATGCAGATACGGAGGTTGAACTATGTGAGGAGGGTGACTATGAGGTTGCGCTGGATTATGAAATAAAAAACGATCCGCGAAAGATATTCGACTGGTCGATTATCCCAGAGTATAGCAACTATCGAATATTCTTTAAATTCTCGGTTCGCAACGGCAATTGTATGGTTTATCCCTTTGATGTTAAAACAAAAGCAGAACTTAGCAATACATCTATTACGGAAAATGGTTTTTATATTGACTTTGCAAACTCGCGTTATCTGGATATTTCAATCAAAAAAGAGGTCTTGAACAAAGGCGCAACCGGTTTAACGGAAGATGTTCGTTTCAACCGTCCTGCAAAAGACGGCGAAAAATACACCGAAGAAGGGATTTATACAATTACGGCAAACAATAAGTATACGGGAAAATTAACAACAAAGAAAATATACGTCGGAAGCAACGACCTCTTAAAAGCAGTGGTTGCGACAGGTTTGACTGTATCAGATGTTCAAAAATATCTTGATAAGGGTGCAACAGTCGGTAAGGATGGAACTATTATTTTAGCCGGCAATAAAACAATTGAGTCTCCAACAACAGTTGAGCCAACTCAGGCAGTTGTTAAAAAAGCAAAACATACAACAAGGAATTTTACGTTAATGACATTTATTACCGACAATCTTCAATGGGTTATTATCGGCGCATCTGTTTTTGCCGTCCTGCTCGTGTTGATAATTGTTATTGCCGTAAAAAAACACAAAAAGAAAAAAGCAGAGCGAAAAGCCATATCAAATGAGCAGGAGGGAACACAGAGTGGCAAAGATTATTAAGAAATCCGTCTCTCTTTTGCTTTCACTGTTAATGCTGATTTCTGTTTTGCAGGGATGTAACGTCAATAACGGTAGCTCAAAGGCAACATCGGATAACACAACAACGGATGAAACAAAAACAACAGACCTTTCTGTTTCTGTTCAAGATCAAACTTTTGGTATAGACGATACGGCAAAAAGCTTTAACGAGTTAAGCGACCCACAATTATTAGGGTATATGGAAAGTGCCGTTTACTCAGATGTATTGGAGCATATTGACAGCACAAAATATGCCGTCGAAAACGTTGAAGCTATATATATTTCCAAAGAGTATTTGGAAGAATCATCTTACAACTCAAAATCAAATGTTTTTTTCGGCTATACACTTGATGAATTGGACGAGCAGTTTCAGGGGACAAAGTATGTTTTCACGCTTGGTGATGACGGAAAAACAACTGTCAAGCCATTTGAAAAGTATGACGATACCTATGATAAAATGCTTCTTAATGTTGCGATCGGAACGGGCGTTATCCTTGTGTGTGTTACGGTCAGTGCTGTGACAGCCGGAGCAGGCGCTCCGGCAGTTGCTGAGATTTTTGCCATGTCGGCTAAAACGGGTGCAAAAGTCGCGTTGTCTTCCGCTGCCATCGGCGGCATAGCGGCAGGCGTGATCAAGGGAATTGAAACGCAGGATTTTGAAGAATCACTGAAAGCAGCTGCTCTTGCAGGAAGCGAGGGTTTCAAGTGGGGCGCGATAGTGGGCGCAATTACCGGAGGAATTGGTGAAGCAGCCTCGTTGCACGGTGCAACAACAAACGGATTAACAATGAATGAGGTTGCTCAAATTCAAAAGGAATCGAAATATCCGCTTGATGTAATAAAACAATTCAAGTCAATGGAGGAATTTAACGTATACTTTAATGAGGCAAAACTAACTACCGGAATGATCAACGGGAGGACAGCTTTATTGCCTAAAGAATTATTGAATTCAAAAGACTTCTTGAATTTCAAAAGCAAACTGCCTGATGGCACTGAAATTACAAATCTCCAAAGGATGCTTAAAGGATATGCACCGATTGATCCGACAACTAACAAAGCCCTTCAATTACATCATATAGGACAAAAAGCTGAGAGTACATTGGCTGTTTTGACCGAATCACAACATCAAGGCAACTCCCAAATACTTAATATTGCAGGAAAGTCCTCCGAAATAGACAGAGCAGCATTTGCCAAAACAAAAAAAGATTTCTGGAAGGCGGCAGGAAAATTACTTCAGGAAGGAAAAATATAACTGATGAATGATATAATCAATGTAATAAACTCTAAGGATGGAGTTATATACGGAAAGTGTACTGACGAAAATGAAGTGATTCAAGCAGAAGAAGAACTCGGTTTGAAATTTGCCGATGATTATCGTAGTTATATTATGCGATTTGGATGTATGGCAATAGGTAGTCGTGAGTTTACGGGAATAAGCCAGCAAGAAAATTATAGTGTTATATCTACTACTTACGCACAAAAACAATATAATAAAAACATACCCGAAAACTGGTATGTTATAGAGCAGTTGAATATTGACGGAATAGTTATTTGGCAATCTTCCGATGGTGAGATTTTTCAAACTTGCCCCAATATACCTCCAATAAAAATCGCAAATTCATTATCTGAATATATTGAAACCATTTAATAACGAGGATGTCGAATTAATCCCTAAAAAAGACCGGGTAGCCCGAAAAGGGTTGCCCGGTCAAGTGCTTTGTAAAATTTTATGCCAAACCCACGGAATACAGCTTGATTTTACGATGAAAACGTCAAGAGATCAACGGATTTGAACACTCCCCCGTCATTTATTCGCACTGCTTTTTCGGTTAGGGAGGGGGGTGAAGGTTAGTTCTTCCTGCATCAAAATCATCAGAGGTATCCCGAGCAGGAGGGGGAAGATCGTGTCGTTGAGCAGCACTGTGGACGCAAAAACCATGCTTTTGACGTCAGGGTAAATCAGCTCGACCGCAGGAGTTATCAGCGCCGCCTGAGCGACCGCCGACACTACGGTTACGGCGGTCTGTTTCAGCAGGTCTTTGCCCGACCTCAGAGAAAACGGCGTTTTTGATATTCTTGTCCAGAATATGTAATAAGCAAACGGACCCAAAAAATTCGCCGCAAAGCCCGCTATCGACGACCATCTGAGGCTGTCGCTGGCGATGTCGCCGATCAGATTGCCGATCGCAAAGGCGATACATCCCGGAATGCCGAAGAAAATGCCGTAAACGGGCTGCATGAGCGCAACCGGTCTGATATCGGTAAAACCGGGTATGACGCTCATCACTTTGAACGGGATCGCTACGACCAGGAATACGATCAGCAAAACCGTGACAAGCAAAGCTTTCCTGAGCGCGGGACATTTGACACTATTGCGTGACATCCGAAGCCCTCCTTTTCCTGCCGCCGAAATCAGCTATTTCAATCAAGCTGCCGACCACTATCAGCGCGGCGCCGACGATCTGAAACGGTGTGGGTATTACGCGGTCAACCAGCGTTTCCGGCAGCACGGCGCCCCACAGCAGCGAGAACGCGATCTCGGTCGAATAGATCACCGTTGCTCCGGCAGCCGTAGCGCGCTTTTGCGCAAAAATATTCAGCGTCTGCGCAAAGGCGATGATAAAGTAAGCGTAGATGAACAGGCTCGCGACAATAGTGCCCGACCACGGGAGCGCCGCAAAGGTGGAAGGCTGGATAGCGAACCAGATAATAAAGCTGAAAACGGCAACGAACATGGAGATGTTTACCGAAATCGCCACCGCGTCGTGCTCCTTGGCAAAGTCGTTGAGCTTAACGATAAACACCGCGCGAACAACACAGCCCACGAGCATGATCAAAATTCCGAGAACATTAGTGTCGGCAAAGTTAGAGCCCAAAGCGACCAGTATACCGATCAGCACGAACGACGCTGATGCCCATGTTTTTTTGCTTACCCTTTTTTTCATCGTGATAAGAATAACTGGAAGAACAACGATCGTCATTGAAAAGGTGAACGCGCCTGTGGAAACGTCGAGATAATTCAATCCGTACAGATACAGGCTGTTGTAAGCGCAGTTCAGCACACCGAGCAGCAAACATCGCATGATCAGTTTTTTTGACGAGCGTTTCAGCTCGGCTTTAAGTCGCTTGAAAAAACACGCCGCGAGAATGACCGCAGCGATCGCATTGGTGATTGCAGTCGTTGCAAACGGCAGAATGTCGTTTGGAATGCAGGCAAAAATGATGACCTCCGACGACCAGCACAGCGTGACGCATATTAAACATAAGTTTGCTTGTAGTTTATTCATCACAACAACTCCATTCGTGAACTTATACAATAATAGCAAAAAATACTCCAAAAGTCCACAATCTTTTTCATTTGTTTTCCGCTGACAAGGATTTGTATTATTGGTTAAAGATCAATAGATTTAAGGCAACACCGGCGGTTATTTCGTAAAAAACCTTGTATTCAAAAACAGAATATGATAAACTGTTTACAGCGATTTCATAGTTGAAAGGAAGATCAAGCGATGAAAAAAATCATTTCGATCATTATGACGCTTACTGTAACGGTTTTAATGTTTTCAGCCTGCGGCGAGAGCGGCAGCATAAATAAGAAAGAGCCTGTAACCGAAACAGCAGGCGCGGATAAGCTTCACGCTAAGGCAAAGGAAATCTTTGAGGAGAGCTTCCAAAGTCACGCCTTCAGGGGTACAGGGTATGTTGTGTATAAGGGTGACGAGATATACTCGGGCGGCAAAGGCAAAGCAAATAAAAAAGAAAACATCGAAAACAGCGCGGAAGCCGTTTATCATGTCGCTTCCATCACAAAGCAATTTACCGCCGCGGCGATACTAAAGCTCTGTGAGGAAGGGAAGCTGAGCCTTGACGATACGCTGTCCAAATTCTTTCCCGGCTACAAGGCAGGCGCGGACGTTGACATCCACCGGCTGTTGTCAATGCAAAGCGGCATTCCCGATTTTACACGGGAATACGACGAAAACGGCAACGAGAAAAAACCGGATACTGATCTCACCATTGACGGCGTGGAAAAGGATAACAGCGTGCAGAAAAACCGCGAAGCTGTCAAAGCATGTATCTTCTCGCAAAAGCTGCTGTTTACTCAGGGAGAGCGGTACAGCTATTCAAACTCCAATTACTTTCTTCTCGGTGAGATCATTGAGCAGGTTTCGGGAATGACTTACTTTGATTATCTGAAAACAAGCTTTTTCGAGCCGCTGAAAATGACAACGGCAGGCTTTGATGAAAACTACGACGTCAGCGGCGCAACGGTGGCAAAGGGTTATAACGATACAGGCTTATCTGCACATATCTACGGATATCCCGGCGTATCCTTCGGCAGCGGCGATATCATGGCAAGCCCAAAGGATCTGTATAAATGGACGGTCGCACTGCACGGCGGAAAAGTGCTGACTGACGAAATGTATAAAAAAATGACACAGAAATACACCGACTGCGGCGACGGCACTTCATACGGCTATGGCTTGGTGATAGCGGACGCCTCTGCCGGTACCGTATACATGCACAGCGGCGCCACTCCCCGCTTTTTCTCCTACGTCATCTATTTGCCGCAAAAGGAGCTGTTCTTTTCCATTATAAGCAACTACGCTTCCGAAAGCACTTCTTCTGTTGTACAAGACGTAGGCTATAAAATAATTCATGAGATCATCTAATTTCCTAAAGGTTATTACTTTTAAAACTTACGTCTGAGCTTTATGCTGAGACGTAAGCTTTTTTGCGCCTGTTTTTTTCAGATATCCCAACGATTACCGCGTTCAAAAGCGGTTGGTGGATTGACAAAATTTTTTATTATTGTATAATAGAAATGTTATGATAATAAAAATCGGAGGAATCAAAATGGCAGGAAACAAGAAGATGGTCGAGGCTATTACAAGCCGCGACGAGGATTTTGCAAAATGGTATACCGACATTGTTAAAAAAGCGGAGCTTGCGGACTATTCCGGCGTCAAGGGCTGCATGGTGATCCGTCCCTACGGCTACGCCATTTGGGAGCTGATGCAGGCTGACATGGACAGACGCTTTAAGGAAACAGGTCACGAAAACGTGTATATGCCCATGTTCATTCCCGAGAGCCTTCTCCAAAAGGAAAAGGATCATGTTGAGGGCTTCGCGCCCGAGTGCGCGTGGGTAACCGTCGGCGGTCAGGAAAAGCTGACCGAGCGCCTCGCGGTTCGTCCCACCTCGGAGACGCTGTTCTGCGAGCACTACAAAAAGGTTATCAACACCTACCGCGATTTGCCTAAGCTGTACAACCAGTGGTGCAGTGTGGTGAGATGGGAAAAAACCACCCGTCCCTTCCTGCGCACCTCCGAGTTCCTGTGGCAGGAGGGTCACACCATGCACGCTACCGCAGAGGAGGCGAAGGAAGAGACCCTGAAAATGCTGCATGTCTACAGCGACTTCTATAAGGAAACTTTAGCTATCCCTGCGGTCATCGGTCAGAAAACCGAGAAGGAAAAGTTTGCAGGCGCAGAGGCTACCTATACCATCGAGCCGATGATGCACAACGGCGTAGCGCTCCAGGGCGGAACCTCTCACTACTTCGGCGACGGCTTCGCCAAGAGCTTCGGCATCACCTACGCAGGCAAGGACAATCAGCTTCACTATCCCCACCAAACCTCGTGGGGCACATCTACCCGTATGTTGGGCGCGCTGATCATGGTACACAGCGACGACGACGGTCTGGTGCTGCCGCCCAAGATCGCGCCGATACAGGTAGTCATCATTCCCGTAGCACAGCACAAGGAGGGCGTTCTTGACAAGGCGCACGAGCTCAAAGAGGAGCTTGCCCGTAAGTGGCGCGTCAAAACCGACGACAGCGACCACGCTCCCGGCTGGAAATTCGCCGAGTACGAGATGAAGGGCGTGCCGGTCAGAGTTGAGATCGGTCCCAAGGATATAGAGAAAAATCAGTGCGTGGTCGTGCGCCGCGACACACGTGAAAAGGCGTTCGTTCCGCTTGACGAGCTGAGCGCTTTCATCGAAAAGCTCATGACTGACATTCACAACGATATGTACGAGCGTGCAGCCAAAAACACCGCCGAAAAGACCTTTACGGCCGCTACCTATGAGGAGTTCCTCGACACCGCAGCCAATAAGCCCGGCTTTATCAAGGCGATGTGGTGCGGCGACACTGCCTGCGAAGAGAAGATCAAGGACGAAACAGGCGGCGTAAAGAGCCGTTGTATCCCCTTTGAGGAGGAGCATATCTCAGACGTGTGCGTCTGCTGCGGCAAGCCTGCTAAACATATGGTTTTCTGGGGAAAACAGTATTAAGTTGAGAGTTGAGAGTGGAAAGTTGAAAGTATGTTAGGTCAGCACATCGGTAAGTGTATAGTGTCAGCACATAGGTAAGCCTGTGGGTAATACAGGTAAGCCGAAATGAGCTGATGGTAGAGATGAAAG
>CADASG010000072.1 GCA_902790475.1 uncultured Ruminococcus sp. | reverse complement strand
TCAATCTTTCAAATACTTCCATGTTATCACCCTACTATATGATAACATATCTTCTTTGTAATTTCTATTACAGAATTATTTCAGAATTAGATTGACGTGAAGCTTTTTATTTTTTATATTGACAAAGCGCAGATTATCGTATATAATATATTAATGTTAGAATTCCTGCCGCAGGGCGGCGGATACCGGGGTGTAGCGCAGCTGGTAGCGCGCCTGCTTTGGGAGCAGGATGTCGGGGGTTCAAGTCCCTTCACTCCGACCAATATTTCCCTTTGTTGACCGGAGTGAAGGGACTTGAAGGCGAGCGTTAAGAAAACAGTCCGGTGGACTGTTTTTAGCGAGAGAGTTGATGAAGCTTTAGCTTCTGCACGCCGCAACAGGCGAGAAGAGTGGTTTTACAAAAATAAAACACACTTCACTCCGACCAATATTTTCCCTTATTCATTTTTATATCCGGGGGCTTAGCCCAGCTGGTTAGAGCGCTTGCTTGACATGCAAGAGGTCACTGGTTCGAGTCCAGCAGTCCCCACCAAAATGCCCCTCGGTTTTCCGAGGGGCTCAAATCAGAAATAACAGAGCAAATCAAACAAATATTGATTTCGGTTATTTTCATTTATTTAAAATATTTCTTAATTCTGTATTCATTGTTTTTTTCCTCGGAGGATTAGCTCAGCTGGTTAGAGCGCCTGCTTCACACGCAGGAGGTCACTGGTTCGAGTCCAGCATTCTCCACCATTGATTAGCGGGAGTACCTCAAGGTACTCCCGCTAATCAATTATGCAATCAAAACGGAAGATGAACAAACGCATTCTTTGCCTGTAAAAATCCCGTTACTAAAGCGGTGGGATTTTTGCTTTTGTATAATTCATCAAATGCTCTTGCTAATGATTTCCTCCGCGTTGATGACGCGAACGTTTTCCGCTCCCGACCCTGCCGCGATCCTGCCAATGGTGCCGACATAGCAGATCGTTTTGTCCGGCAGCACGGCGATCAGATCCGAAGGGTGTTTATCCGTCGGGTTTTTACCTCCGAAGGTGAAGCCCTCGCGTTCAGCCTGCGCGAAAAAACGACGGCAGATTTCATCACTTCTCATGCGGACATAGACCTTCTTGCTTGCGTTGATAAGACTTTCGATCGTTTTCATTTTTGATCCTCCGAAAAAATTATTCCCTATTCGGAGCACGAAAAAAACGCCCATCGTTACCGACAGGCGTATCGTTCATAATCTCCTATCGGTCAAGCATTACCACCTTACATATTGCAGGTTGGTGTGCGGTCAACGAGCTTGTCTCTCGCGCACTCTTTATAGGTTGGTTTCAGTATAACGTAATCGGTGTTACTTGTCAACACCGAAAAATTGTTGAAAAATTGTTATAAAATATTTTCAGAAAACTCTTGACTCTGACGTTGCGTCATAGATTATCATAGAACCCGAGGTGAGGAAAATGAAAATGCAGATCAAAGAATTCGCGGAGCTGACAGGCGTGAGCGTGCGCACGCTTCACTACTACGACGAAATCGGTTTGCTGAAACCGTCAGAGGTAGACGCGCAGACAGGCTACCGCTTTTATGACGAAAAATCTTTTGAGCGTATGCAGGAGATTTTGTTTTACCGTGAACTGGACTTTTCACTGAAAACGATCGCGGAGATTTTATCCTCACCCGACCACGACAAACAGCAGGCGCTCTTACGTCAGCGGAAGTTACTGCTTGCGAAAAAAGAACGGCTGGAGCAGTTGATCACGGCGATCGACAGCGTGGAGAAAGGAGAAGGTTTTATGAAAATGAAAAACGAGTACGAAGTTCTGAAAAGTCAATACGCAGAGGAAGCCAAACAGCGTTGGGGCAATACCGCCGCCTACAAAGAATTCGAGCAGCGCCATACCGATCACAGCCAAGCTGCCGCCTTGCTCGACGCGGTGTTTGAAGAGTTTGCAGAGTTGAACCGCGCCGGTGTTTCGCCTGACAGCGAGCCGGCAAAAATCACGGTAGAAAAATTGCAGCAGTGTATCACCGACAACTTCTATACCTGCACCGACGACATTCTCAAAGGCTTGGGACAGATGTATGTCACCGACGACCGCTTCCGGAAAAATATCGACCGGCACGGCGAGAGCACAGCGGGGTTTGTTTCGGCGTGTATCAAACAGTATTTTTAATAACATTTCAGGACGTGTGAGCAAATATGCTTGCACGTCCTTGGATTTTATTGTGTGCTGATATTGAGTTATTGCAGTTAGTCTGCTATAATAAAAGCAGATTGAAAAAAGAGGACAAAACCATGACCGACAACAAATCCGCATTTGCGGTGAATCAATATGACGAGAACGTGCGGAAGGTGATTCCGCATTATGATGAGATCTACAACCAGATTTTCAGCGTGATAAACACCTATTGCGGCGACAAGCCGATCGCTGTTTTGGACACCGGCTGCGGTACAGGCAATTTCGGTGTGATGGCGCTGAACAGGTTGAACCTGACTGAGCTGGTGCTCTGCGACCCTTCCGAAAAAATGCTTTCCGACGCAAGAAAGAAGTTAGCAAATCAAGGCTGCGAATTTCATTGTATCGGTTCGGAAAAGCTGGATTTTTCAAACCGCTTTGACGTTGTCACGGCGATCCAGTCGCACCATTATTTCGACCGTGCAGCAAGAGAAACGGCTGTCAAAAACTGCTTCAACGCCTTGAAGCCCGGCGGTATCTTTATTTGCTTTGAGAATACCGCGCCGTTTACCGAACGCGGCAAAGACCTCTTACTGAAACGTATCGAAGCCTTTGGCTTAGCAGCCGGAAGAACGCCTGATGAAGTGCGGTCACATTCCGCAAGATACAACACCGAGTATTTTCCGATCACGATCAAAGAACACTTGGAACTGCTTGAAAAAACAGGCTTTGCCGCCTGTGAGCTGTTTTGGCATTCCTACATGCAGAGCGGTTTTTATGCAATAAAAGGGAGAAAAATATGAGCAAGACAAACATTCAACCGATACAAGCCGCGCATTTAGAGAGATATGCGGAGATATACGCAAAGGCGTTTTCGGGAGAGCCGTGGAACGACCCGTGGCGTGTGGAGGACGCGGCGATACATATCAGTGAGATCATGGAGAGCCGTCAGTCCTACGGCTTGGAGTACGTCGCCAATGGAGAAGTCGCCGGATTTATCCTCGGCGCGTCTATGCTGTTCCACTACGGCAGAACCTTTGAAATCAACGACCTCGCCGTTCATCCCGATTATCAAAGACAGGGGATCGCGTCAAAGCTGTTGGAGCGGTGTCTTGATGATTTAAAACAGCAGGGGATAGTCGGCGTACATCTGATCACCGCCGCCGAAGGTGTTTTGCCGTCGTTCTATGAAAAATTCGGCTTCAAGCGCGAACAGCGCGTCATGCTGATGGGCATGGAAACAGAGTGATAAAACGGCGGACGCTTCAATTTGACAGTTGCCTGTCGTGAACAATTCAGCGACGGAATGACTTTGAGTCGTCTCGGCGGAAGCAATGAAAAGAGAATACGGAGAACCTAAAACGGCGTGATCAATGGCATTGAAAAACGATTATCTCGGTGAATCAGTAAAGGAAGGTATAATTATCGCCGAGGGCTCCAACCGAAACAGAATAAATCGACTTAAAAAGTAACCGCTGTTTTCCGGCGGTTACTTTTGGTTACAGCTTTTTATTACGAGGTAGCGAGAACATAAAGTATAGGAAAATTATTATTATAAATCGCTTGATTATATCACGATACCGTGATATAATATAGATGTGTAAAGGAGAGACAGCAATGCCTGTTATATCAAGATTTTACGGAATTATTATCAGAATGTATTTTTTGCAGTCCGAACACAATCCTCCGCATATTCATGCCATTTACGGCGAAGATGTAGCTGCGTTGGAAATACAAACGGGAAATATTATAGAGGGCTATCTTCCTCCGAAAGCCAAAGCGTTAGTGCAGGAATGGATGACAATACACCGTGATGAGCTAATGAATATTTGGAAAACACAGAATTTCAAACCACTCGAACCATTGGAATAGGAGATGAAGCTATGTTCCACAAAATTAAAGATGTAAATCCTATGCCGGATTACCAATTAAGCGTTCAGTTCTCCGAGGGCGTTACAAAGGTGTATGACGTTAAACCTCTTTTCGGAAAAATCGAAGCGTTCAAGGCATTAGAGAACAATCCTAATTTGTTTGCCGATGTTACGGTTGATGTCGGCGGTTACGGTGTTGTATGGAACGATGACCTTGACTTATCGTGCGACGAGTTGTTTGAAAACGGAAGCACTGTTAAAACGCCGTTTGACGGTTTAATGGCTTTTAGCGACGCTACGCTTTTATGGGGACTGAATGAAAGTACTTTGCGTAAAGCGATTAACTACGGAAAACTTGTTGCCGGAATTGATGTGTGCAAGTACGGAAAGCAGTGGGTGGTTTCAATCGAAGCAATGAAAAGAGAATACGGAGAACCTAAAACGGCGTGATCAATCTTCTGACCGCATACCCGACCATAACATGCTTTGGGATACCCGGAAACAGTACTGCAAAGAGCGCCAAAGAGCAACTTTTCCCGATTATGAAAAATATCATTTTTGAAAAGAGCTGAAAAACATGAAAGAATCATACGACGACTTTAAAACCAGAATCAAATATCAGGATGATGAGCAGTTCACCGCTGAGGGGCGGTTTGCTCCCAACGGGGAACTGTCGGAGAAGGTCGCCCCCGATGGCCGCTTTTGCCCGTTTTACGGCGACACGGTAGTGTTTGAGTTGGACGACGGTGTTAAGGCACGCGTTGCCGCGATGATCGAAAAGCTGTATGAGGCGGCGCCAGAGTGCTTCTGTGAGAAGCTTGTCGCGTCTACTGTTCACATGACCATGCACGATTTAAGCGCGCCTGTTTCCGAACAGGTCACAGCGGCGAATGAGAAAAAGCTGAAAGAGGTTCTTCGCGCCGATCCTGTTCGCCGTCAGATTATTCGCATGAAGTCAAACAAGGTGATCAACATGGTCGGCAAAAGTCTGTTGTTGTCCCTGCTGCCTGCCGACAGGGAGGACTGGGACAAATTGCAGGAGATCTACACGCTGATCGATCGGGTGAAGGTCTGCGATTACCCGTTTTTAACGCCGCACATCACGCTCGGCTATTACAGGCTTCAGGGCTTTGACAACGCCGCACGCCTGAAGCTCAAGGCGGTGATAGACGAGCTGAACCGCGACAGCTTTGATGTCACGCTGTCCACAGATCGGCTGTACTATCAGCACTTCACCGACATGAACCACTATGAAAACATCTTTGCGATAGGAGAGGCTGCGCCGTAAATCGTGCGGTGTTGCCTTTCTTCGCTTAGCAGCTCGGAAGCAGAACAAGGAGGAGCATCATGGACTGCACATTTAATACTATACAGGGAAATTTCAACTACCGAGTGGGCGTTATCATCACCGACGGAAGAAAGGTGTTAATGGCGCGAAATCCGAACGAGGAACGCGCGTTTTATTACTCGGTCGGAGGACGTGTGCGCTTCGGCGAAAGCATGGAGGAAGCCGCACTGCGCGAATTGAAGGAGGAAACGGGACTTGACTGCGAGATAGACCGGCTCGCGGCGATCCACGAAAACTTTTTCACTGATGACGACGGCGTGTTCTTTCACGAGGTCTCCTGCTTTTTCACGATCAAGCCAAACGAAAAGCTCCTGCAAGTCACGAACGGTCACCGAACCGAAGGAGGTCCGGGCGGCGAGTATCTCGAATGGATAGATTTGGACAGCGCCGACGACGTGACGATCTACCCGGATTTCTACCGCACCGTAGATTTTGAAAAAGACAGGGAGATCAGGCATTTCATTTCGAGGTCAATGTCGTCAATTTAAGGCAACACCGCATAATCCAGGTGTTGCCTTAAAGTGGTTTGTTTGAAGATAGTATTAGTATAAGTTATCGCTCGTTCATGAAAAAAAGGAGCCGGCTCATTTTACTTTTGAGCCGACTCCTTCTCTTTTTACGATTTTTACTTTCATATATTAAGGCAACGCTGCGCGACTTGACTTAGGTGTTGCTTTAATGCTTACATGGTTTTTGGGGAGGAATGTTCTTTTATTGTGCCGGAGCGGTAGGCTGCGAGGAGGTTTTTCAGGTCGTCTATCTGTTCGGCTATCTCCGCTCCTTTGTCGGTGTCCGAGATATTCATTCTGCGGTCAAACCGCTCGACGAGCTGTATCTCCGGCGTATGCTCGCTTTCGCCCGAAACAAAGGGCTTGTGCTCGGCGAGGATAAGGCTGTGCGAATCGCTTATCAGGGTGTAGCCTGCGATACCCGTGGCTGTCTGATACGCCTTTGAGATCCCGCCGTCTATCACAAAAAGCTTTCCGTCAGCCTTGACGGGACTTTCGCCGTTCTTGATCTTTACGGGCACGTGTCCGTTGATAATGTGTCCCTTTTTCGGGTCGAGAGAGAACATTTCAAGTATTTTTTCGCACACGTCCCTGCGCTCCGAATAACGGTAATAGGGGTTGTAGCTTTCGGTGTGAAGGGATCTATCGTCAATAAAGTAACGCTCAAAAAACGCCATCTTGTCCTTGCCGTAAAGCGGAGAGCCCGAGCCGCACCACAGATACCACAGATAGTCCGCAGCCTCCTCCTTTTCTCTGCCCTGCTGAAGAAAATATGCCCTGTTAGCGGTTTCGTCGAGCTTGTCGAGCAGCGCTTTGCCGGAATAGGTTTTTCCCAAAACGCGAACGCTTTGCAGATGCCCGTTATCGTCAAGCGGTATGCAGCCGTGGAAAAGCAGATTTCCGTTGATCACCTTGTACATGGAGCCGTTGGAGTATAGGAATCCGACATGCGCGTTCAGCCGCTCGCTGTGGGTAAAGGAGTTCGTCAGCACCATCATCAGCTCGTTTTCCGCGTCGCTGAGGGCAAGCGGAGCTTTTGGATCCACCGTCGGGAAGCTCGTATCCGTCAGGCGGTAGGTTTTCCCGTTTATTCTCACCGTGCAGTCGGTAAAATCGACTTTGCCGAAAATATCCCTGTCGTCCATGTTCCACTCGGGGTGCGAGCGTATAAGCTGTCCCTCAAGCTTTAGCTGGATCACAGTGATCGCCTTATGCATCTTCGCCGCAAGCTTTATATCAACAGGGTCGTAAATGTTCTCGTCAAGCGTATGCGGCATGAAACTCAGGCAGTCGTCGTCCTTGTACGTTTCTCCTGCGAAAACCGCAAGAGTCCTCAGGTTCATTCCGTAGCCGTCCTCGAGCAGATCGAAGTTGTTGTAGCGCATGGAAATGCGTATCACGTTCGCGATAAGCGCCTTGTTTCCCGACGCCGCGCCCATCCAGCTAATATCGTGGTTGCCCCACTGGATATCCGTATCGTGCGTTTTCATCAGCTCGTCCAAAATGAGATCGGCTCGGGGACCCCTGTCGAAGATATCCCCTATTATGTGGAGGCTGTCAACCGCGAGCGACTGTATCAGCTCGCACAGTGATTTGATGAAGCGGTCGGCGATGCCCGTTTCAAGAATGGTGGAGATGATCTCGTCGTAGTAGTATTCCTTTACAACGTCGTCGGTCACGTTCAGCAGCTCGTCGAGGATATATACCATGTCCTTAGGGATACGCTTGCGAACGCGTGAGCGCGTGTACTTGGCGGACACCGTTTCGCACACAAGGATAAGTCTGTATATCGCCGTTCTGCGCCACCCGTCGGTCAGCTCACCGTTGCGAAGCAGCGCTTTGAGCTGTTTGCCCGGATAGTAGATAAGGCGTGCCAGCTTTTCGCGCTCATCTGTCGAAACAGTATCTCCGAGCGCAAGGTCGATCTTGTTCTTTATCATTCCCGACGCGCTTTTCAGCATATGCAAAAAGGCTTCGTGTTCGCCGTGGATATCGCTGAAAAAATACTCAGTTCCCTTAGGCAGACTTCGTATAGCCGAAAGGTTCACAAGCTCACAGGCAGCGCTGTCGATCGTGGGGAATTCCTTTGAAAGAAGCTGCAAATACTTTTTATCCATATCCGACCCTCCCGAGGTTTAAGCGAGGTAAGGCTGTCGCCTTGCCGAGATTTTTTGGGCAAGCTGACGGAATAATATTCAAGCAAGCCACGCGCCTTGAATTGTGCGGTGTTGCCTTAACTTTTCAATATTATTATATCAATAACTGACTGTGTTGTAAAGCCGGGTCAAAATGACATTTTGTTATCTTGATGACGTTTTTATTACGAAATCAAATTCGCGCGAGATTATGGCTGCATGTTATTGACATATCTCTCTGCTGCGTGTAAAATAGATAAAGGAAGGTATAATACTAAGACTCAAATAAAGACCTGGCGATCTTTGCATGTTTAATCTTTGCCGGCTTTTTATCTGAGAGCAGTATTAATAATCCGACGCTGTAGGCAGGGGTTTGCAGAAGCGACGGTCAGCTTCGCTTCATACGCATTCACCGCCCTGCGGTTGTAAAACCAAGTGTGAGGATTGATAAAATGGATATAAAGGTTTATTCTTTGACCCACATCGGTTTGGTCAGGAGTAAAAATCAGGATAATTTTTACTGCGAAGGCATAACTCCCGGCAGCGAGAATGAAAGCTTCGCCAAGGGCAGTGTTTTTTCCATGGACAAGCCGCTGCTGTTCGGCGTGTTTGACGGCATGGGCGGTCATCTTCACGGAGAACGCGCCGCGTCGATCGCGGTTGAAACATGCGGACAGCTGTTTGATAATTACGGGGGCGGCAACCCTTACGGAGTACTCAACGAGATCTGCCGCGTTTCCAATCAGCGTATCTGTGATGAAATGGAAGCCGTGATAAAGGGCAGGATGGGCTCTACCGCGTCAATGCTTTTATTTGAACACGGATTGGCGTTTATCTGCAATCTCGGCGACAGCCCCGTATTTTTGATTCGCGGCGGCACAATAAAACAAATCTCATATGAACACAGCGAGCGCCGTAATTATGAGCAGGCTTTCGGCGACAACTACAACTATAACAAAAGGAGAAAATTCCGTCTTACTCAGCACCTCGGGATCCTTCCCGGGGAAGCGAAGCTTTCTCCGTACAACAGCCAGAGAGAGATCCGCTGTGACGACAAATTTTTGATTTGCAGCGACGGTTTGACGGACATGGTTGAAAAAGAAGAGATCGCGTCCATCGTAACCAACGCCCGTTCGCTTGAAAACGCCTCGCGCACACTGCTGGAACGCGCACTGGAAAACGGCGGCAGGGACAATATCACCATTATACTCTGCGAGATCGGCAAACAGCCCACGCTCAACTCGAACAAGAAAAAACGTTTCCCCGGCATTCTTCAGCGCAAGGCTAAGACAGACAATCCTAAACAGAAAGAACAGCTGACAAAGCAGACACCTCAGGAAGCGCAGAAGCCTCAGGCTGAGCAGACTATTCAGTCACCTCAGGAAGCGCAGAAGCCTCAGACTGAGCAGACCGTTCAGGCGCCTCAGGAAGTGCAGAAGCCTCAAACTGAGCAGACTAAGCAGGCGCCTCAGGAACCGCAGGCGGAGCAGACTCGTCAGGAGCCGCAGCTACCAATCACTCAAAAGGTACCTCAGGAACCTCAGTCGGAACAAGTTAAGGAGCTCCAGGAGTCTTTAAGAAAAGAGAAGCGCAAGACGATCATCGCGATCGCGGCTGCTCTTGCAGTGACGGTTGCCGCCATAGTAAGCGTGGTTGTTTTTACCCTGTTCAGGCAGCCGAAGGAACAAACACCGACAGAAACAACTCAGTCCGCGTCCGTGCAGCAAACCACCGAACAGGCTGCTTTTGCCCTGAGCGAATCGGAAGAGGGAAAGGCATCCGCCGTAAAGGACTCCGCGGCTAAGGTAATGGGCGATATGGAAGCGGAATTGATCAAGCAAGCGCAATCCGACGCCGAATCGACTAAGCCGACCGAAAAGGACAGCAAGGATAAGGAAAAGGATAAAAAGGAAACGACAGAACCGACCGAAAAAAGCGGCGACAATAAAGAAAAAAACAAAACCGAAGCAACACAGCCGACTGAAAAAAACAGCGATAATAAAGAAAAAAATAAAGCGGAAGAAGCAAACGACGGTAACGGCAGCGATCTGCGTCAGTGGCAGCTGTAACAGCGGATGATATCGGGAGATACCCCGTGCTCCACGGAAAAAAGGACGTTTCGGTGACCACCGAACGGCTGACGCCGGTTCCGCTGACGATGCAGTTCCTTGACTCACTGTGCGCCTACGCGCTCGACCCCGAAAACGCCGCACTGATACGCGGCTGAGGCTGCACGCGGATCAATGGATCATTTCGCCGAAAAAATGAAGCTGAAACGCTTTATCGCGCACTGCGACAGTGAAAACCACGCGTCGCGCCGCGTGATGGAAAAGCTCGGTATGAACTATGTCGAAACCCATGGCTTGAGGTTCAACCGAACCTCAAGCCCGGAGCGAACCGAGGATTTGTTTTAGACAGTAACTGACGGAGGATAATAATGACGGAGGAGTTTTCACGCACTGCCGCGCTTCTGGGCGACGAGGCAATGGAAAAGCTGCGAAATGCACGCGTCGCCGTGTTCGGGATCGGCGGAGTGGGCGGCTATATCGTGGAAGCGCTTGCGCGTTCGGGAGTCGGAGCGCTCGATCTGATCGACAGCGACACCGTAGCGCTGTCAAACCTCAACCGCCAGATTATCGCATTGCACTCGACCGTCGGCATGTACAAAACCGAAGCCGCGGCGCGCAGGATCGCTGACATCAACCCCGACTGCGCAGTTAAAGAGCATAGGATCTTTTATCTGCCCGAGACTGAGGGGCAGTTTGACTTCACACAGTACGACTATATCGCGGACGCTATCGACACAGTGAGCGGCAAGCTTGCGCTGGCTGTGAACGCTCAGCAGGCGGGCACGCCTTTGATCAGCGCAATGGGCGCAGGCAACAAGCTCCGCCCCGAGCTGTTCGAGGTAGCGGATATTTACGACACCTCGGTTTGTCCTCTGGCAAGGGTCATGCGCACCGAGCTGAGAAAACGCGGCGTAAAATCACTCAAGGTGGTCTATTCCAAGGAGCCGCCCGTGAGTCCGCGCAGAAAGCTTGACGACCCGAGCGGCAGAAGGAGCGTCCCCGGTTCAACGGCTTTCACCCCCTCGGCAGCCGGGCTGATCATCGCCGCCGAGATAATCAAAGATTTAGCGTCATCCTGATCTGTTTACTAAACCGACGTTTTTTTCTGATTTACCCTTGACAAAACCGCCGCTGTGTGTTAAAATAATTCTTGCTTAACAGGACACATGGAGAGATGTCCGAGTGGTTTAAGGAGCCAGTCTTGAAAACTGGTGATCCCGCAAGGGACCAAGGGTTCGAATCCCTTTCTCTCCGCCATTTTTAAAAAACACTTTACCGCACGGAGGATTACTCAAGTGGTGAAGAGGCTCCCCTGCTAAGGGAGTAGGTCGCTAACGCGGCGCGAGGGTTCAAATCCCTTGTCCTCC
>CADASG010000071.1 GCA_902790475.1 uncultured Ruminococcus sp. | reverse complement strand
CTCGGCAAGGCGACAGCCTTACCTCAATTTATTTGTGCAACCTGACGAAAAATCTTACTGCGCAATCCGCACACCTGAATTATGCGGTATTGCCTTAAACTAACGCCGCGCCCAGCGCTTTGCAGGCTGCTACTGCTTCATCGTCGGGAGATTCGTTGGCGATCACGCACTCACAGGCAAGGGATACGCCTGCGTTTTGACAGGACTCCTGCCAATCGCGCATCCACTGACCGTCGCCCCAGCCGTAGGAGCCGAAAAGAGCGACCTTCTTGCCGGAAAGCGACGGGAGCACTGCGTCAAACATCGGCTGGAATTCATCTTCCTCCAGCACCTCGTCGCCCATTGCAGGGCAGCCAAACGCCAGCGCGTCATAATCCGCGACCTTATCGGCGGAGAAATCCGAGGCGGAAAATACGCTGACCTCCGCGCCTGCTTCCTGAGCGCCTGCTTTAACGGCGTCCGCCATTGCTTCGGTGTTCCCCGTCGCGCTCCAAAAAACGATTGCAATATTACTCATGATAAATCTGTCCTTTCTGTAGTTGGGATATCAAATATTTTTTACCACGCCGTTGCGATTGTTTTCTTGTTAATACGATTTTTGCACTGGCGTGATCGGATGCAGCGTCACGCTGCTTTATTAACTACTAACTTATTGATCGGCGTACCACTCAACCATTTGGAATAATAGATGTCGGAGCATTTTTTATACTTGGCAAACGCGCACCGTGCTTTTTCTTCATTACCGTAAACCTTCCAACAACCGCAGCATTTACAGCAGTTTCCCTTATGAAGAATGAAGCCGCGAACATCCTCGGGAGGATAACCGAGAAAAAGTCCGATTTCGTGCGGAAATTCGGGACACATTCTCACTCTGCTTTTCAGCCTATCCAGGCAGTCTTTGCAGTCAAAGCTTTTGTATCCCATTGACGCTAAAATGGATTTTGCCTGTGAATCGGACAAATCCCTTTTAAGCTGTGTCGGGCGAAAGACATATATCAAAGCGCGTTTATTGCTGTATCCCAATGGCTGCATTCTCACTCCCTTATGGCTGAAAAGCCGGTTGAATCCCTGCGTGTAACGCTCAACATCTTGTTTCCGAGAATAAACGCAGGTAAATAGATTGGCTGTTTTAAGCCCCGCAAGAGTGGGAGAACAATGCTTGATGATCAAATCTTCCGACATCTGTTTATTCCTCCGTGGTTTTGATTGTGGTTAGCAAGTGCTAACTAACGCTCAAAAAACAAACATCCGTAAATTGGATGTTGCCTGCATTCAAGTTACCCTCCGCTAACCGAACAAGTGTAATATACCATATCCCAATCATTTTGTCAAGAGGTTTTCTGAATTTTTTTCCGAAGGCCGCTTTTTTCTGCGTGTTATTGAATTGTTTTTCAAATTCCGCTGTTCGATATGGTTATAAGAACTGTTTATATCTTGTATCCTGCTTGGTCTGCTTTTATAAGAATATCTTGCATGTTTTCGAGGCGATGCGACTTAGGAGATAGGCTTATTGTTTTGGGATGAGGGATTTGTTATTGCTGTTTTCTATTCATTTCTATTTCACACAAGTCGAAAAAAGGAAAGTCAGAATCAAAGTTTTTCGACGGCTCTTGACAAATGATTTGACCGTTGTAGAATAGAATCAAAGAGTATTTAGGAGGGTGTTTATGAGCTATATTACAACCGTTACAGAAAAGCATTTCGACCCTATGGATGCGGGTGACCGGGAATTCGACATATTTGATATTGCGTATGCGCTGTCACTGATTTGCCTCGGCAACGGACGCAACAAGACCTTCTATTCAGTTGCGCAGCACTGCATTGCCTGTGCCGAGGAAGCCTTTGAGAGAGGATACACGTCAATCGTAATGATGGGGTGTTTGCTGAATAATGCGAGTGAGGCGTATTTGTCAGACGTGACGCGTCCGAATAAGAATGAGTTGCCGCCGCACCCACAGGAAAAGGATGCGTTGCAAAACGCCGTTTGGCGGCACTTTATCGGCAGGGATCTGACAGCAGATGAGAAAGAAAAAATCTTTGAGATCGACGACCTGATTCGCTCGACGGAATACCGTCAGCTGATGCAGGAGGAGTTCAACGACGACTATCGGAAGCCGGTAAAAGACGTTGTGTGCGAAACACTGCCGATAGAAAACGTCAGAGATAAATTCTTACAGCTTGCTGCCGACGGAAATGAAGATTTTGCTATCCACATTGCAACTGAGGACGATCTGGAACAAATGCCGGCTGCCTACGCTACCGATATGGCATTGTCGGCAAAGAAGCAGCCACTGTGGGTGGTGATCTATGAAGATGAAATCATCGGATGCGGATATTATAACGGCAACTCGGCGGTATGCA
The DNA here is from genome assembly GCA_902790475.1 of uncultured Ruminococcus sp. Classification (GTDB taxonomy): domain Bacteria; phylum Bacillota; class Clostridia; order Oscillospirales; family Acutalibacteraceae; genus Ruminococcoides. The sequence goes on along the minus strand of CADASG010000071.1, from coordinate 8,683 downwards.
GATTTGCAGCTGAACCAATCAGCTTCGTTTATCCAACGTTTCTGAAATCTGCCATCCTTACGAAATTAGAAAGCTGCACTACCCATGACGAATTATGCAGCTATGAAGAAAAAGCGGTCATTCTGACTACTACCGATAACGAAGTGTTTTATGGTATTGCATTTCACCTGCCTGCTGAGTATTGCCTTCATGAATTCGGCGTTGAAGAAGAAGCGATCCAAATCGGTATGTATGTTTTTTATCCGCGGTATATTAAGGGAATAACGGATTGGCAAATATCAAAAGCACTTGTTTGAAATCTGTTAAGGCAATACCGCATAATTCAGGTGTGCGGATTGCGCAGTAAGATTTTTCGTCAGGTTGTACAAATAAATTGAGGTAAGTAAATTGAGGTAAGGCTGTCGCCTTGCCGAGATTTTTTGGGCAAGCTGACGGAATAAGAAAAGGCAAGCCGGGCGCCTTGAATTGTGCGGTGTTGCCTTAAGAAAACCTTTATCAATTCAAAAAATCGTACTTCTCTTTTGCCCTATTTTTCAAGGCATTGCAATATAATTCTCTCCTCTGCATAAAATGTTATTCCCGAAGACGCATGTTTTTTATGATGATCCTTGATCATTCTGTGCTTTTCAACAGGAATATTTACGGAGCCGGCTCAAAACCATTGAGTAGTTTTGAACCGGCTCCTTTTTTGTTTATAAACTTTGATTTGAGTTAGAAGCTCATACCGCAGTATCCCATGTTGACGTTGGTGAACTGTGAGAGGTAAAGCTGGATCCTGGTTGCGTCGGAGATATCCACCTTGCCGTCCTTGTTGGTGTCGCAGTTCTTTAACGCCTTGCCCTGCAATTGCTTGTAGCCTGCAAGATGCTTTTGGATCATGGTTACATCGTCAATGGTCAGCTTGCCGTCGAGATTCGCGTCACCTACGACCATGGCAGGATCAAAGTAGGCGAACAGATCGAAGTTGTTGTCATCGTCGGCGTCGTTAGCGGTGGGAATTACCCTGACAGCAATGTAGCCGTTTTCGTCTGCATAGCTTTCTTCAAGCGGAATGTCAAAGGTCAGACTGCGCTCGGATGATACAGACGGGATATTGCGGGTGTAGTAAACCTCGTCGGTGCTGTAGTTGTAAACCTCCAGTCTTACAGGGGTCTCATAATCCGTGTTGTTGCTTACGACTGCACGGATGTAGGGCTTTGCACCGTCAATATACTCTGTAGCGCGTACCTGTACATCGGAACAGCCGAGGTTGAAGCTATGACTGTCGGTAACACCGCTCGCTACGCGTGTAAGTTCAGATATGGACGCACCGACGGTACCGTCCGGGTTATAGTATGGTTCGTCGGATACCGTGATATGCAGATCGCAGTCAAAGATATTATCCGGCGCGGTAAAGCGTACGGGGACGGACTTTGTCTCGCCCACGCCGAGCGCGCTGTCCTTAACGTTGATCTTGCCGAGCGTCTTTCCGTCGTAGTTGTTTACGGTAAAGGTCAGATCGCCGGTGGGCTGGATGCCGTTGTTGGTCACATTTACGTAGACGGTAGTCTCCTTGCCCTCTCTTACCGTATCGTAGTCAGCTTTGATCTTATTTATGGTGAGATTGGGCTTGCTGTCGATCACGGTCTGTATCAGCGCCGACTGCGTGTTATAATCCTTGTCAAGCACTTGAGTCTCGTGATATGTAAGGCTCAGCTTGCCGTCAATATACACGGCGGTCATGTTCTGAATAAAATTGCTGCTCTCTGCCAGTGTGACAGGGTTTGACCAACTGTTGGTGACGCTGTTGTAGGTAATCATACATACAGACTTGGAGCCGTCAACGTAAACGAGCTGATATTCGCCGTCGTTGTCGAGCATCTGCACATCTGTAGCGGCGGCAAAGAATCTGCCGCACAGCTGGATAGACCTGCCGGATGCTACGTCATAGCACATCATTACCCCGTTCTTCTGCCAGAGTACAGATGAGCGGTTGCGGAAGATGCAGGTAGTGAAGCCCGCGCCCGCGTCCTCGCAGACAGTCTGCTGTTCATCGGAAACAAAGTTATAGATAGTCAGCGGTCTGTCGTGAGTGGTGTTCATATTGCCGTCTGTATCTGTAATGTATACAACACTTTCGGTCTTGCCGTTCTCAACGATGTCAAAATCGAGCAGGTTAGCAATGCCGCTGCCGATATTTACGGGCTTAGTCCATACGCCGTTGATGCAGCGGCTCATCATCAGCTTGTTGGAGTTGTCATTGAGGAAAATGTTGTTGTTGCTGTTCTCGACCCAAACGGCGGTCGGGGTGTTGCCGATGTACTTAACGATAGGATTCGCGTCGCCGATATTGTTGTCGCTAACCTTGACGGGAGCGTCAAAACGGTTAGTTTCAGGATCGAAGGAAGCAGAATAAATGTCGGTTTTCTTAAAGAAGTCGTTCAAAGTTACATCATCGCCGAGCTCGCCGTTTACCTGTGAGTAGATAACCTGAGCGGAAACGCCGTTGCTTGAAAGCTTGAAGTTAATATCTGAGCAATGGTTCTGATCGAGCTTGACGGGCTTTGACCAGCTTAGTTTTGCGGGATCGTAAATGCTGTAGTAGAGCGCCAGTGAGTTGGCGGCAGAGGTCACTTCCTTGTCGACAGCTCTGTAAACCATTACGGTCTTGTCTCCTACCTTGACAAGCTGCGGTTTTTCGGCATTGTCAACGTTGTCTATAAGCGTGGAGGTGCCGTTGTCGAGCACCGCAGGCTTTGACCATACGGAGTTATACTCGAGCAGCTTGTTATTGATGGTATAGCCGGAGATATCAAACATCGCGCCGACATCTCCCGACGCCTTGTGTTCATAAAGCGTTGCTATATCACCGCTGACGATCGGAAAAGTGCCCGAGAATACTCCGACTTCATAAGTGATACCGAATTCGCCGCTCAGCTTGACATAATCCCAGTAAGCTTCAGCAACACTTGTATCAAGGATTCCCATAGCAGACAACGTCAGCATTCCGTATAGACCAACATTGAGCATGGGGATACCGACCGCGATTGACGGGGTGATGCTTACCGAACCGGAAACGGAACCGTAAGGTGTTATTTTATGGAGATCGTTATCATCAAATTTCGCACCTAAATCACCCTGGATAGAACCGGAAAATCCGAGGCAGAGCGTAAGGGGAACGGGCAAAACAACAGGGCTGATAACGGTTTGGTATTTATATTCGGCGTAAAAAACAACAAAAATCTTTGCTTCTACCACTTCTATTTTTTCGCCGACAATCTTATAGTAGACAGCAGCACCATAATCCATGCCTCCTTTGGAGATATGGTTAATGCTGTTCAAGTCTTTTCCGTTTTTAGCATCTTCTATGTTTTTCTTAAACATATCCATCATATCTGAGAATCCGGGAATCGTAGAAGTTACAGTTTCCGTACTGGTTGCTGTTTTAGTGGTTTTTTCCCAAATATTGAAAGGCGTCGTCGTGGAAAGCGTGACTGCGTGTATGTCTTTGTTTCTGTCGTAGGCATAGGAGAAGGAGCTGCTACCGGATATCGGGAATCCTAAATTGATTCCGCTGAGCCACTCCAGTCCCGCTTTATCCATATCAATGCCGGGCAAGCCGGGCATATGTACGCCGAATCCATAGCGTCCATGCATAGGAGAAACCTTCAGCGTTTTAATAAGGAGCTTGCCTGCGGGCGATACTGCCTCGATTGTGATTGGGGTGCATTCCTTGATGTATGAAACGTAGGTGATAAAGGTATATCGGTTATTATTCTTGTCGTAATTGGTTTTGATTGGAGCGATCTCTTTATTACCGTTTTGGGTAAACTTGATACTGCTTGCCGGCTGACCCTTTAACTGTACGATGAAGGAAACTCTTGCCGGAGAATCGTCGCTGAGAGTCTCGTCGACATACAGATTGGTGCGGTTGCAGAGCACGTCGACGCCGTTCATATCGACGGAAGAAATGTCGAAATCATCCTCTTTGTACAGCGTGATCGTCTTTCCGGGACCGTAAAGCGCTCCGACAAAGTTTTCGTCCCTGTGGATAACATAACCGGGGCAGGTAACCTTGAGGAATTTTGCTTCGATTTCTTCTGTTTCGCTTCCTCTGATAGTTACCTGACCGTTTGAATCGGTCGTAAAGTTTGTTGTGCCGATGTCGATTTTAGCTCCCTTGAGCGGCTTGCCTTCGGAATTGATTACCTTAAAGACAAATGCTTCCTTGGGATATTTCTTCTCATAGCGGTCGCGGAACACTCCATCGTCAAAATAGGTGACCTTGAAGCCGACATCCGCCATGGAAAACGTTTGCATAAGGGATTTTCTGAATTCGTCCAGCACAGATTGCTTACTTCGGAAATGGTACACCAGCTTGCAGCCTGCGCCGAGCACATTGGTTCCGCGTTTGGCTATCTCACAGGAAACACCGCTTGATGAAATCAGCTCATCGGAGAAGGACTCTGCAAAATTCATAGCGCCGTAGGGCAGTTCAATAGAGGAAGAGCCGGTATTTTCGATGACAAGGTTGAAGAAGATCTCGCCCTTGCTGTTGGCGGTTTTGCTGATTTGCAGCTCAGCCGCAAGCGGAGTCTTGGAAACAGTGATTTTGCCGTCGTAGGTGAAGTGCGCCGAAATGGGGCGGTTAAAGTAGGACAGTGTGCCGGTGAAATCTGCGGATAGACCGTAAACGCCTGCCTCATCGCCGCGCAGGATCCATCTTGCAGAAGCGCTGCCGCCGCCCGGGATGGTGCCGAGCGATACGGTGCGCGACTTGCTGACCTTGCTGTCGGTGGAATCGGTCACAATGCTCAAACCTCTGGACGGATTGAGCGTTACCTGACTGCCCGCCAGGTAGTAATCGCGTGAGGCATTGTTGTAGACCGTAAGGTTAACATCAAAGAAGTCCTTTACTGCCTTGTACGGCATATCGGGAACATCGAGGAACGCAAGCAGCGGATTTTCCTCGTCGCCAACTCCGATTATCATTGGCGTAATGACACGCTTTTCGGGGGTGGGAGTATTCTTGCCGACGTAGACATAAACGGGCTTACCATACAGCTTGCCGCCGCCGTAGTAGTAGGTTGCTTCGGTGGGCTCGCCTTCAGACACGAACTTCATGTCGAATTTGAGCATGCCTTCGCGGTAGTTGTTTTCGTCGTCCAGATCGATGCCTGCTTTCTTGATCTCCTCAAAGGACATTTTTTTGACATTGAATTCGCATGTGACGAGCTCCTTGTTGCGGATAGGCACGTATACAATCTGATCGCCGCCGTCAACGGAAACAGTCTGAGCAGACATGGGCGAATAGTGATCCTTGAACGCTACGAAGGTGTGGATGCCCAAAGGCAGGTCAAATTCGGCACAGCCTGCCGAGTTGGTGGGATAGTAGCAGCTTGTAACGCCGTCGAGATATACCTCAGCGCCGCTGACGCTTCTGCCGTTTTCGTCCTGAACACAAACAGTGACGTGACCCGAGAGACTTGGGGCTTGAACACAGACCGTTCCCTCGGATGTGCAGGTGTTTCCGTCTTCATCCTTTGCTGTTACTCTGACGTCGTAGGTACCTGCGTAATCATACATATGCCATACGTATTCGTCGGTTGTAGTAATAACGCAGCCGTCGCCGAAGTCATAATTGTATTCGGTGATGCTTGTAGCGGTTTCGGTTCCGCTCATATCATATGAGTATTCCTTGCCCTCAATCTGATATTCAGAGAAATCCAGGTGGGTATATACCCATGACGGATGTTCAACAATGACCTCGTCCGTATCTGACTCGCGGTGGTTCCTAACATCGTCGTAGGCAACGACGCGATACTTAAAGTAGGTATCGTCACTGAGATCGTTGTCGGTAAAGCTGTATGAGGTCTTGCCGTTATCGTGATCGATTGCACTGATAGCGATAAACTCGCCGTCCTCGGAGGTTTTACGCATTACATAGAACTTGTTAGTGTCGGTCGAGGAGGATTCCCATGTGACCGTGTTCTTCTTGTCAGTATGTCTGACCTTTACGTTTTTGAGTTCAGGCGCTTCCTTATCAATGGTATAGGTAAGTTCCTTGGGCTCCATAGTATTGCCTGCACCGTCGGTCGCGTTGATGAGAAGTGTGACACTGTCGCCGTTGTTCAGGTCTTCGATCGGGAGCTTGACATCAACGTTGCACTTTTTGGAGGTGTTGTCCTTGATCTCTTTTAATACAGTGTAAAAGCTGAGCAAACCGTTGACCTTGTATTCCACCTTGAGGTTTGTGAGCATTGAATTGTCGATGACCTCGATGTTGACTGTAGGATATGACGGGCTGAGCTTAGAGTTGACAGCAGGTGTGAAGCCGTTGATCCTCGGCGCACTTGTATCGGGAGTTACGGTGCAGGATACGGGAGCGCTGAACGCGCTGAGATTGCCTGCTTTGTCCACGCTCTGGACTTTGTACCAATAAGTCTTGCCGGGTACGACGTCCTCGTCATATATCAGCACAGCATTTGTATTTGTACGTATTTCCTTGTAATTGCCGTCCTTAGAGTCGCAGCGCACGAGGTTAAAGTCTACGACGGTATTGTCATCGGGCTCATTCCATGAAACAGCGATGTATTCCTTGTCTGAGGATGCGCTCACATTCTCGGGAACCGCCGTGTTTGTGCGGTCGATATGATAGGTAAGTATCTCAGTTGCGTTTTCAAGGGAACTGTTGCCTGCGGTGTCTTCGGCAACCATGCGGATATACAGCTCTCCCTCGTTCATACCGGACACATTGTAGGTGTATGAGAAGCTCTGCTCCCTGTTGTTGTGCTCAGGAGCGAAGGCCTTGATCGTTGTCCATTTCTTTTTATCAAGGGAGGACTGGATCTCTATCTTCGCGAGCTGATAGTCGTCGGATGCGTAGACAGAGAAGTCTATTCTTTCCGAAGCGTAGCCGTAGGTGTTGGACGTTGCCGTCGCCTTGGTTACTTTCGGGCAGATCATATCTCCTGATGTCGTAAGAACTATCGGATCGGAGGGTGTGCCGCGGTTTCCGTTTTGGTCATACGGTACAACCTGCATGGTGTATTCGGTTTCGGGAATAAGTCCGGTAATCGTCTGATAAAGATATCTCGACTGCTTTTCGCCGATCTGTTTGAAGCTGCCGTCGGGCTGCTTCACCTCGACAATAAAGTAAGCGGTGTCGTCCTCCTCGGGACGGAGCCATGAAAGAACGATCTTTGTACCGAGGTTTTCCTCAAGCTTTACGTTCGCTACCTTGTCGGGACCCTTGTTATCACACATGTAGCGATAAGAGTCGGAGATTCCGACGTTACCTGCCGCATCGTATACCTTTGCAACGATATAGACAATACCGTAGGGCATATTGGCAGTATCGACGGGCTCGGAGAAAGCGGAGCCGTTATTTTCACAGACGAGCTTCCAGCTTTCAAGTGGCGCTTCGGGGTCGGACGAGCAGTACAGCTCGGTTCTGGTAACACCCACATTATCGGATGCGGTCACGGTAAATGTCTTTTTGCCTGCGATCGTTGCGCCGGAGTTGGGCTGGATGCGTTTGATGGAGGGTGCCATGGTGTCGCCTGTCAGGCAGGCGGATACTACGTCGTAGGTCTCGCTCTCCTGGTTGAAGGGATCGACGCCAACGATGTAATAGCGGTAAACAGTGTTCTTGGCGACCTTAACGTCGTCATAGTGTAAGATTTCGCGCTTTTGAATTTCGGAGATCAGTTCAAAATCGCCGTCCCCTGCCGCACGGTAGATGCGGTATCTTTCGGTGTCGTGTTCAGTGGAGATAATCCAGTTGAGCGATATCTTTGTTTCCTGCGGAACGATGCCTACGCTGTCAATCTTGGCAGGAGCGGTTCTGTCTACGCTCACCGCTGCGTCCTTAAAGGTTACTGCGCCGTTTTTGTCGGTAAAGCGGAAGCGAAGAGTGTAATTGCCGCTTGCAATGTCTTTAAGATCCCAGTTTCCGGTGTAGTTAACGCCGTCGCTGTCGGCAATCGCTGAGCAGGCTATCAACCAACCTTCACCGTCGGAACTGTAGATAAACTCGCCCTTAGCGCCGTCTCTTGCCAAACCGTTTTCCATAGTCGCGCTGAGCGCAACGGGCTTTGTTCCGCCGATAGCGGTTTTGCCGCCGGGCAGATTTAAAGCAGTTACTGCAGAGCAGGCAGGCGTTACATCTATTGCCTTGCGTTCCGAAACCAAACCGCTGTTATCGACCGCGCTGATCTCATAGGTGTAGGTGTTGCCGGCGCTGATATCGTCGTCGGTATAGGAGGTCTGTGTTGCCTCGTCGTACTTTACTCCGTCCTTGTAAATGATATAGTGGTCAATATTGTCGTAGCCGTTGGGCTTTTTCCACTTTAATGTTACGCTGCCACTGGAAAGCTTATCAATTGTCGGGTCAACGATAAAGAAGTTGTCCGCAATAAAGCAGATGGTAACATTATTCAGTTTTTTCAGATAAGTGTGTGCAGGAGAATCCTCATGGCAGAACGCGGTGATCGCAGTGTAGCCTTTGATGGCGTTCTCGTCGATAGTGTCAATCGATTTGGGGAAGGTAACGGTTTTCAACTCTTTCGCATTGCTGAAAACATTTCCGTTGATTGTTTTTACACCCTCGTGTATGATGATGGTCTCAGCCGCAGAGATATTCTCAAAGCTCCATGAGTTAAGCAACAGGTTGTTACCGTAAAGCTCGATCGTTTTTAATCCG
>CADASG010000070.1 GCA_902790475.1 uncultured Ruminococcus sp. | reverse complement strand
TTCCCTTTTTGTTAGACATGGTTTTCTCTCCTTTTATTTTTGCTTCCATTCCATTTTACCATACTTTTTTCTGTCTATCAATTCGGGGAAGGGGGCATTCTGTACGACGGGAATGACGAGCGAAGAGGAAGCGGAGTCCCGTACCTATCACCTTAAAGGCGGCGGCATTTTCCACGGCGGCTCTGAAGAGAGCGGCGGCGCGATCAAGGTCGAAAAGGGCGGCACGCTGTCAATGAACGGCTGTACCATCACCGACTGTCATTCAAGAGAAGACAGCGGCGGCGCGATCTACTGTGAAGGTACGCTGAATATGAAAGGCACAAAGTTTATCTTCTGCACTGCATTGGAAGGCAACGGCGGCGCGATCTGCATTTCGGGCGAACCCGATATCAGCCTTGAAAACCTCACCTTTGAAAGATGCTCGGCGGAAAACGGCGGCGCGGTCAGCTTTGAGAACGTTAAGACTCCCGGAACAGTCAGCAAGTTTGATAACTGCACCTTTAACAATTGTCAGGCGGAGGATTACGGAGGAGCGTATTATAATATCGGCAGAAGCAATATTTCAGCCGACGGGCTGACATTCAGAAATTGCAGAGCCGAATGCGGCGGCGGTCTGTATATCGCTTCCGGCGGCACCCAGTTCAACTCTGTCGTGTATCCGAACACTGTCAGCAATTCTAAGTTTGAAAACTGCTCCGCAAAAGAATCGGGCGGAGGCGTAGGCTATTACAACGCTGCGGAGCTGACGCTGCAAAACATTGAATTCAACGGCTGTAAAAGCGAAGATGACGGCGGCGCGATCCACTTGATCACCATCGTAGTCAATGGCCGTAACGATTATGGTCAACATGATATCCGCATCAACAACTGCGATATACATCACTGCACCGCCGAAGACGAAGGCGGCGGTATCTGCGTCGATGATGAACGCAGCACCGACATAAATAATGTTACGATACTTCACAACTCTTCCGTTCACGACAATACCGCAAAAACAGGCGGCGGCATCTATGTTGTATCCGATTATGTCTATATTGTTGGCTCAGCCGTTACGAATAATGCGGCGACAGGCAAAAACGGCGGCGGTATTTACGTTGATTCCATGGACGATATCGAGGTCGCGGAAGAAGTGGTCATCCGCGATAATACCGCCAACGGAGAAAAGAATAATCTCTGCCTGCAAAACGGAACGTTTTCTTCCGCAAAGCTGTATTGCGGCGGCTTGTACGACGGCTCCTATATCGGGTTGAGCTCGACCTCGAACAGCTCGGCGACCGTCGCAAAAAATATCAGTATGTATCAGGTGAACAAGTATCTTCACTCTGATGACTATGCACGGTCATTCTCGATGGAAAACACAAAAGAGGTCTCTACACCGCTTTTTGCGTCCATGATCTCGGAAAACATATCGCTGATGATCATTATCGGCGGCGTTATCATTATCGCAGGCGTCATAGTGATCTTATATTTCAGAAAACGGAGAAAGGAGGGCAGGAAGGATGAAGCAAAAGATGAGCATACCGGCGCAGAAACTGACAAAGAAAACGAGTAAGCTTCTCTTTGCGTCCCTTGCCGTTGTACTTGCCCTTGTGATCGGCTTTTTGGCGCACTTTCAAATGTTCGGTTCCCTCGTAAGGGCAAAGGAAGCTCCGGTGCAGTATATCGGCGAGGTGCGCGTCTATCAGGGAAAGACCGCAGAAGCCGCGGCAGAAGCTTGTAAAAAGGACGGCTTTACCCCCGTTGAGGGCGATCTGAACGAGGGTACGGATGAAGACGCGGTCATCCTCGGCTATAGCACGACAGAGAATAAGGACGAGGCGATCACCGACGTGCGTATGATGCAGATGACCTCCGGCTTCAGCACGATCAACTATAAGGAACTTGTCGCGCGGCAGTATCCCGGTCTTGATTCCCTGATCGACGAGCAATACAATACGATCAAAGAGTTCAGAAGCAAGGTCGAGAGCGGCAGTTATAACGCAAAAACGGCGCTCAGATTCCTCAATTTGTATGAGATCCCTGAGCTCAAAATGAAGCTCGGAGATTATTACCTGAGCAATGCACTCAATAAGGATATGCTGCAAAAGCTGTTGCTCCAAACGGCTGCCGCAGTCAGCACGAAAGTTTATAATCAGCTCGCGCTCGGCGTTTCGGATTGCTCCGGGGATAACTGGGCAAGCCGCGTTTATAATAACAGGGATATCCTCGACGTCGGAAATGATGACAACAGCGCTGATCCGGGCGTTGATCCTTACGCGCAGCTCGACAGGGATAATCTTTCAAACGCCGAACGCCTGGTTAACGTGATCCACGATTTCTCGACAAAATATCAAAACGGTATCGCGCGGGTGAACGCTAACGACGGCAAGATGCCCGACCCCGATCCCGAAGAAGCCCCGGCGGAAGAGGTGAGCGAGATCGGCTCCGAATCGCTCGCGCTCACAGCTTACGGTGTTCTCAACCAATACAAATATGACGACAATACTCCTCTCGGCGATTGGCTCGTGGAAACGGGCAATCTGACGCTCAGCAATAAAGCGGAGCTGAGAAAGCTTTATCCGCTGATCGCCTCCATGACACACGGTCAGATCATAACGATGCAGATGGTCGGATTGCCTGTCAGCTCATTTTATATGAACGACCTTTCGGTCTCTGAAAATGATTTTGCCAATTCGATAAACGAAGCAAAAAAAGAGTGTCGTGATTTCGACAACAGCGAAACGATCTCCGTTTGGACGGGCGTAGATCAAAAGTTATTCGATCAGGAATGTGCCGTCACCGGCGACGCGCAGCGCTATACCAACCTGAAGGATACGACAGAGAACCTTTTAAAACGCAACAGGTTTATCGCGACGCTCGAAGCTATTTCCTCATGGTGTACTACCACGACCTCGCTTGCGGGAATAACGGCGCTTGGTATGCTCCCGAATATGATGGTCGGCTGGTTTGCCAAGGACGCGGCGGTATGGGCGGCAAGTCATACTACCTTAGCGTGGATCTTCGGCGGACTTGCCAAGGGCGCCGCGTATGTGAGCGCAGGCTGCTCTCTCATAACTCTTGCCATCCTGCTCATTATGCTCGTTGTGTTCCTGTACGATTGTCTCAAGCCCGAATGTGACGATCTCACCTATACGGATATCCCGACGGTAACCATGGATCTGAGCGCAGACGTCAACGACTCCGACAACAGAGGCTTATTGCGGTATGATCTCATTCAAGCCCCGGACGGCAAGGCTGATCTGAACGCCTACGAGGGCAAGCAGTGGAACGCGCTTTACTCCTCACAAAATACGCAGGCAGGTAAACCAATCGTCGTGCCGGACGACGGCGCACCGTTTATAGTAAAGAAAAACGACGCCGAGAACCCGGCAGGATATAAGGCGGTCAGGAACTTTGACGAGATCTACGCCGCCAACCTCAACGCGAATGTCAAAGAAGCAGACGCTCCCTCCGTTTACCTGTTCTATTCCTATCCGGGAGAATCCGCAAACACAACAGAGTTAAAGGACGGCGATAAACCCAAGGAAGAAACGCAGGATGCGACCGCTCCCTCAGACGGACAGTCCGCCGCGGCTGAAAAGAAGCAGTATATAGCCTCGGTCTATCTATCCTGCGAGGGAAGCGAGACCATAGCCAAAAGCAAGCTGACCCAGCAGGGGTATAAGGTGATCGACGTAAACCTGACTCCGGAGTTAAGAGTGAAAAACCGCTCTTATTCTTATCTTGGCTATACGGTCACTACCAACGAGAAAGCGGCTGTCACCGATATCAGGATGGCAAAGATCAAATCGACCTCACAGGCGGTCGCCTACGGTACGGTCAAGTACACGGCGGCAGGCTTCGACGGACACGACAACTCGATCTGCTATACAAAGGACACAAGAGTCGGCTCGCCGATCCTCGCCGATGATATCCAGATCGCCGACCGATTATCCGACGGCAAAAAGGGCTATGTGCCGGTTTGCTATTTCGGCAGCGCTGCATATAACTTTAACGCCTGCGCGAGCAGCACCAAATGGGATAAGGCAAAATATATCTTCTTCTCGCCGTCCGAAAAATACACCTCGGGCACGGAATATATCTCGGGTCTGTTTTTTGTCAGCGGAGCCAATGCAAAGGAAGCAGGCTGGTCGCTGGAGGACTACGCCGAAAAGCTCGGCGGCAAGCTGCTCGGAAAAGAGAATTTCACTAAAGGAAGGCAATGGCATAAAAAGGTCACGGGACCGGAGTCGGGCATGAATTGTTATGTCAAGGATATGCAGACTTATCTCTGCTATACCACAACTTATAATCCGAAGCGCGCTGTCTACGACGTTCAGTTTTACGCCGGCACTCCGAAGATGCAGAATATTATAACGATGCTGACGGCGTATACGGGCAACAACGATACGAACTACGCGACGACCGGCTACGGCGTTACGAACGTATTTATGCAGAGCTCAAAGTCAATGCCTGAATATCAGGGTGACACTACGGATAAGGAGTACCTTTCACATTACTCGGTCAATAACTACGACGACTTTACCGTGGGCATCAACGACGCCTTCGGATGTGACCAAAAAGAAGTTGACAATATCATTCCGGGCGTAAAGTGGAAGACCGCTCTCAACCAGCCTCGTGTGCTCTACGCCTGCGGCTTCAAGCAGGGGTATCAGCCGTTGGTACCGGGTGATCTGGCGCTCAGCGGCAGCGGCAAGGTCTCCGAGGGCTTCGCCTCCGTTCAGGATGTGAAATCCCCCTTTGAAAAAGAGCCGCTCAACCTCGCGTATTACTATCACGAAAAAAGTGACAAATGCTCTCCGGCGTATCTGTATATCCGCCGTGCCGCTCCGGTGAAAGGCAAATATATCGCCTCCGTCAAGGTCGCGACATATAACCCCGATCCGAAATGGGAAGAAGAGGAGCGCAAAGCAAACGATGATTTCTCCAACGATTTATGCTTTTATTCTTTGGCAGGCGCTTCTTCGGAGATCCTTGTTCAGAATCTCAAGCAGTATTCCGTGAATACCTGGTATAACAAAACCGCCAAAGGAGAATGGGCTGCCACAGACTATGATGGATCGGCGGCGTATCTGGGTGTGACATATACCGATAACCCCGCAAAGGCGATCCACGGCTTGCTGCGAATGAAAGCGCAGCTCAATGTGACTCCGACCGAGACCCTGACGGTGAACGGCGCCAAGTATTCGCTTGTTCAGAACGTCACTAACAAGGAGCCAATGCCGATCGTCTCTGCGAACAGTGAAATGTATTATCTGTACGCTACCACCAGCTCGGGCGGAAGCTCCACCGGAGACGCGCTGACCGAGATCACGATCTCGGAAAAAGCCTTTGAGCCCGGACTGTCCACCGTGCTGACGGTCGATCACGGCGATATCCCGGCGAAGAAGGATTTTTACGGCAACGTCACCGAACAGGCGGAGTACGCGATCCCATACGGCGATACATCAGACGTATTGTATATCCATCAAAAGACAAATACCGATCTTACAGGTATCGACAGCTTCTTTGTCGGCGTCGGCGATACAGAGGCGGATGCATTGAAGGATCTGCTCATGCAGGGCGCGACGAGCTGCCTGCCGCTGAATCTGAACAAAGGCTCATCATCCGACGCGAGCGTATTCATCGGCTACCATTATTACAATCCCGATTACGTCAACACCAAGAGGACGAAGTACTATATGGAGAGCGCAGTCAAGGATCTGTATGTTTATGTCGGCGAAAACCCCGAAAAGCGTCTGACGATCGACAAGCGCAAATATACGCTCTGCGGCAACCGCAATCTCAATTACGGAACAGGCGGAACGCCGATGTATCTTTACCAGACGACCGCGCTTATCAATGACAAGGACAAAAACGACGCGTCCTATATCACCTCCGTCGCCGCAGCGCAGTATGACAGGGTGCCTGAGGATATCGCCGAGAACAGGTGGGAAAACCTCTTGACTACCGGGAAAAAACGTATCAATATGAATGAGGGCTTGAACGCGGGCGTCAGGGGCTATGATCGCAGTGAATTCAGGCAGCACCTCATTGATTCCAGAATATATGTGTTTGTTCACCGAAATGATAACTATGTCAAGCCCGAGGCGGTCATAACAGGAGGCTATTTCACGGACACCACCGTATTCGGAGATGTGGTTTTAGACAAAAAGTAACTAAGGAGATAAACTTATGCTGAACATCAGGAAAACAATACAAAACGACGCAGTGACTTTTGAGCTTGAAGGACGCTTGAACACTGCATCGGCTCCCATGCTGCAAGATGCGGTAGACGAAGTGATCGGCGACGCCGCTGCGATCGTGTTCGATTTCAAAAATCTGGAGTACTTATCCTCGGCAGGACTCAGAATACTGCTGACAACACAGCAGACTATGGAAGAAACCGGACGTCCCGACGTCACTATTCAGGGCGCGAACGCTGATATACAAGGCGTTTTCGCGGTCACAGGCTTCGACAGCGTTTTGAACATAAAATAACGGAGGACGGATATGCCGAAAAAAAGCGTCAGAGAAATGACAAAGCTGGAGCGTATGCGCCACTCTTTGTCAAGCCGTATTTTTCGCTTTGTGCTTTTGGGCTCGGTTTTGCTTGGAGCAGTCTGTCTGATCATAGGACTCAGCTTATCTACCGCGGCGGTCGCAAGGCAGGATATTTCAACAGCTTTTAATCTTTCGCGCAACGCCTCAGCCGTTTTATACAGAGCGGCAGATACCGAACCTCTTTCCAGAGAGGTCATGAACCGTTACCGTTCTCTTTCGGAAGCTGAAAGAGCCGATCCGTCGTCTGAATCCTATAAAGCTCATTTTTCCGATTTAACGGAGCGCGAGGATTATAAGATGATCCTGTCGGTGCTCAGCGATTACAGGAATTCAAGCGATGTTTATGACATCTACCTTGCCATGTATGACAGCAGAAGCGACGCGATGATCTATATCGCCGATCCCGACCCCAACGATCCCTATGAACCGGGCGCGTGGGAAAGCGTCGAGCACAAGGGCATCGAGAAGTTCCTTGACTGGGACGGAACAGGTATGCTCTATGATATCGGCAAGCCTGAAAAATACGGCTGGATGTGTACATCAGGTATTCCTGTCAGGGAAAAATCGGGTGAGGTGACAGGCTTTATCCTTGCCGACATTACCTTGGATAATGTAGTTTCCGGTATTTGGAGATTTGTTTTGCAATACACCGTCGGACTTGTGCTCGTAATTGCTCTGTTCGGTTTTCTAATGATGCGGTATATGAAAAACACAGTCGTAAAACCGATCAACGATATCACAGAGGCTTCCCAAAACTACGCGGCGGACAAGAAAGCAGGCGTTCAAAACACCGAACACTTCTCAAGCCTTGATATCCGCACGGGCGACGAGATCGAAAACCTCGCCCTGACCGTAAGGGATATGGAGGACGATCTGCAGGATTACGAAAAAAACCTGACAAAGATCACGGCGGAAAAGCAGCGCATCAACACCGAGCTCACGCTTGCCAACAAAATCCAGGCGGATATGCTTCCTAACATTTTTCCCGCATTTCCCGACCGTGATGAGTTCAATATCTACGCCTCTATGACTCCTGCCAAAGAGGTGGGCGGCGATTTCTACGATTTCTTCTTCGTCGATCAGGATCATCTTGCTATGGTGATCGCCGATGTTTCGGGAAAGGGTATCCCGGCAGCTATGTTTATGGTGATGTCCAAGGGCATTATTGAGACGCAGTGTATGAGCGGCAGCAGCCCGGCACAGATACTGGCGGATGTCAACAAGATGATCTGCGCTAAGAATCATGAAAAAATGTTCGTTACGGTATGGCTCGGTATCCTCGACCTGCGCAGCGGCGAATTGACTGCTGCGAACGCAGGACACGAGTATCCGATAATAAAAAATCCGGGCTCTGATTTTGAACTCCTAAAGGATAAGCACGGCTTTGTTATCGGCGGATTTGAGAGGATGAAATACACGGACTACACGCTCCAAATGCAGCCCGGCAGCAAGCTTTTCGTCTACACCGACGGCGTAGCGGAGGCAACTGACGCAGACGAAAAGCTGTACGGCATTGACCGCACCGTTGCGGCGCTGAACAAGGCAAAGGACGAACCCCCGCAGACCATTTTGGAAATGGTTGATAAAGACGTCCGAGAATTCGTCGGCAACGCAGAACAGTTCGACGACCTGACAATGATGTGCATCGAGTATTACGGAAATCCTTAAGGCAACACCGCACAATTCAAGGCGCACGGCTTGCTTTTTATTTTTCCGTCAGCTTGCCCAAAAATCTCGGCAGGGTGACAAGGATTCCGAAGACGATAACGCAGTTATGAGGATTTTTGCACGGCAGGTGTTAAGGCAACACCGCACAATTCAAGGCGCACGGCTTGCTTGAATCTTATTCCGTCAGCTTGCCCAAAAAATCTCGGCAAGGCGACAGCCTTACCTCAA
>CADASG010000069.1 GCA_902790475.1 uncultured Ruminococcus sp. | reverse complement strand
ATCTTAGACAGCATACTTTGAAATTGAATTGAACCGCCGTATGCCGAACGGCACGTACGGTGGTGTGAGAGGGCGGAGAAATTTCACCCTACTCGATTTTAGAAATTTGTTAAGTGAACCTCTAATGATTTGTTTTATAATACGCCGTGCAAAAGTGCAAAAGTTGTATGGCAAAAAATTGTTAGAACTTCTCTTTAACCCGCTACTGAATGATTTTTCCTATCAAATTTGTATGTCATGTGTGACAAATTGCAAAGTCACGCCGTTTTTCCTGCTTTTTTCTTCCATATTACGTAAAAGTATGATATAATTATGTTTAAAGCATCTTAAGGCAACACCGCACAATTCAAGGCGCACGGCTTGCTTGTCGGCAAGGCGACAGCCTTACCTCAATTTATTTGTACAACCTGACGAAAAATCTTACTGCGCAATCCGCACACCTGAATTATGCGGTATTGCCTTAAATCTGTCATATATGGGAGAAAAGTATATGAAGTTTGATATCACATCTGAATTATTCTGGTCGCATTTTATATCCAATTATACGAATTATTTAATTTCCGCTATGCTATTCGTATCCATTTCACAATGCAAAACAAGCAAAACCAGAAGAATAATATTGCTCGTTGCCGGAGTGGCGCTGTCAGTTGTCAGCATTTGTATTATGACTTTCAGCTCGGAACTTGCCCATGCATTTTATTACCTCTCTGTTGTTTTGCTGTTGCTGGTATTGACAAATAGTTTTCAAAACCATGCGGTTGGCATCTGTTTGATTTCGATCAGCGGAGCTTTAGCTACTGAAATCGTAGTATCACTTTTAGTCAGCGTTATATGTTTTTTGCTCCCTGTGTTAAGAAATCTGGTTTTGCTGTGGGCGATTATTGGAGTTGTTCAGCTGGCTTTAACGTATGCATTGTTACACATCAAAAGATTTAAAAACAGCTTAGGCTTTTTTCGGGATGAAAGCCGTTTGGGGATCGGTGTTGTATTTGCAGGTATTGCGTTTATAATAGACTGTATCGACTTTAGAAATAGTAATTCCGGCGATTTGTTTCTGCTTATTATCGTAATTGGCTTCTTGATGGTCGGGATCGGTATCTATTTTTGGATTCGCCGCAGTATTACCCTCTATTACCGCGAACGCTTGCAGCTTAAAACCGAGGAGCATTATCAAAAGCTACTGACCGAAAGTGAAGATAAAAGCAAAAAGCTATTGCAATCAAATGAATATCTCGCTAAGATCGTTCACCGCGACAATCATATCATGAGCTCTCTCAACACTGCGGTAGACGCTTATTTCCAAACTAATGACGACCAGTTTAAAGAAGAGATCCTCAAAGAGCTTCAAACGCTTGCTCATGAGCGCGGCGAGTTGATGGAACAGGAGCAGCGCGAGCTGAAAATCCTTCCGTCCACCGGAAATCTGCTGATCGACGGTGCGATAAAGGATCTCTATATAAAGGCTTCCGCACACGGTATTGACTTTGAACTTTCGGTATCTAAACCACTTGACGCGATAATCGGAAAATACATCTCTCAAACCGATTTGCACACGCTGCTGTGCGACCATATCAAGGACGCGATAATAGCTGTGAACGCGAAGAATGAAGAAAACGGAAAAATCCTTGTAGATTTGTCCGAGCGAAACGGCAGCTATGAGATCGGTATTTTTGACAGCGGCGCGGAATTTGAAATCGAAACCTTCTCAAAGCTCGGACTGGAGCGCACCACTACTCACGCCGCAGACGGAGGAAGCGGAATCGGATTTATGACGACCTTCGCCACTCTGAAAAAATCCCTCGCGAGCCTTATCATAACCGAGTTTGAAAATCAATCGCCGTTTTCAAAATCCATTACATTTCTGTTTGACGGCGAAGGAAGATTCGCGATACAGTCATATCGGAGCGATGAAATCAGAAACGCTCTTGATCGCACCGATATCATAATTCTGTGATGTCCCGGCTGAAAGGATTGAATAAACCAATGAAAAAACAAAAGTTTGAGGACATTATAGCCTCACAGGGAAAGCTTATTTATACCAATGTCGGAGACAGTATGTATCCGCTGATTCAACCACGAGATCTGCTGGTCATTAAGGCTGTAACGGAGCCTCTAAAAAAATACGATATTCCGCTGTACAAGCGCGACAGCGGACAATATGTTCTTCACCGCATTGTAAAAATAAGGAACGGGAGTTATGTAATGTGCGGCGATAACCGCGATTTTCCGGAATACGGTATTACGGACAGGCATATCATCGGTATTCTGACCGACATTATACGTAACGGAGAAACAATACCTGTTCATCGCCCCAAAAATAATCTCTGGTTCAAAAGTATGCTTTATCGGAGAATAATTACCAAACTAAGAAAAACCAAAGCGAAATCGAAATAAAATAGAGACTGCCGTTGAGGAAGCCTCTTTTTTATGTGAGCATTTAAAGCATTTAATGAAAATAAAGGCAATACCGCATAATTCAGGTGTGCGGATTGCGCAGTAAGATTTTTTGGGCAAGCTGACGGAATAAGAAAAGGCAAGCCGTGCGCCTTGAATTGTGCGGTGTTGCCTATAGTATATCAAAAAAGAAAATGAGTGTCCATAACAACCCGTTATGAACACTCACTCTGGTGCCGGTGACCGGACTCGAACCGGTACGGTATCGCTACCGGCGGATTTTGAGTCCGCTACGTCTGCCAATTCCATCACACCGGCAAATTACTGATGTATTATACTATACTTTTTATGAAAAATCAAGTCTATCTTGAAAATTTGCTAAATTCTATTTTATCTTATTTCCTATTTAGAAATATATCCTCAAAATACATAAAAATTCGAGGGATTTGCTATCATTTCTGTTTTATCCTAAAAATTTTATTTTTAATTCTTATATGGTTGCTAAATTTTTGAATCTATACTATAATATAAGGTGTGTTGTTATTTTTATACTTGTTTTAAAACGGAGGATTAATCTAATGGAAAAGAAAGAACTTATGTATGAAGGCAAGGCTAAAAAAGTCTATTCTACAGATGACGACGCGCTGTGCATCGTATCTTATAAGGACGACGCTACCGCATTCAACGGCGAGAAAAAAGGCACCATTGTCGGCAAGGGCGTTGTTAATAACCGCATGTCAAACTTTATGTTTAAGCTGCTCGAGAAAAACGGCATCCCCACTGATTTTGTGGAGGAGCTTAACGACCGCGACGCAGTGCTGAAGAGAGTTGAGATCGTTCCCCTTGAAGTGATCGTCAGAAACAAAGCTGCCGGTTCCTTCTCCAAGCGCTTCGGCGTTCCCGAGGGCACACCGTTCTCCTCCCCCACTCTGGAATACTGTCTCAAAGACGACGCTCTGGGCGATCCCATGATCAACGACAGTCAGATCATCGCTATCGGCGCAGCAACCAAGGAGGAGCTTGACGTTATCGCTTCCTACACCATGAAAATCAACGAGGTTATGAAGGCGTTCTTTAAGGAGTGCAACGTTGATTTGATCGACTTTAAAATCGAGTTTGGCAGATTGCCCGACGGCACTATCATTCTTGCCGACGAGATTTCTCCCGATACCTGCCGTTTCTGGGATATGGACACTCAGGAAAAGCTCGATAAGGATCGTTTCCGCCGCGACATGGGCGGCGTAGAGGAAGCTTACGCGGAAATGATGAAACGCGTAGGTCTCGGTGAATAATTCTATATTAGAAAAATAACCACTGATATACAAATCTATCGGACGGTGAAACCTTGAAGAATTCTATTGATTGTTACGCTAAAGAAGGTCTGCACGAGGAGTGCGGAGTTTTCGGAATATTCAGCGACGGCTCGATCGACCCGGCTTATGCCTGTTATAACGGACTTCTTGCATTACAGCACAGAGGTCAGGAAAGCTGCGGTATCGCGGTGACTGACGACGGCGTTATAGATTATTATAAAAATATGGGACTGGTGTCGGAGGTGTTCAATAACAGCATCCTCGATTCCCTTCGCGGACAGATGGCTATCTCACATGTCCGCTATTCCACTGCAGGCGGCTCTGTGCTTGAAAACGCTCAGCCGCTTGTTATGCGTTATGTTAAGGGTACGCTTTCGGTGGCGCACAACGGTAATCTGACAAATGCCGTTGAGATCCGCCGTGAGCTGGAACAAACGGGCGCTATCTTTCAGACGACGATCGACTCTGAGGTAATCTGTTACCTCATTGCCCGAGCGCGTTTGGAAACCCACAGCGTCGAGAGCGCGATAGAGCTTGTCATGCAGAAAATAGAGGGCGCTTATTCGCTGTTGGTCATGAGTCCGCGCAAAGTCATTGCCGCCCGTGATCCGCACGGTTTTCGTCCGCTTTGCATAGGAAGGCTCAACAATACCTATGTGTTTGCAAGCGAAAGCGCTGCGCTTGACGCCTGCGGAGCGGAATTTGTCCGTGATATCGAACCGGGCGAGATCGTTGTTGCCGACGGAGAAGGTCTGCGCTCGATTAAACCTGAGTTTAAAGAAAAGAAAAAGTCACTTTGCATATTTGAATACATTTATTTTGCGCGCAGCGATTCATTCATTGACGGCGTAAGCGTTTATGAAGCGCGCAAGCAGGCAGGCAGGATACTTGCCCGGGAGTTCCCCGTGGACGCCGACATGGTGATCGGTGTTCCGGAATCGGGGATCGACGCCGCCATCGGCTACGCCGAGGAAAGCGGTATCCCCTACGAAAAGGCGATCGTCAAAAACAGCTACATCGGGCGAACCTTTATCAAGCCGAGCCAAAAGGAGCGCATGAAAAGCGTCCGTATCAAGCTTAATCCTATCTGCGATATGGTACGCGGCAAGCGCGTCATTATGATCGACGACAGCATCGTGCGCGGTACTACTGTAGACCGCATTGTAACCATGCTGCGCGACGCAGGCGCAAAGGAAGTGCATATGCGTATCAGCTCGCCGCCGTTTATGTGGCCGTGCTACTACGGTACCGATATCCCCTCTCGCGGAGAACTGATCGCCTGCAACCATACGATCGAAGAAATAACCCGTCTCAGCGGAGCAGACTCGCTGGGTTATCTGCCCGTAGATTCGCTCAAAGAAATGCTTAATAATGCTCCCGTCGGTTTTTGCGACGGCTGCTTTACCGGCAAATATCCCGCCGCCATCACACAGGAGATGTTCAAGGGCAAGGAGCGCGGCGGCATGAATTTTGATGAAAAATGTCTGGGCACGGAAGGCTGATTGACAGAAAGGAAACAACTGATGAAAGATACCTATGAATCCCCCTTGTCAGCGCGCTACGCGAGCAAGGAAATGAAATATATCTTTTCACCCGACAAGAAATTCCGCACCTGGCGAAAGCTGTGGATCGCGCTTGCCGAGGCTGAAATGGAACTCGGTCTGCCTGTGACCCAAGAGCAGATCGACGAGTTGAAGGCTCACGCCGACGATATCAACTATGAAGTGGCGCAGGAGCGCGAAAAGCTGGTGCGTCACGATGTAATGAGCCATGTTTACGCCTACGGCGTGCAGTGTCCCAACGCTAAGGGTATCATCCACCTTGGCGCTACCTCCTGCTATGTGGGCGACAATACCGATATCATCATCATGACCGAGGGATTGCGTCTGGTGCGCGACAAGCTCATAACCGTTATCCGCAACCTGTCACAATTCGCAGAACAGTATAAGGCTCTGCCTACGCTGGCGTTCACACACTTTCAGCCCGCGCAGCCGACAACCGTCGGCAAACGTGCGACTTTATGGCTGCAGGAGCTGCTGATGGATCTTGAGGACGTTGAGTACCAGCTTTCCAAAGCAAAGCTGCTCGGCTCAAAGGGTACCACCGGAACACAGGCGAGCTTTTTGGAGCTGTTTGACGGCGACCACGAAAAGTGCAAGGCGCTCGACCGTAAAATCGCCGAGAAAATGGGTTATAGCTCCTGCTTCGCGGTTTCGGGTCAAACGTATTCGCGCAAGCTTGATTCACAGTTTTTAAATGTTTTGGCAGGTATCGCGCAGACAGCCGCCAAGTTTTCCAACGATATTCGACTTTTGCAGCATTTAAAGGAAGTGGAAGAGCCGTTTGAAAAGAACCAGATCGGTTCGTCAGCGATGGCTTATAAGCGCAATCCCATGAGAAGCGAGCGTATCGGTTCACTGTCGCGCTATGTGATGGTTGACGTGCTCAACGGATACTTTACCACCGCTACCCAATGGTTTGAGCGCACTCTCGATGATTCCGCCAACAAGCGCCTGAGCGTTCCAGAGGCATTCCTCGCGGTGGACGGAATCCTCTCGCTGTTCGCGAATGTCGCCGACGGTTTGGTGGTCTATCCAAAGGTTATCGAGCAAAGGCTGCGCAAGGAGCTGCCCTTTATGGCAACCGAAAACATCATGATGGACGCGGTAAAAAAACGCGGCGCAGACCGTCAGCAGCTACATGAGCGGATCCGCGTTCACTCCATGGCGGCTTCAAAGGTCATCAAGGAGGAAGGCGGCGAAAACGATCTTTTGCAGCGCATTGCCGCAGATGAAGCGTTCGGAGTTACGCTCGAAGAGCTTGAAAACATTTTGCAGCCTGAGAAATACACCGGCAGAGCCAAGGAGCAGACTGAGGATTTCCTCGCCGAATGCGTGGCTCCCGTGCTTGAAAAATATAAAGACATCGCCTCCGACAAACCGGAGATAAATGTATAATAAAGGAGAAAAACCATGGTTAAAGCTATTGTAGGCGCCAATTGGGGCGACGAGGGCAAGGGTAAGATCACCGATGTGCTCGCAAGCTCCAGCGATATCGTTATCCGCTTTCAGGGCGGTGCGAACGCGGGTCACACCATTATCAACGACTACGGCAAATTTGCGCTTCACCAGCTGCCGTCCGGCGTGTTCCACCAGAACATCACCAACATTATCGGCAACGGCGTTGCGTTCAGCGTGGAAAATTTTGTTAAAGAAATGGCTGAGCTTGAACAGCGCGGCGTTCCCAAGCCCAATGTGATAATTTCAGACAGGGCGCAGATCGTTATGCCTTATCATGTGGCGTTTGACTGTTACGAGGAAGAGCGTCTCGGCAAGAATTCCTTTGGCTCCACCAAAAGCGGAATCGCTCCGTTTTACGCCGATAAGTATTCCAAAATCGGTTTTCAGATCAATGAATTATATGATGATCCCGATTCTTTAAAGGAAAAGATACATCATGCGCTCGAAATCAAAAACGCTACCCTGCAAAACCTCTACAACAAGCCGGCGCTCAGCGAGCAGGAGGTTTTTGACAAGCTTATGGAATACAAAGAGCAGCTCGCGCCCTATGTCGGCGACGCGTTCGGCTTTATCCACCAAGCATTAAAAGAGGGCAAAAATATTCTTCTCGAGGGTCAGCTCGGCTCACTGAAGGATACCGACTTCGGAATCTATCCCATGGTGACCTCATCAAATACCATTGCAGGCTACGGCGCGGTAGGCGCAGGAATTCCTCCTTATGAGATCAAGGAGATCATCACCGTTGTCAAAGCATATTCCAGCGCGGTCGGCGCAGGAGAATTTGTGTCAGAGATCTTCGGCGAGGAAGCCGACGAGCTGCGCAGACGCGGAGGAGACGGCGGCGAATTCGGCGCAACAACAGGCCGTCCGCGCAGAATGGGCTGGCTCGATCTTGTCGCAACACGCTACGGCTGCATGGTGCAGGGTGCTACTCAGGTTGCGTTTACCGTGCTCGACGTTCTCGGCTATCTTGACGAGATCCCGGTTTGCGTCGGTTATGAGTTGGACGGTAAGCAGATCGACTATTTCCCCTCTACCACCAAGTTAAAGCGCTGCAAGCCCGTGCTCAAAAACCTCAAGGGCTGGAAGTGCTCTATCTCGGGCATCAAGAAATATGAAGATTTGCCGCAGGAGTGCCGCGACTACATCGAATTCGCCGAAAAGCAAATCGGCGTGCCGATCACAATGGTTTCAAACGGTCCTTCGCGAGAGGATATTATTTACAGATAAAAAAACATCAGGGAGACCCGTGAGGTCTCCCCTTTTTTTCAACCTATCTACACACCGGACGACAAAAGTGATAACAAATACCACGCGTGAACGCGATCGGGCTGTTTCTGCTGTCATAGCAGATATGCAGCGTTGAAATTTTTTTGTTAATCACGATCATCTCTTCTTGAGCAGTTAAGGCAACATCTCGGCAAGGCGACAGCCTTACCTCAATTTATTTGTACAACCTGACGAAAAATCTTACTGCGCAATCCGCACACCTGAATTATGCGGTATTGCCTTAATTAATCTGCATGAACCTGATTCCATAAAACAATACCATACGATATCTTTTAAACACACGGGAATTTAATTCCGTATTTTTTTAAAATACCATCAAGTGTTTTTCTTTCTCCCTTGGTCAAAGTAAAGTATTTATTTCCGCTTTTGACTATTGCACAACCATCACATGCAGGCAAAAATTTACTGATTCCGATCTGTAAATATACATTCTCATCAAAGCCGCAAGCCGGACTATCTATATAGCACCATTTGCCTGCAAATATTTCTATGCATTTTTGCGTATCGTCATCGCTTAACCGGCAAGTGATATTATTATCTTCATATATTTGCCCGGCCGTAGCTTGCCCGGGAAAAATTATATTTGGGGTCGGGATAAAAAACAATAGAATAATGGCAACCACCAAAAATGTACTGATTCCGACAATCAAGTGTTTCCTTTTTTTCACAATGTCCTCCTGAAATAAAGATCAGTGAAAGTCTTTTCTTACAATAAATATTATATATATTATACTATGTTATCCTAAAGATGTCAACGATATTTATACTTTATTTATAATCGCTGCTTTGTGACAAGTATCATTAGTCCATAGGCATCGGCTTTACGGGCATAGAAAACCCCGGCAAAACTTGTCGTGTTTGCCGGGGTGAATTTGCCTTAAAGTGATTCGGTCAGAATTTTGACAAGGTCTTCCTCATTGAGCGGCACCCATGCTTCTTCAAGTCCCTCGTTTACCTCAATGTGGTGCGCCATCTCCCCTATTCGGCTGTCGTCGATTCCGACGTCCTGCAAATGCATCGGAATATTGATCGACTCGAAGAATTTATAGGTTGCGTCGATAGCCTGTTCTGCAATCTCAAATTTGTCCTGATTCGCGTCGATACCGAACACGTTCACGCCGTATTTGACAAAACGGTCAACCGTGCGCTCGCTGAGGATATGCTTCATCCAGCGCGGCGTGATGATCGCCAAGCCCTCTCCGTGGGTGATGTCATAGTAGGCGCTGAGCGCGTGTTCTATGCCGTGGCACGGCCAGCCGGACGAGCTGTTGCCAAGCGCGTAAATGCCGTTGCAGCCGTAGGTGCAGGTCAGCATCATTTCGGCTCTCGCGGTGTAGTCCTCGGGATTTTCAAGGCATTTGACAGCGTTTATCATCAGGCTCTTTAAACCTGCCTCCATGAAGCCGTCGTTTAGAAGCGTGGAATCCTCGCAGAAATACTGCTCCATGATATGATTCATCGCATCCGCACAGCCTGCGGCTGTCTGCTTTTTGGAAACTGTAAAGGTATAGGTCGGATCGAGGAATGAAACCTGCAGATAATTATGCGGATCGACATATCCGATTTTGTCGTTGGTCTCGGTTCTTGAAATAACTCCGCCTGCGTCGTATTCGCTGCCTGTCGCGGCAAGGGTGATGATATCTACGATCGGAACAGAATCGGTCGCGAACGCCTGATATGAGATCAAATCCCATGGGTCGCCGTCGTATTTCGCACCTGCGGCGATCGCCTTTGAGCAGTCAAGAACGCTGCCTCCGCCGACGGCAAGAATCACATCAATATCGTTTTCCTTACAGATCTTCACACCGTCGAGCACGCTCGGGTCGTACTTTGGATTAGGCTGAATGTCAGACAGCTCGAATATCTCAAAGTCCTTGAGCAGCTCCTTCACCTTGTCGTAAAGACCGATCTTCTTTATACTGCCGCCTCCGTAGGTGAGCAGTATTTTTTTGCCGTACTGAGACATAACCTCGGGCAACTGTTCAACCACGCCTTTTCCGAAGATAAGCCTTGTCGGTGTTTGATAATCAAAGCCTTGCATAAAATAATCCTCCTTTTATTTGAATGTCAGCTCATAGCTCATATCGAGCAGCATTTTGATTTGTTCGTCATCAACGCTGCCGTCTAAAGCAACGGAAATCCACTTGTCCTTGTTCATGTGATAGGCAGGAAAAATCCCCTTTTCCATTCTCAGCGAGCCTGTCAGCACAGGGTCACATTTGAGATTGACGATATCTATCGTCGATTCCCCATGCAGACCCAACCTTGACCTCGGGATATCCATTACCAAAGCAAACCATTTTCGGTTGTGTGAATGGCGATAAACAGCAAAGGTCGGATTGCTTTCCCACGGAAAATCCGGTTCTGTACCGTAGGTATCGGCGATATATGTTTTGAAATCAATTTTATTCACAGCTCTCCCCTACTACTCTTTTTTATCGAATAGAGTTTTTATAGTTAGAATAAAATGACGCTTTATCCGCTTCCGTGACAAGAGTTACGGTATAATCAAAGTCATTCTTCACAATATCATATGTAAAGCCTTCCTTGTAAAAAATCACCTGAGAATATGTTACGCCTTCTTCGGTTACGCAGCTTGCGTGGGTGTTGACGGTGTCCCTGACAAATCCCGGAAACAAAGCGCACATCATCGCCGTCGAATCACAGTTCATCACATTCTCGCTTCCGTTGCTCTTGTAAAACTCACGTATCTTTCCAAAGGAATCAGCGATAAATTTTCCGGTATCGTTTAGCGCTTCCAGCTCCTCAAACTGCCGATCAGTCCACATAGCCTCGCCGTCGCACATATCCAGTCCGATCACGGTGACCGGAAGTCCTGAGTCGAGCATTAGCTTGTACGCCGAAGCGTCGGCATAAACATTGAATTCAGCAACAGGAGATGCGTTGCCGGAGCCGAGTCCTGCTGTACCCATCGACCATATCCTCTTTACCTTCTTCATATCCTCCGGAGCCTTTTGGATCGCCTTGGCGATATTTGTCGCCGGACCGAGCGCGATCAGCTCGACCTCGTTAGGATCGTTCCTGACAGTGTTGATTATGAAATCGACTGCGTCGCCGTCCTCTGCCTGCTTTTTCGGATGTATCAGATCTACGTCGCCCATTCCGTCTTTTCCAAATACACTGAATGCATTTTTAACAGTTCCGTCAAGGGTATCGGCGGAGCCTTTGTAAACAGGAGCGTCGCAGCCTGCCGTTTCCAGAGCTGCAAGCGCGTTTTCGGCGCTTTGTTCCAAATCGACATTGCCGACCAAAACCGTCACGCCGAGTATCTCAACATTCTCCAGATTCGCGGCAAAAATCAGCGCCGACGCGTCATCTGCTCCGGTATCCGTATCAATAATTACCTTTCTGTGTTCGGGTTTGACCGCTTCGCTTTGAGTCGCAGTCGTTGTCTGCGCAGACTTTTCGCTTGGCTTGGGATCCGTCTGATTGCCACAGGCGCAAAAAACGGCGCAAACCGCAGCAACCAATATCATAGAGATAATAGATTTAGATTTCATTTTGCTGTTCTCCTTGCTCTTTTTATGCCTTTTTCATTTCTGTATTGTTTAGGCAATACCGCATAATTCAGGGAGGTAAGGCTGTCGCCTTGCCGAGATTTTTTGGGCAAGCTGACGGAATAAGATTCAAGCAAGCCGTGCGCCTTGAATTGTGCGGTGTTGCCTTTATTTATTCAAAACGTTCTCTTGCTTTTTACGGCAAAGCAACAATAATCAAAAAACAAAAGTGCAATAAAACCTGACAAACATCAAGCTTTATCGCACCGTTTAGCCAAAGATCAAATTATTCTGCCATTAATGAGAAATGACTCACATTTTTGGCTAATTTATTGGGTTTATTATAACACATAAAATCACTTTATGCAAGTTTTACCAAAAAATTTTTTCATATATAGTATACATACGATTTATTTGAATATATCTGCCGCAGGTAATTGATCAGGCGTCCTTCTGCCTCAAACAATATAAACAAAACCTGATAAAATCTTGCAAAAAAGTTTGGCTCTTATTGAACCTGAAAATGCTGATATAAACTTGTTTTATGAATCATTATGCTTTATAATTGTTGTGGAATTATGCGCAAATATACAAAAACTGATTTCCGAAAAACATGGAGGTAAATTATGAAAGTAAAATCAGTTTTGAAAGCTACGTCTGTTTTGCTTTCCGCGATTATGCTGGTCAGCTCAGCACAGGTTGGGCTGACTGCTTTTGCAGCGGAAATCGACGGAAATGTTGCTGCTCAGGAAACCGCGGAACCAACGGTTTCTACACCGGTTCAGCTTTTGGCTGAAACACAGGAGGTAACGGAAAGCGTTACCGAAGAACCGACTACACAGCCTGTGACGGAAAAGCAAACCGAAGCGCAGGAAACAACAGAAGCAGAACCCGAGACCACCGAACCGACCCGGAACAGCAAGGATCCTGAGGCAGTGGGAGCAAAAGCAGGAGACGCTGTGGGCGTGACCTCTACCTTTAACGAGAGCAACGGCACGCTCTACATAACCGGCAGCGGCGATATGCCCAATTATAATTCACCCTACAACGTTCCTTGGTACGCAAAACGCGGATTGATAACAAAGGTCGTTATCGAGGACGGCGTAACCTCAATCGGAAGCTATGCCTTTTATGACAGCCAAAGGCTTGCCTCGGTTTCGATCCCGAACAGTGTGAAGAAAATTGAACACAGTGCGTTCCAAAGCTGTACGGCATTGAGAAGAGTTGATATTCCCGACAGCGTAACTTCATTTGGCAACTACGCTTTTCAGCAATGTTCTTCTCTTGAAAACGTCAGAATGTCGCAAAACGTTAAGGAATTAAGCTATTGCCTTTTTTCCGGCTGTTCTTCACTGGAAAGCATTGAAATCCCCGACAGCGTTACTTCGATCAGCTCAAGCGTTTTCAAAGGAACAGCTATCACAACGCTGACGATACCGAACAGCGTAACCAGCATCGGAGGAGACAAGCTTTCGGGCTTAACTAACGTTACTGTTCGCGCAACGATCGGAAGCTACGCAAAGCTTTACTGCGATCGCAACGGCATAGACTTTGTAAGCACAGGCGTTTGGAACCATGAGGGTGAGTGCGGAGAAAATGTCAGCTACTTTCTTGACAGCGCTAACTGCGTTATGACGATCAGCGGAAGCGGCAATATGCAGTACTACAATTCGGCTTACAGTATGCCGTGGAATCTGTACCGCGACTATATCAAAACGCTTGTCATTGAAAACGGCGTCACCTCAATAGGAAGCTACGCCTTTTTCGGTTGTGAAAAACTGACCTCGGTTTCGATCCCGAACAGCGTGACGAAAATTGAACACAGTGCTTTTCAAAACTGTACGGCATTGAAAAGAATTGATATACCCGACAGCGTTACTTCGTTAGGCATGTATGCTTTTCAGAATTGTACTTCTCTTGAAAGCGTTAGAATGTCACAAAACGTTAAGGAATTGAGCTATCAGCTTTTCTACGGCTGTTCTTCACTGGAAAGCATTGAAATCCCCGACAGCGTTACTTCGATCAGTTCAAGCGTTTTCACAGGAACAGCTATCACAACGCTGACGATACCGAACAGCGTAACAAGCATCGGAGGAGACAAGCTTTCGGGCTTAACTAACGTTACCGTTCGCGCGACGATCGGAAGCTATGCAAAGCTTTACTGCGACCGCAACGGCATAGACTTTGAAAGTATCGGCGTTTGGAACCATGAGGGTGAGTGCGGAGAAAATGTCAGCTACTTCCTTGACAGTGCTAACTGCGTTATGACGATCAGCGGAAGCGGCAACATGATAAATGTCAACCAGTACTACAACACAATTTGGTACTTATACCGCGACTATATTAAAAGCGTTGTAATTGAAAACGGCGTGACCTCAATCGGACGCTACGCCTTTTTCGGTTGTGAAAGGCTGACATCGGTATCAATTGCAGACACCGTTACGAAAATTGAAAGCGATGCTTTCCGAAACTGTAAGGAATTGAAAAGAATCGATATCCCCGACAGTGTGACTTCGATCAGTTCCAGCGTTTTCACAGAAAGCGGTCTTAAGGCTATATCAATTCCCGACAGTGTAACTTCGTTAGGCGTGTACGCTTTTCAGAATTGTTCTTCTCTTGAAAGCGTCAGAATGTCGCAGAACGTTAAGGAATTGAGCTATCAGCTTTTCTATGGCTGTTCTTCGCTGGAAAGCTTTGAAATCCCCGACAGCGTTACTTCGATCAGCTCAAGCGTTTTCAAAGGAACAGCTATCACAACGCTGACGATCCCCAACAGCGTAACCAGCATTAGCGAATTAACGGACGTAACCGTTCGCGCAACAACCGGAAGCTATGCAAAGCTTTACTGCGACCGCAACGGTTTAAACTTTGAAAGCACCGGCGTTTGGAACCACGAGGGCGAGTGCGGAGAAAATGTCAGCTACTTCCTTGACAGTGCTAACTGCGTTATGACGATCAGCGGAAGCGGCGATATAAAGAACTACAATTCGGCTTACAGTATGCCGTGGGAGCTGTACCGCGACTATATCAAAACTCTTGTAATTGAGGATGGCGTCACCTCAATCGGAAGCTACGCCATTTTCGGTTGTGAAAAGCTTGCCTCGGTTTCTCTCCCCAACAGCATGACGAAAATTGAACACAGTGCTTTTCAAAACTGTAAGGCATTGAAAAGAATTGATATTCCCGACAGCGTGACTTCGTTTGGTAACGGCGCTTTTCAGAATTGTTCTTCTCTTGAAAGCGTGAGGTTGCCGCAGTACATAAAGAAATTAAGCTATAACCTTTTCAATGGCTGCACCTCGCTT
Organism: uncultured Ruminococcus sp.; assembly: GCA_902790475.1. Lineage (GTDB taxonomy): Bacteria > Bacillota > Clostridia > Oscillospirales > Acutalibacteraceae > Ruminococcoides. The sequence continues at coordinate 5,615 of CADASG010000069.1, read as the reverse complement.
GATAGTATTGATATTCCCGACAGCGTCACGTCAATAGAAGGTCACGTATTCCAAGGCTGTGAATCATTGAAAACAATTGAAATACCTGCAAACATCAAGCAATACAACGATGGTCTTTTTGAAGGCTGCAAAGCTTTGACAAGTTTTACTATTGCGGACGGAGTTACCTCTATCGGTAACAGCGCGTTCAGAGGAGCCGGTCTTAAAGCGATAACCATTCCCAACAGCGTTACATACATAGGCTCAAACGCTTTTGAAAATTGCGCGTCACTCAAAAACGTTAAGATGTCCGATCATGTCACAAGCTTCAATCCCGGACTTTTCAGCGGCTGCACTTCGCTGGAAGGCTTTGAGATCCCCAATACGGTAACAACTATCGGAAACAGTGTATTCTATAATACAGCGCTCAAAAGTATCAAGCTTCCCGACAGTGTGATATCCATAGAAGCAAAAGCATTCATGAATTGTTCAAATTTGAAAGATATTTCAGTCTCCAAATCGATCACAAGCATCGGGTCCTACGCTTTCAAAAACTGCAGTAAGCTGCAGCACTTCTTATTCCCCGACACACTGACAACTATCGGAATCGGCTCGTTCCATAATACCCCGCTCAATGAAATCAAACTTCCCGACAGTCTGACGTTCATCAGAGGCGAGGCGTTCAGACATTGTACGAATCTGACAGATGTTGTGATCCCCGAATCGGTTACAAGCATTGAACCTGACGCGTTCAGAGAATGCGAAAAGCTGCAATACATCTTAGTCCCCGAAACTGTGACAAACATCGGTGCAAGACTTGTTGCCGATTGTGAAAACGTTGCGGTAATCGGTTCGATGAATTCTGCGGCTTATGATTATACCATTAGGGAAAACGTCAGATTTTTACCGATCACCGGCACAGGCGACGGCTACGCGATTTGCGAGACCGGAGAGCAGTACGAGAACATGACTCTGCGCTTTACTTCGTCAGACGGCGATAAAGTTTATACAAAGATTCTCACGACAGACGACGAAAACATTATTTACGGTATTGACAGAGAGAAGACCTATACCGCCGAGGTTTGCTCGCGCAACGGAAACGTGTTCTGTTCAAAGGATAATATTTCTTTTGGAGAATCAAGATCTGTTTCCGTAGCCTTTGAAAACACAAAAGCTCCGCTTGACGTCAAGGTCATTGTTGTTGATGAAAACGGAGATGAAAGAGACGGCTTTACCGCAAGCTGGAGTGACAAAAACGGAAAATATATTTCCGACAGCAAAACCCTGACCGAGCGTATCGACGGCGAACAATTAAGCTGTGAAATCAAGCTCGGCAACGGTCTTTTGCGGAATTACAAAGCTCCCAAAAAGGCAAATATCACAGTTTCGGAGTATTCCGAAAACACTGTAACAGTTGAGCTTGAAAAATACGCGACTTACACTGTTTCAGGCACGGTGAAGGATTCCGGCGACGAAACACTTCCGAATGTTAAGGTCACCGCTTCGCAGGATATCGGCGGCAAAACGAGCGTATACAACGACGTTACCGACGAAAACGGAAATTATTCGCGCACGCTGACTGAGGGCGATTATCAGCTCACCTTCTGCAAAAACGGATATTATGACAAGACCGTGAACGGAACTTTGTCAGAGGACAAGACCGAAAATACAACGCTTGAAAAGCTCTCCGGCTCAAAGCTCGGCTGCACAGTCAGCTTCAATACACTTTCCGCTTCAATTCAAAATAATCTCAGCCTTAACGATCTTTCGGTTTCTGTATTTAACCAAACTAAGAATAAGGCTGTAAACGACTTTACCCTGCAAAACAATTACTTCTATTTCAAAAATGAGGTTGTTTCTCAGGGAGATACTCTCAAATTCACATTTGCAGATACAAGCGGAGTGTATGAAGAGACTCAGCAAACACTGACCTTTAACGAGGGTACATTCTATTTTGCAGTGACAATGACAGAAAAAGGTAAGATCTCCTGCAAAATAAAGAATACGCCTAACAGCGGCAACGTAATGCTTCTGTTTGATGAAAACGGCAAGTTTGTTGATTCATATCGTTTCAGAAATCTGACATTAGAAACAGATCACCTCAACGCCGGCAGCTACAGCGTGGTTGTTATGGGCGAAAGTGATCCTGCGGTTTCGGCTGATTCGCTCGGGGCGTTCGGAGAATACGGCTTTACCGAAAACGAGGACTACAGAGTTTATTCGGCAGAGGTAAAAAGCGGAGAGCTGACCGAGATCGACGAGATCGAGATCCCGGAATACAACAGCGACAAGCTGATTTACCTTGATCCCGACAAGACACAGCTTTCGGCTAACAATACAACGGTCGCTATCGGACAGTATACCGTGCTTAAAGCGGAATATTCCGTAAAAGAAGAATACACCATTGACGCGGAGAATATCTCCCTCAGATTTGCAATTCCCGAAAATCTGTTTATGCCGACAAACGGCGTGACCCTTGACGGTTTGCTGATAGGCGACTACACCTACAGTGACGGCGTTCTGACCGTTAATACAAACAAAACAAGCGGCACGGTCAGGGTTTGTCTCTACAATATTCTCCCTGCCGAAAAATTGAACGTTTCCGCAAAGCTATACTTTACGCTCAACGAAACAGACCGCGTTCAGCCTGTCGGCAGTCTGGATTTAAAGCTCAGCGAGCTTGATTTCTATGTTCCGTCCGAAACCCGACAGACAAATATCACAGCAACAGGCACAACCTTTGCCGACGCGGAAATAGAGCTCTTTGACAACGGCACGGTGGTTGCTTCGGCTCAGTCAAATAAATCGGGTGAATTTATTATCCCGTTTGAGCTTTACAAGCCGTTCTCAAAAACAACTCACAAGATTTGGGTCGAGGTCAAAGCTCCCGGCAGCGTTCCGATCCGCTCGCAGGTACGGACTGTTGAATACGACTCGAATACGCCTGTGCTTTCAAAAGTGTACATGAGCTTTAGAACGACCCATGGCAGTAATCCCTATGAAACTATAGTTGACTTTCTGAATCCTTCTTCATCAGCTGTGTCTTTTCCGGGCGACTATTACGGTACGACGATCACCTATAAGGTTGAATTTTTAGGAGACGTCTCATTGCTGCACGACGTTGTTGTACTGGCAAAAATAGAAAGTAAAGGTGACAAGCCTGTTGAAATCCCGACGGTTTATGACGAGGAAACAGGAATGTTTGTCGGCGTTGGTAAGTACTGCGGTCATGAGCGAGATTTCCCGAGTGAACTGAGCGTAAGCTATGACAGCGACTACAGTAATCCGTTGAGTGATATGGACGCATTAATTGAGCAGTATGACTTGGATTCAGATTATGAAAACACGACTGAGCGAATGCAGAAATACATCGACGATGACAGTGCCTATGTAAAAATGGATGAGGACTGCACAAAATATATGAAGTTCGTCGAGGATGACGCTTACGTTGAAGCAAAAATGTCCCCGGATGAAACCGAGAACACCGTTCAAATGTATCTTTTTGACGAGTTGATTGTTACGGATAAGCTGAAAAACAACAAGGCAGGCAGCGCCGGTGAAGCAAAAGCAGCTTTGACAGCCAAAGGCTACAATGTTTTGACTATGGATACGTCCGATTGCAGCCTGCTCGGAAAACTGACTGACAATTCGTTGTGCTATGCAATGGTAGACGGAGAAGGAAACTATTCCGAGCTAATAAGAACCTACTCCGATGCATATATTGAAGCAATTGACGAGATTTTCAGTAATCTTTATGACGATCCTGCTCCTGCTTCAAATAAAGCCGCAGAACCGGTTGGCTATGATTATGATAGATCATGGATCGGTCGTGTTGCCGAGTTCTTTACCGGAAACGCGTTAGTAGATCAATTTAATGCTTATAAAGAATTGAAACGCAGATACGAAAAATGCAGACAAAACATGGCATCAATAGGTGCTCAGCAACCAGACGGTTCGGTTGTCCCCTACTCGGAATTATTAGATCACGGAGGTCTTCTGGGTAAAGATGAAGGAGGAGCCGGGATAGAATATTGGGAACACGAGAAGGAAAATGCAGAGTCTCATTTACTATTTCAACTCGGGCTTTCTGTGCTGGCAGTAACATTTATCGGACTCGGACTTTTTGCTGCCGGTACCGGCAATTTAGTTGCCGGAATAGCCTTATTTTCTGCATGTTCGTTGATATGTATGGCTGTTTCCGAAGCTTTTAAGGATAAGTCTTATGCAGAAGGAGCAACAGAAGGTGCTGTTATTGCTACAGGAGGGTATTCGTTATATAAAGGATATAAGGGTGTACATGCAGTACCAAGACCCCAATTGGCTATAAGTGCAGGTGTAGGAAGTCTTTTTACCGGATACGTTTTAGTAGAAAACTCGACAGCCATAGAACAGTCACTAAATAATTTGGAAAGCATTGCTAATAAATGTGAAAATGCATACGACAATCGCATAAAGTATTATAACCCTGTAAGACTCAGACCTCTTATCGACCCCTCCGGCTACATCTGCGAGGCTGTTGATTCAAACCGTGTTGAGGGCGTTACCTGCACCATATTCTACAGCCCCAACCCGGACGGAAGCAACGCCGTTGTTTGGAATGCCGAGGAAGCCGGACAGAAGAATCCCCAGTTTTCGGACAGCATGGGTCATTACGAGTGGTTTGTTCCTGAAGGCTACTGGCAGGTCAAGTACGAAAAGGAAGGCTACAAAACTCAGTACAGCGACTGGCTCCCCGTTCCCCCGCCTCAGACCGAGGTCAACGTAGCCATCACCTCTCTGAAAGCTCCCGAGATAGAAAACATCTACGCTTACCAAAACGAGATCGATATCGAGTTTTCGCAGTACATGAACACCTACACCGTAACGGACAAAACGGTTTCCGTTTCTCTCAACGGTGAAAAAGTCAGCGGAAAAATCGTTCCGGTAAATGCCGAAAAAGGCTTTAACAATCCTGTTATTAATTACGCGACAAAATTCCGCTTTGTTCCGGACGAAAACTTCTCAAAGGACGGCGTTGTGACCGTAAGCATTGAAAACGCCGCAAACTATGCGGACAATGCGATCAAAGCGTTTGAGGACGAGTTTGAGGTGACGCTCAAGCCCGAGTCAATTCAGGCTGACGAAACCGTTACCCTGACAATGAAGGATACAGTTGAAATCGACATTCAGGTGAACCCCGGCGAAGCAGGAGCAAATCAGAATGTTTCGGTAACCTCCGGCTCTTCGTTGATTGAAATTCTCACACCGAGCGTTACAACAGACGAAAACGGCAAGGCAAAGGTAAGAGTAAAAGGCGTTCTGCCCGGCGAGGCTGAGATCACCTATCAGCTTAAAGACTCTGACTGCACCGGCAAAACAGCGCTTGATATTGAAATGCCGATTCAAAAGGTCGAGCCCGTTACAGCTTCTGTCAAGAGCGGAACGACCCTGAACAAGGGCGACAAGGTTTATTTATCATGCGCAACAAAGGGCGCGGAGATATACTACACGACCGATCTTTCCTGTCCGTGTATACTCACAAGCGACGCAAGGATCAAGTTGCCCCCTTCCCCGAATTGATAGACAGAAAAAAGTATGGTAAAATGGAATGGAAGCAAAAATAAAAGGAGAGAAAACCATGTCTAACAAAAAGGGAA
>CADASG010000068.1 GCA_902790475.1 uncultured Ruminococcus sp. | reverse complement strand
CTCACGATACAAACCTTGGGAGTCGCTTTTGAGTTCGTCGGTAACTACGCCTCGGTGGACTTTCACCACAGAGCATTGATATGCCCGTCATACCAAAAAAGGGCATAAGCCCGAGGGCTTATGCCTTGTTTTACGTCCATATCAATGTCAAAAAGAACTGCTCATAAGCGTCGTCCCAACCGTCGATGGGGTTGACGCCGCCGCCGTTTACGCTGCGCAGCTTCGCGTCGCTTGCGTCCTGTCCGGCAGCGAAAAGCTCGCCCGGCGTTACGTCATAGCCAAGCAACCGGCAAAGAGCGCAGAAGTCCTCAACGGGATCTTCGCTTTGCCGCGTGGCAAGCAGGCGTTTTTTCAGCTCAGGCTCCGCCTTAGCCGCGCGCAGCAGTCTGTCAAGCTCTTGTTCAACTTTCATTGCAGTCAAACCGCCGAAGTGTTACTCAATGGAGCTGTCGAGGTACTCCATAAGCTCCTCGTCGTCCTTCTTCTGCTTATCCTTCACAAACAAAAAGGCTGTTACCGCTGCGGAAACGGCTGCTGCAAAAGAGATGATACCGATGATCCAAAAGAGTTTCTTGTTTTTCATATGACAACCTCCAATTGTAAATATATTCAAAAAATCAATACTTCACTTATTATTCTAAACATATTTTAACCAAAAGTCAAGAGAAAAAAGCGCATAAACAAAAAAAGCAGAGAAAACTCTGCTTTTAAGTTACCACATATTATGCTTACGCGGAAGCGTTCAGACGCTTTGAGAGAGCGGATTTTCTTCTTGCCGCAGTATTCTTGTGAAGAATACCCTTCGCGGTTGCCTGGTCGATCTTCTTGATAGCAAGACGAACTGCCTCTGTTTTGTTGTCAGCGTTGGTATCAACAGCGTAGTAAGCCTTTTTGATAGCGGTTCTGAGTGCGGACTTCGCAGCCTTGTTGCGAGCTGTCTTGGTAGCGATAACCTTAACGCGCTTCTTTGCAGATTTAATGTTTGGCATTGTCTCACCTCCTTAAAATATCAGTCATATGGATAATATGATAGCATAAAAACGCCTAAAAATCAAGCTTTTTTTCAAAAAAAGGAAAATTTTTTATCTACCGCTATATATAGTGTTCTGAGGACTATACTATTCTATATGCAGATTTCGGATTCAAGAATTTTCCCTGTCCTTTTTGCAGTGCTCACAGTTACAGTCATGTCCGTGCCGCTGAGCGTTCGCCTCTTCTTCGAGGCTGCGCTTCCTGCAACGGTACCAAACAAAAACGATCGCCGCCAAAAACACGAGCAGTATCGCCCTGAACACCGTCATGTAAACGCCGTCAAACAGAGGCAGACCACCAAACGAACGCAGACCGTACCACACGGTCATGAACAGAAACATAGCCGACATCAAATAACCTGCAGGACCGTATTTTTTGCCGATCACCGCGCAGAATACCGCCAGTATCAGCCACAAAAACACAGCCGCAGTCTGAAAAAATTCCGTCATAATAGCCTCCTTTGGGGTTATATTAGTTTAGTTCGGCACTCTCGGACACAACGCGCGCCCCTACGCAGTAAAGGAAAACGGTGTCGGTTTCTTGCGTAACGGCGACTTTACCTTTCATGCCGCCCCATAGTCCGCGAGCTGACTGCGGCGGCACGCCGACCGCGGACGCGCAATGCGCGCCCCTACGCCGGGGATGATGAATATCGGACAATAGAGATAGAATCTCACGTCTGTTTAAATTCTGAATCAGATGTCATTTCGACCAAGTGGAGCGAAGCGGAACGCGTGGAGAAATCTCCTTGGAGGTGAACTTTGGTTTCCTCTCTGGGAGATTTCTCGACTAAATCACTTCGTGATTTTGCCCTTCGGGCACCGCTCGAAATGACATGTAGAGGAAACGTGCTAAAATCGCGAAATGATATATATAGGAAACGCCGTTTCCATTGCCCTCACAGCTTCCGATATTTCTATTCTATCCCGCGAAACGCCGACGTTACCAATATACCCGACGTTAAGTACGCGAGCTAAAATACGCGAGCTAAAAACCAATAATAATAATATCCCTCCGGGCGGTAGATTGTCAAGCGGAATGTGAAATTTTGATGAAATGGAAAAGTTTTTTCAGAAAACTCTTGACTTTTTCTGACTTTGGGGTTATAGTATTGATAAAGCAGTTAGCACTCTCAACTGTAGAGTGCTAAACCTCAAACACGAGAGGTGATGGTATGGAACCGGCTGCAAGAAAAAAACGCATACTCTCCGCCATTGTGGAAAGCTATGTAAAAACAGGCGAGCCTGTCGGCTCCAAAACGCTGATAAGCGAAGCCGGTCTAAAGGTTTCGTCGGCGACGGTTCGCAACGACATGGCAGACCTGACCGAGCGCGGCTATCTTGTTCAGCCGCACACCTCGGCAGGACGCGTTCCCACCCAGCGCGGCTACCGCTTCTATGTGGACAACGCGCTGACGGTCAAGCCGGTGTCCGAGCAGGGCAGGATGTATATCTCGGAAACTCTCGCGCAGGGCGCGGACTCTCCCGAAAACGTGCTTCAAAACGCCGCCAATCTGCTGACGCGGCTGACTGACTGCATAGCCTTTGCCACCACACCAAACGGCGAGGAAAGCCGCGTGCGCAAAATCAGCTTTGTTCCCACGGGCGCTCACAGCGCCATGGCGGTGCTGATCGCCTCAAACGGCGTTATCAAAACCAAGCTGTTTCGGTGCGAGTTTTTGATAACTCCCGAGATCCTGACCGTGTTCGACAACGCGCTCAACGAGGTGTTTGCCGGCGTTCGGCTCAGCGCGATAAACCGACCGTTTATCCAGACCGCCGCCGCAGGCTTCGGCGACTTGTCGCTGCTGCTGCCCTCGGCGCTGATAGCGGTAAAGGACGCGTCCGATCTGGCGCGTGAGGTCAGCGTATATCACAGCGGACTGGGACTTTTGGCAGGAGACGCGCAGGGGGACAGGATCCTGACTTTTTTGCAGAACCGACACGACGTTGCGGCAACGCTGGAACGGCTGCCGCTTGACACAGCGGTGACTATCGGCAGGGAAAACAGCCGTGTGGAGCTGGCGTACAGCGCGGTGGTGTCCGCGCGGTACCGTATAGACAACAGCCCTGCAGGAGTTTTGGCGGTCGTTGGTCCGCTCAGAATGGACTACGCCAAAATGCTGGCGGTGCTCGACTGCGCAGGAAGCTGCGTCAGCGAACTGCTGAACGAAATGATAGATGTTTAGGAGGACAGCTTATGCCTAAGAAAGATAAAGATAAAAAAGAAAAGAAAACCGAAGAAACCAAGGTTGCCGAGGAAGCCAAGGCAGCCAGGGAGACCGCGGAAGCAGAAGGAGCGGAAGGCTCAGCCGAGCAGGAAGCTCCCGGCGAAAAGGACGAAAAGGACGCAAAGATCGCGGCGCTTGAGGAAGAGCTGGCGGCGAGCAAGGACAAATATATGCGTTTGGCGGCTGAGTACGACAACTACCGCAAGCGCACGCAAAACGAAAAGCTTGCGCTCTATGACGACGCGACCGCCAAGGCGGTAAACGAGCTGCTCCCCGTAGCCGACAGCGCGAGGATGGCGGCTGAGAAGCTAAAGGACGCTTCTCCCGAGATACTAAAGGGCGTTGAGCTGATTTCCGATCAGATCGACAAAAGCTTTAACAAGCTGAAAATCGAAGCCTACGGCGAGGTCGGCGACGAGTTTGATCCGCAGCTGCACAACGCCGTTTCAATGGTGGACAGCGACGAGCTCGAATCCAACCGCATAGCCAACGTTTTCCAGAAGGGCTATAAAATCGGCGACAAGATCATTCGCCACGCGATGGTTCAGGTCGTCAACTAAACCAACCAACAATCTAATCAATATAAAAACAAATCAAAAACAAACCAAACACTATTTATTGGAGGAATGAATTATGGCAAAAACAATCGGTATAGATTTAGGTACAACTAACTCATGCGTAGCGGTTATCGAGGGCGGCGAGCCTGTTGTAATCGCCAACGCAGAAGGTTCAAGAACCACCCCGTCTGTAGTAGCGTTCTCTAAGGACGGCGAGAGAATGGTAGGTCAGGTAGCAAAGCGCCAGGCGATCACCAACCCCGACCGCACCGTTTCTTCTATCAAGAGAGAAATGGGAAGCTCCTACAAGGTCACCATTGACGGCAAGAGCTACACTCCGCAGGAGATCTCCGCGATGATCCTGCAAAAGCTCAAGGCTGACGCAGAGGCATACCTTGGCGAGACCGTCACTCAGGCGGTGATCACCGTTCCGGCTTACTTCACCGACGCTCAGCGTCAGGCAACAAAGGACGCAGGCAAGATCGCAGGTCTTGACGTAAAAAGAATCATCAACGAGCCCACCGCCGCAGCTCTCTCCTACGGCGTTGACAAGGAAAACGACCAGAAGGTCATGGTATACGACCTCGGCGGCGGCACCTTTGACGTAAGTATCATCGAAATGGGCGACGGCGTTCAGGAGGTACTCGCTACCGCCGGTAACAACCGTCTCGGCGGCGACGACTTTGACAAGCGCATCATCGACTGGATGGTGCAGTCCTTCAAAACCGAAACAGGCATTGACCTGTCAAGCGACAAGATGGCTATGCAGCGCTTAAAGGAAGCTGCGGAGAAGGCAAAGATCGAGCTTTCGGGCGTTACCACCTCCTCTATCAACCTGCCCTTCATCACCGCCGATCAGACAGGTCCCAAGCACCTTGACCTCACACTGACCAGAGCTAAGTTCAACGAGCTGACAGCCGATCTGGTAGAGGCGACAATGGGTCCCGTGCGTTCCGCTCTGTCCGACTCAGGTCTGCAAATCAGTCAGATCGACAAGGTTCTCATGGTAGGCGGTTCCTCCAGGATCCCCGCGGTTCAGGAGGCTGTGCAGAAGCTCATCGGCAAGGAGCCGTTCAAGGGCATCAACCCCGACGAATGCGTAGCTATCGGCGCGTCCATTCAGGCAGGCGTGCTCGGCGGCGAGGTTGACGGTCTGCTGCTCCTCGACGTTACTCCGCTGTCTTTGGGCGTAGAGACAATGGGCGGCATCATGACAAAGATCATCGACAGAAACACCACTATCCCCACCAAAAAGAGCCAGATCTTCTCCACCGCTGCCGACAACCAGACTCAGGTTGAGATCAACGTGCTCCAGGGTGAGCGTGAGTTTGCACGCGACAACAAGCAGCTCGGTCTGTTCGCTCTCACAGGAATCGCTCCCGCAATGCGCGGCGTACCTCAGATCGAGGTAACCTTCGACATCGACGCCAACGGCATCGTAAACGTATCCGCAAAGGATCTTGGCACCGGCAAGGAGCAGAAGATCACAATTTCCTCCTCCACCAACATGAGCAAGGAGGACATCGACAAGGCTGTTAAGGACGCAGAGCAGTACGCGGCCGAGGACAAGAAGCGCCGCGAAGAGGTTGACGCAAAGAACGAAGCCGAAAACCTCGCTTATCAGGCTGAGAAGCTCGTCAACGAGAACGGCGACAAGCTCGCAGACGCCGACAAGACCACCATCAACACCAAGGTGGCAGCGCTGAAAGAAGCGATGAACAAGAACGACACGGCGATGATGAACGCCGCTAAGGACGACCTGCAAAAGAGCCTGTACGATATTTCCGCGAAGCTCTATCAGCAGGCGGCTCCTCAGGGCAATCCCCAGGCAGGTCCGCAGGGCGGCCCGCAGGCAGGCCCCGACATGGGCGGACAGCCCAACAACGGCGGCGACCCCAATGTTTATGACGCGGACTTCACCGACGTAGACAATAATTAAGGCAACAAAATAAATGCGGAAAGGAGCTGTCGGCAACAGCTCCTTTCGGCGCGTTACGCGGCAGGGAATAAATGTTCCCTAAAGCTATTACCATGATCCCAATTTTGTTGGCACCGCCCCTATATTCACTGGAGGACAGACAATGGCAGACAAAAGAGATTACTACGAAGTGCTTGGCGTCGGCAAGGGCGCGAGCGAAGATGACATCAAGAAAGCGTACCGACAGAACGCTAAAAAATATCACCCCGACCTGCACCCGGGCGACAAGGAATGCGAGGAACGCTTCAAGGAAGTCAACGAGGCTTACGAGGTGCTCTCCGACTCGGAAAAGCGCGCGCGCTACGATCAGTTCGGTCATGCAGGCGTAGACCCCAACTTCGGCGCAGGAGCAGGCGGCGGAAGTCCGTTTGGCGGCGGCATCGACATCGAGGATATCTTTTCAAGCTTTTTCGGCGGCTTCGGCGGCAGACGCTCCGGAAACGCCAACGCGCCCATGCGCGGAAGCGACGTCGAGGCAAGCATCACCATCAGCTTTGAGGAAGCCGCCAAGGGCTGCCAAAAAACCGTCAGCTACAGCAGCGTCGTCACCTGCGACGACTGTCACGGCACAGGCGCTCAGCCCGGCACCCAGCCCAAAACCTGTACCGCCTGCGGCGGCTCCGGCCGCGTGACCATCAACCAGCGCTCACCCTTCGGAGTGGTGCAGACCCAGCGCTCCTGCGACGCGTGCCACGGCAAGGGCAAAATAATCGACACCCCCTGCCGCAAGTGCAACGGCTCCGGCAGACAGCGCAAGAGCCGTTCGGTTGACGTGACAATTCCGGCAGGCATCCGCGACCAGCAGATACTCAACATCAGCGGTCACGGCAACGCAGGACACAACAACGGACCCGCAGGCGACCTTCACCTGTATGTCAACGTCAAGAGCCACAGCATATTTGAGCGGCGCGGAGACGACGTGTGGTGCGACATGCCCGTTACCTTTCCGCAGGCTGTGCTGGGCGCGGAGGTCACCGTCCCCACTCTCGACGGAAAAGTGAAATACACCATTCACGAGGGAACCCAGCCCAACGACGTGTTCAAGCTGAAAGGAAGGGGTATTCCCCACTTAGGCGGACGCGGCAAGGGCGACCAGTATGTACGCGTCGTGGTTGAGATACCCAAGAGCCTCAACAACAAGCAAAAAGAGCTGGTGCGCCAGTTTGAGAGCAGCACCTCGGAGAAAAACTACGCCAAGCGCAGAAGCTTCTTCGACAAGCTCAAAAAGATGTTTAACGATTAAGCGGAGGCTGCATGAAAAACTGGACTGAAATCAAAATCGCCGTTGCAGCCTCGGAGATCGACCGCGCAGGAGATATCGCAAACATGGCGGCTCCGGGCGGAATATATATCGAGGACTACCGAAATCTCGAGCAGGAGGTTTCGGACATTGCCCACATCGACCTCATTGACGAGGAGCTTCTGAAAAAAGACAGAGACAAGGCGTTTGTCCACCTCTATCTCGAGCCCGACGTCTCCCCTGCCGAGGCTGTAGCGTTCCTCAGCGAGCGCCTGAGCAGCGAGGGGATCGAACACAGCATAGAGCTGCTGGACTGCGCCGAGGAGGACTGGCGCAACAACTGGAAGCAGTATTTCACTCCCCGGGAAGTCGGCAAAAATCTGATGATCGTACCGAGCTGGTACGAAAACTACGACACGCAGGGCAAGACCGCGCTGCACATCGACCCTGGTCTCGCCTTCGGAACGGGCAGTCACGAAACCACGCGTCTGTGCCTTGAAATGTGCGAAAAATACATGAAGCCGGGGGACAAGGTGCTCGACGTCGGCTGCGGAAGCGGAATCTTGGGCATTGCCGCGCTGCTGACGGGCGCAGGCTCGGCAACAGGCGTTGACATCGACGAAACAGCGGTGCGCACCGCCCGTGAAAACGCCGCGCTCAACGGCGTGGACGACCGCTTCACCGCCGTACACGGCAGCTTTACCGAAAAGGTTGACGGCGTGTTTGACCTCGTGCTTGCAAACATAGTCGCGGACGCGATAATCTTTTTGTCCGAGGGCATCCCGCGCTTTATGAAGGATGACGCGGTATACATAATGAGCGGAATCATCGACGACCGCGCCGAGGAGGTCAAAGCCTCCGTAAGCCGCCGCTTTACGATTATCGAAGAACACCTCGACGGCGGCTGGGCGTGCTTCGCCGCCAAAAAGAAACCAACCGCCGACTGATTTTTTATTAATATAATTACAAAAGGCTCCTTGACGCAAGGAGCCTTTTTTCAATATCTAACGTAAGTCGATGAGCGGAAAACCCCCTTTGTTAAAGGGGGTGGCATTTAGCAAAGCGAAATGCCGGGGGATTTACACGGCAGGCGGTTACCTTTACGTTGAGCGGTATTCGATATAACCTAACGTTGGAATTCATTAAGGCAACACCTTTGTCGCTTGCGCGACATTTCCTCCAACGGAGGAATCTCCTTTATAAAAGGAGCCTTTGGTTCGGTGACAGATGTTGTTTTCCTGTCTGTATGTTGATAGAAGTAAAACGTTGTGTACAGCAACCTGCGGACGCGCAATGCGCGCCCCTACGTCGGGGGGTAATATATTTCGGACGATTGTGTTAAAAATATAATCATGTTTTGTAACACCGACAGTTAACCTCCAGATGTCATTTCGACCAAGTGGAGCGAAGCGGAACGCGTGGAGAAATCTCCTCGGAGGTGAACCATGGTTTCCTATCAGGGAGATTTCTCGACTATTCGCTGCGCGAATTCGGCTTACGCCGACCGCTCGAAATGACATGTTGAGGTGAACAAAAGTTTCCTGTCAGGGAGATTTCTCGACTAAATCACTTCGTGATTTTGCCCTTCGGGCACCGCTCGAAATGACATGTTCTGGAAATGCAATAACCCTGCGAAACAGCAGCACATAAGCGATTTAACCTGTAGGGGCTTGCATTGCAAGCCCGCTGTGCCGCATTTTTCCGAACGTCCGCTTTTTCCTACCGGATTCCAACGTTAGGCTATATCGAATAACGCTGAACGTAAAGATAACCACCTGCCGTGTAAATCCTCCGTCGCGCCTTTAGGGCGCGCCACCT
>CADASG010000067.1 GCA_902790475.1 uncultured Ruminococcus sp. | reverse complement strand
CTAAAATAATTAGATTTTTAAATAATCAAAAATATGGTTAGTTTGCACAATAAGATGTGATATTTTTGGTGAATACTTCCTGCCATTTTTTCTATTTCATTGCTATTAGGGAGAATATTTTCGTTTGTTAGGCGACAAAGCACGACTGTTTATGTATAATATGTATCAAAGGGTAAAAAATGAAATAGAGGGTTGAAAGAAAGAAGGAGTATCTGAGGTAGTTTATGAAAAATTTCGTTATGCAGTATTGCAACAATATCCCAAATGCAGTAACCGAATTTGACGAGAAAAAACACACCGGCACTATAAGGTTTCTTAATAACAACGGAGATCTTACCGGAACGGTAATTTTCTACATTATAGATTCCGGATTGGCTTTCGACAGGTATTCTTTTTCCTTTGATGAAGACATTATTATTAGTTCAGATGCGGAAATCTTTTCACATATACCTCTCGAACGCATAAAAATCACCTATTGCAACAAAGGCAGATGCGAAACCACACTGACAAATAACCACCAATATTATATTTCAGGCGGAGAAATCTCAATAAACTGTGAGCACCCTACAAAAGCTATGCGTATTTTCAGCGGTGATTTTGAAGGCTTCCAGTTTTATGTTTTCCTTAACTCAAAATGGCTGAATAAAATGAAGGATTACAGCGACTCAGAATCAGCTCCCGAAAAAATATATAATATTTTTACTAACAGAGCCGAACCCAGAATTATCAAGACCAACAAGAAGATGACGGAAATCGCCAGGGAAATCATGAGCTATGCGTCAGAGTCAAAGTTCAATATGATTTCAATCAAGGCAATGGAGCTTATGATTCTGATTGCAAATGATGATAACGAAGCTGTAGGTCTTGAGCGCAAATACTATACAAATACACAGATGGAAATTGCAAGACAGACACGCGATATTCTCTGTGAGGATCTGAGCGTACGCTACTCCGCGAAGGAGCTTGCTCAGCGCTTTGGCATCAGTGAAACAAGCCTTAAGAGCTACTTCCGCGGCTACTTTGGTTTAGGCTATCACGAGTACCAGAACAATATCAGAATGGAAAAGGCCGCTAACCTCTTGGAAAACACCACATTGAAGGTGCTTGAAATTTCACTAAAGGTCGGCTTCCGCAGCCAGACCAAGTTTGGAATCTGCTTTAAGAAGTATTACGGAATGAATCCGCTTGAATACCGCCGCAGAGCCAAACTGAAAAACAAAAATGATTAATTCCCCGTTTTCGACTCCTATACGCTGGAACTCTGTCCTGTGCTTTTGCGCAGGGCAGAGTTTTTTTGGCAAAAAAACGAACCTTCGCGTCCCGGCCAGTATTGACACATACTGCAATAGAGATTAAAATAATTGCGTAAGGTTATTTATAAGGAGAATGAGATATGGGGCAAAAGCTCTTCACGCTGTCATTTGACGACGGCACCGAACAGGACTGCCGCCTTATTGCGCTGATGGAAAAATACGGAGTCAAGGGTACATTCAACATCAGCAGCGGAATATTCGGACGGAAAAGCTATATTAAGCGCGTCGGAAACGGCGGAAAAAGCGCCGCTGAGAAAGACATTCTTCACCCCGAGCTTTACGTCAACCACTATATTCTCACCGAAAAGGACGCGCTCAGTCTCTACTCAAGCCCGAACGTCGAGATCGCGAGCCACGGAACGCATCATCTTGTTCAGTCGGATCTGACAAAAGAGCAGACTGAGGAAGAAATCACACAGGATTTCGAGAGATTGTCCGAGCTGTTCGGATATCGTGTTGTCGGGCATGCCTTCCCTAAGGACACCTTTAATGGAAACGTCATTGAAGCGCTGAAACGAAACGGCGCACTGTACGCGAGGAGGGTTTCGCGCGAACGCCCGAAGGACTTTTCCTTCAATCGAAATGAGCTGATACTTATGCCGACCTGCCGCCACACAGACCCCTTCTCGGACGAGCTGCTCAACAAATTCATTAACACGCCAGCGGGCAATGACGACATGGTATTCGTTCTCTGGGGGCACAGCTACGAGCTGGATTACGGCACAAAACTCGGCTGCTATGAGCACATAGAGCGTCTGTTTCAAACCGTATCGCACGCAAAGGACATACGCTTTGTCACTAACCGCGAGCTTTACGAAGCGTGATCACAGGGTGGTTTCAGCTTTTCTGCCCTGTACGAACAGAATAAAGAAGATCGCGTAAACATACAGCACAGTAATCGCAATGTTGACGTACATCATCTCGCGGAACAGGAGCATCAGCGCTACAAAGCTGAGCCCGAGCACACAGAGAAGCAGAACTGACTTGCGGGTAAAGGCGCATTTGCGCTTGGCGTACTTCTCAGTCAGGAACATGAATGTAAAATATAGCACCATTGAACCGACAAGAAGCACCGTCTTTTGGAGCAGGTTCACTTCCCCGTCACGCATGAACTCCAGCGCGACGGAAATATTGTTGAGTGCGAATATCATAAAGACGTGTATCATCATATAACCCGTACCGTTTGTTATGGTTTCGCGGTCGATGATCCTGTTGTACAGAATCCCATAGGAAAGCAGCAAACCGACGACGATGAGAAAACCCATGGTCGAGAAATAAATTTCGCTTACCGTGATTTCTCCCGTGAAATATGAGGATAGAGATATGATCATCTCGCCGAAGGTGAACACTACGTAGAGCATCGCACGCTCGGAAAGATGGGCAAAATCCACGGGCACCATTCTGTTGAGATTGCCCGAGAGGATCGTCGCGACTATTCCGAACACGATCGGCACATAGGCGATCGAAACGCCTGTGAAGGTGAAAACAAGTATATGGACGCCTACGAGAGCGGCTTCCGTGAAGAGAATCGCCGCCTTACGCTTGAGCTGCATGGTCTCCCACGGAGCGTCCTTCTGGTTTCGCAGTTCGATGAGGTGCTGCACGGCGATATTGACGAGAATCAGCATCCACGCGATATTGAAGTGGTAGAACGCGCTCTCCCACCCTACGGATATTCCGACAGCCATATGGTAGAGCAGGTACATATTGATAAAAAGAAAGACGTGGTCGCGGACTCCGTTTCTGCCATATATATTAATGTAGAATGTCGTAAAGTTCCAAATCTGGATCACCGCGAGGGTGCAAAGCACATAGGCAAGGAAATTCCCTTGGGTCACGTAACCGTTATCGACGTGGTGCAAAAGGGAGTTATTGCGCCCGATGATAAATACAAATATAAGGTCGTATATCAGCTCAAGATATTCGACCTTCTTCTCTTTTTTCAGCTCCAACATGCTTTCACCTTCGTAAAAATGGAATGTGTACAGAAATTAATCTAAATATATACTATCATTTATATCGTGATAAGTCAATCGGAACAAAAAGCAAAAATCCCGCCACTTTCGTGACAGGATTTTCGTTTTTGGCAAGGATGAGCAAAAAAGATGTATTTTCCAAAAACCGCTGAGGGTAGTGAACCCGTATCAAGTCTTTCCATTCTTCGCGGTTTTCAAAGAAGATATCAGAATCCGTTTGATTTCCAAACAGTCGTCAATTAATGATTTTGCTTGCTTTTCATCTAAATATTCTGTTAAAAGCAATAATCGCAACCAATACTCTGTTTCGGCCGTTTCCTTTAGTGATATTTGCAGCTTTGCAATAAAGTCCGCATGACTGACTCCGTAAACCGCTTCGTTTGCATTTGCTCCGATGATGTTCCGCTTCGAATGATTTGTTTGGAAATAATGCTTTCCTTTTTCTCTTTGGACAAGTATTGATAGAGCTTAACGATTCGTGCGGCGAAGTGCAAAGATTTTTCCAAAAGCGCGTTTTCGTATTTCATAATAGCCAATAACCTTTATTGAATTTTAAAGAAAAAAAAAGAATAAAGAAAAAAGAATAAAGAATAGTGAATAATACACCAGAAACGCCCTATGGGTTCATCTGATTATTATTTATTCTTTATTCATTATTCTTTCTTCTTTGAACCTTACGTCAGTAAGGCGTTTCTGGCGGAGACGGCGGGATTCGAACCCGCGGGGGATTGCTCCCTAACTGATTTCGAGTCAGCCCCGTTATGACCACTTCGATACGTCTCCGTATTCAACCTTATCTATTTTACCCTTTTTTGCTCGAAATGTCAAGTGAATTACAAAAGAAAAAGGAGTATCACGGGGATACTCCTTTGAATAAGCTGTTTGGTATGATTATTTTACCATAAATGCGAAGTGATTTCATTTTTGGCTTGTACTCTAAACAATTCAGCCTGCGCAAAAAACATTTAAGCAATTTGTAAGCAAAAAATTGTTTTGTCAAAAGGCTGTATCGAAAAGCGGTGCGCAACTCTGATATTTTACGCAAAACTCAAACAGATAAACTTATTTTACGCATTTTTCTCAATCCAGGAAATTGACCGTTTTTTGAATCTCTTTCTCAACTACTTCGCCTACCAGGTGTGTATAATACAATGTTGTTTCATAGCTTGCGTGTCCCATAATCCTCTGAACAAAAACGGGATCCAGTTTCTTTTTAAAACAATTAGTCGCAAAAGTGTGTCTGAAAACATGCGGATGAATGCTTCTGATTTGCCGCGGTACTCTCTTCTCGCTAAAGGCAGTCTGCGTTTCATAGATAATCATATCTTTTTCTACCTTTTTTATGTCATGCGAAAGATTATACCTGGTAATGGGCGTGCCTTTGGAGGTTGTGAAAACCAAGTTACCGTATTCCTCAATCGGTTGCCAGTTCGCTCCGGCGCTCTGTTTGAGTTCATGCTGAATCTTAGCCCAACTTTTCAATGCTTCTTCTACTCCGTGAAAAAACGGGATGATTCTGTATCCGGTCAATGTCTTTGGTGCCTTGACAACTTGATACTTTACCTTATTCACATAGTAAATTTTCATTGATTTGGAAATACTGATTTCCTTTTTATAAAAATCAATATCCTCCCAAGTTAAAGCTGATAATTCTCCGATTCTTATACCGGTTAAAAGCATGAAGATATATAAATCATGATAGATATCATTTTCGGTTAACTTCAAGAATAAATCTTGTTCCCATTTATCCAAAACACGTTTTTCTTTTGGCGCTATATCAGCCTGTTGAATATAAATATCCTTACAGGGATTGACTTGGATCATGCGGTTCATGAGCGCCGCTTCAAAGCAATCCCTGAGAACCGACAATGCCTCTCGAATGCTTCGATATCCGTATTCTTCCTCTATAAGCTGATTAGTAGCAGTTTGAACATTGATTGATGAAACAAGTTCAACCTTCTTTCGACCCAAAATCCTTATGTAGGTGTTTTTAATCTTTCTCAAATATATCTGGGTAGACTCTCCGCCTTTTAGCTTTGGCTCCTTATATGCTTTGAACCATTCATCAAACCATTCGTTCAATGTAGTATTTGACCAATTGTTTGTTTCGTTTCTTATCACCTTGGCTTTTTCTGTTTCAAAATCCTTTCGAATCTGAGTAAGGCTCATATTATACAAATGAATCTTAGTTCCGTGGATAATAGCCCTTGCCTCGTATCGACCGTCTTTTCTCTGGCTTATACCTTTGCCTAAGGATTTACCATGTAAATCTTTGCCCAAATCATTTCACTCCTTAGCGTGTAAAATGATTAGTACATAATCATTTTACCATATTACTTTGATGATTTCAACATACATTTATCTGATACTTAATGCAATCGGCAATGTATTTGTCAAACAAATCCTTGTCTGCGTATAATCTGTTGCCCATGCGAACCGTAAAGGGGCTGTCGGCTCTTCTCAGCAAACGCCTTACAGTCGTATCACCCCAACCGGTGTATTCCTTTAATTCCTTAACATTAAGTAATTTTTTATTGACTAAATCCATATATTGTTACTCCTTTCGCCTGGATTTGATATACTATATTATAACATAGCTTTATGAGCATTTATTGCTGACTTTGTTGCTCAAATAACTCCTAAAACTAAGCCCTCTCCCCTCTCGCCTTGCGGCGTTTGTCGGATACAGAATAGCCGTGAGCGGATTCCTCCGCGTAGGTTCTGACCGAATAGCCGCCCGCGAGATAATCGTAGTCAATGATAAAGTAGTGGGTGTTATCGACGCCGATCGTGACGGAGCCGTCGGTGTTATAAAAGGAACAAAAAGAGTTCCTTATATATAGTATAACGGATTCTTTCATTTTTTCGGGCGAGACGTCCGCGCTGAACAGTCTGCCCTCAATCATTCTGTGTCTGGCATGAGTTGTGACGGACAGCTTGGCGGTTATCCGCTGAACGTCGTTACTTGATAGCGGATAGCCGTTGGAAAAGCGCGAGGATATCGGCATTTCGTAGGACGCCTGTCCCTCACTCAATGCCTGCAACAACTGCTTGAGAATTGTCATCGCTTCGTTGGGAAGATAAACGCCCAAGACGTTTTTGACGCCGTCCTCATACACCACCAGACGCGGCAATCCCTGCTGCGAGGTGTCGATGGAGAATTTTGACCTTTCATTCACTCCGATAATGTTTAACTTGTTTTGCGTGTAGATATACATAGCTTCATTCGTCACTCCCTTCAATTTCTGCATTGTCTCTGCTTTTGATCCAATGCAGCGCAAAATCATCCAATCCTTTTCCGTCGGACAAATCCCATTCAAAGGTTGAACAGTAAATATCACTCTCATAAATCAGCCGCCTCAACTTCTCCTTTGCCTTCGCCACATTCTCATTGATGCGGAAATCCGCGTCAAACGCGATCAGAATCTGCCGGTAGTCCTGCCGGATATACGGGAGCAGCTTTTCAAACTCGCGGATATTATTCACGCCCGGCAGCGCAAGAAGGCTATACCCGAACACCTTGTTGGGTATGATCGCTTTAAACGCGCCTTCCGTAACGATCAGCGTATCGGGCTTTCGACTTCCCTTCATATAGAAAGGGATCGCCGCAGTAGCCGCGCCGCCCGGTAAGCCGTTGGAAGAAAACCAGAGGTATTTCGTCTTGCCAAACGGACGATCGAGCCGAATTTGGATACCCTCGATATAGCCGAAATAGTTATATACGGGGATCATGTAGCCGGTCATCTTCGGATTGAGGTTGATCGTCCACTCACCGCCATCGAGATAAAAGCCGCCGACATTCTCCAAGCTGATGTTTTCAGCCTGTAATTCCCGGCACAAGGCTTTGTAGCCGAACAGCGGAACGGATTTAAAGCCGAACCGCTCCATATCCTCGTCCGACAAACCGCGTGCGTACAAATCCGGTT
Organism: uncultured Ruminococcus sp.; assembly: GCA_902790475.1. Taxonomy (GTDB): domain Bacteria; phylum Bacillota; class Clostridia; order Oscillospirales; family Acutalibacteraceae; genus Ruminococcoides. The sequence goes on along the minus strand of CADASG010000067.1, from coordinate 1,774 downwards.
TATGGATCCTCGCCAAGAACAGCTTGTTCAAAAATGCCCGATAGACAGTGTCTAAACGCCTCATGCGCTCAAAGTCAACCTGCGGCTGCGGTTCCTCGACCTGCTTGTCCGTCTGTTTTGAAAAGCGATAATATGAATTCTCCGTCATTCCCAGTTCCTTCTTGATTTCACGAACGATCTCCGCCTTGCTTCCCTGAAAACCGCGCAGCACCGAATACAGCTTGAGCATGGAACCGCCCTCACCGCAGGCAGGGCAATGGTATAGCCCTTTGCCGTAGTGCAGGTTCATCTTCTTTCTGCCGCAGAACGGGCATGAGATGTATTCGGAAGGTTGGTTTTCCCTGCGGACAGTCAGATTGCACAAGCGCGCGACGTCGCCGATGGTAAACGGAAAACTTGACATTTTCGTCCTCCGCATTACTTGTCGAGCAGATAGGTAGCCTTCATATCCGCGATGTGGAGCAGCATGGCGTTGGGGTACTGACGGTAAGCTGCGGATAGGTTATAGCCCTTTGCCGCGTCGTCAAAGCCGCCCATGTGCCAGCGGATCGCGAGCGATTCCTCCACGTTCAGCCGCATAAAGCGCTGAATCAGCCATACGGAGGCTTCACCGTGACCGTAGGGGAATTTATTTTCTTCAACAGAATAATACGGTACCTTCTCCCACTGACCCGTCGCTTCATTTTTGACGTTGCGGGTATTCCGAACATACAGATTGACCTTGCAGACGTCGTGGAGCAAAGCGCAGATCGCGACCGTTTCCTCGGTATCGGTATCAAGACACTTGATGCCCGAAAACTCAGACGCGCGGTTCAATATCTCCTGATAATAGAAATGAAAGACGTTGAGCGAGTGTTCGCACAAGCCGCCCTCATACGCTCCGTGATATTTTGTGGAAGCGGGCGCGGTGAAAAAGTCGGTACTTTCCAGCCATTGCAGCAGCTCCTTCGCGCCTTTCCGGTGGATATACTTGTTATAAATCTTTATAAATTCATCTTTTGACATTATTAAAACTCCTTATCTCTTCCCTGCGAAAGCAGCTTTGCTCTCGCAGGGATTACTATTTTATTTGTTTACGATCAGACACGCGGCGACGAGAATGTTGTTGCTGCGGTAATTATCCGCGAACCACCTCAGCTTGCTGCTGAAGCCTTGGTTATCCTTGGTGGTTTCGTACACCTCGCCGACGGTCTTGCCCTTGTATTTGCCGTTTTCGAACACGACTCTGCGTGCTGTCGCGGCGTCCATTACTTTTAATATCTCATCTACAGGCGTTGTTTTGTCGTAGGAAGGCGCCAACGGCGGATTTACGCTGTCGTTTCCGTCGTCGATCATCTGCTCGATATCGGCAATCGCCTGCTGCTGCGGCGACGGATTGGACGTTGCGCCGATAGCGGGAGTTTTTTCAAGCTCCTCCGGCACCACAAAGCCCAGATCGATCAGACAACGGTCAACAGCGGAATTGATCGCCGCTTCCGTATAATATGCAAACGGCTTCTCTCCCTCGATGCTGACTGCCTGACGCTGCGACCAGTTTTCAGCCAGCACGCCTCCGTTCTCGTCCAGAATCTGCACATAGGCAAGCGCCGACGGAACAGACGCGCTCTCCGCGTTTGTCTGCTGACAGCTGACCTTGACATCCGTATGTATGACCGCTTTCGGCATACTGCTTCTAAACCAGAGCTTGCGGACGCGCTTGTCGAGCACCCTGCGGTCATCCTTTACCTCACCTGTATATTCGTCAACGAAACAGGCGAGATAATCGTCTGTATTG
>CADASG010000066.1 GCA_902790475.1 uncultured Ruminococcus sp. | reverse complement strand
TGATCTTTGCCTGCTCGTCGTAGTTGTAGTTTATATTGTTTGAATTTGAATTCATAGTCATGCTCTCTTACCGCCTTATTATTCAATGTATAAAATATAACATAGATACGGACTTTTGTCTATATTCAAAGCGTTTCTGGGGACAAGTAAAGTCGCCAAGTGGGATAATCTCCTGCTTGGCGGCGTTTTATTTTATTGGTTTTACTTTACCATATTATTCTGAAAGTTTTTCAGCTGTTCAGTGAGCTTTTTTGATTGCTGAACCTTTTGCAGCCACATCATCACCATAGTTAGAACATATATGACAGCAATTACCGCGCCAAGTACAACATAAAACAACGGCTTCGCTATTCCTTCGGGCGCTGATATTAGAAACATTACTACCGCTTCAATCAGTGCCAATTCTATTATTTGTCTTATTATAAACTGTGCGGGAGTCGGTTCCTTTTTAAAGTATGTAACACAGGTCGGCAGCACACAGCAGGCGGCGAGAATAACGGGACTGAGCAAATGATAATAGCGCAGTTCTTTATCGGGCTGATAGATTGCACCCAACACAACAGTTGCTGTCAGTATCAGCGTTACTAAAAAGAAGAATATCTGAACACGTGAGATAATAAACTCTTTAATTGTCATTTTATTTTTCTCCTTTCAGCGTTTGCTTCAACGCAGGGACATATTTTCGTGAAATAACGATCTGTTCGCCCGAAAACAGAACAGCGACGAAGCGGCTGTTGAGAGCCGGTTTGATAGAACTCACCTTCATCAGATTCAGCAGTGTGGATTTGGAAACTCGGAGAAAACGCTTTTCTTTCAACATTTCTTCCAACTCATAAAGCTTATGCCGTGTTTCGTAGACTTTATCTTTTGTATAGATGAAATTCCTGTTGTCGACCGATTCAATATAAAACACATCTGATACGGCAATTTCATACTGCCTTTCGTCAGCGGTACCCGTCAGCTGTCCCTGTCTTGACTTGACAAAGGCTATGATCTCGCGCACCTCATCACTGATCTTGTAACAATGTATCTCTAAGTATTCGGGTTGATCTTTGTCAATCTTTGTGATCTTCGTTTGCATATCAGTATTGCGGCAGAATATTCAATGCGCCGTTGCCTTTCAAATAATAATCGAACCAGTTGAGGACAACGCTGTTCAGCGTATTCATCATTTCCTCGTTGTCGCGTTCTCCGCTTCCGAGCATATTGCCGAGGAAGGGAGAAAACAGCGGAAGGTCAGTAAAGTCCATATGCTCCGCGTTTTCGAAGGTCACAATCCTGCCGTCCTTCGCGTTGTTGATCATATTCTCATTGACACGATAGAATCCGCTTTCATCTGATTCTATCATATTATAATTGTTTTCGGTGAATAAAGCAAGCACGGGAACAGGATAGGACTCGGAATCATATGTGTATTCTCCGTTCATAACGCCGGTGATCTCACCCATCATCGTACCGTCGATATCGATCACGGCGTCGATATCCGTTCTCTCTCTGCCGAGAGCCACTGCCGACGCGCCGCCGAGGGAATGTCCTGTCAAGCCGATTTTATCGGTATCGATCCTGTTGATAACGCTGAGAACAGTATCTGCGTCAGAGGTATGCCATGCGGTTGAGAGTGTGCCGCTGTTCTTTGCCTCTTTAATGGTATCCAGCACAAAGTTCTCATCGTCGACTCTGACCTTCAGCCAAGCCTGAGAATCCGTCATCAGTTCCTCTTTGCTGACAGCATCGTCATCTCTTGTGACCTCATAGATAAACTCCTCGTCAACGGTGATCATTTTCCCGTCGGTATCCTTCGTGAAAAAAGGAGTGGTGCGGATGATCGAGCGCGACAACAATATAGCCGTTGCTTGCAAGCTCCTCATAGGTGGAGAAGTTACTCTGATAGTAGCCGAACGCGCCATGAGAAAAGATGACGAGCGGATATTCGCCCTCGGCGTTTTCGGGGTAGTAGAGGTGCGCGGGAACCTCTCTGAACGAGCCGTCGCTTTCGAATTCGTCGACTCTGCTTTCATCCACAAGGATGGCGCTTGTCTCATTCACCTGATACTCGCCTGTGGTCGGGAGACCGTTGTAGTTGGTGAAGATGAACGCTGGAACGAGTGAGAAGGCGATCAGAACCACAGATAACACGCAGCTGATAACCGTTACAGGCTTTTTCCTCAGCCCGTTGGATTTCTTCCTCATGACCAGCCATACAATTCCCGCGATCAGCAGGCGAACAGCCAAGACGATCAGTGCTCCGAAAAAACGCCATTTCATATTGACCGTCGGAATGAGGATCATACCAAGGAGCAAAACCACCTCGGCGGCTCTGATGATAGCGCGGTTTTTTCTCCATGCGGCTTTCTCACGGAATTTGGTGAATGTCAAAACTACCAGTGCGATTTCTGCCAATGTAAATAAGATGAAAAAAATAATGCCCATAATCAATCTTCCTTTCGGTTTTGTTATGGGCATAGTATAGCTTATTATTTTAATTTTTTAAATAGATTTTGCTGTAAGTTGCAAAAATCGGCGGTAAGATGCGTTTAGTTCCCTAAGTCACTTTTGTTTTTCTTGATTTTCTATCTCAAACAAAAATATGCAGAAACTCCTTAAATACCTCAGCCCAAGCACTTTCGTGGTGAGGCTGTTCGGGTAGGATATTCACTTTCAGCCTTTCTTTCGGATAGAATTCGGATATCGCTTTAACTACCGCCTCTGTACTCTCGCAGATCTCCTGCTCCATTCTATCGTTCGCGCCGCTGTAAATATAGAGATAGGGCTTGTTCTCCCCAACAGTTTCTTTTGTCCATCGGATAACGTCCTCGGTATAAAGGATCGGAAACGTCGGAGAAAAAACGCCTGCCATGCAGAATTGATCCGGGTGGCTAAGCACAGTATAATACGCCTGCAAGCCGCCTGAGGAGCTGCCGCAAAAGGCAGTGTACTCTCTGCCCGTTTGGACCGGAAAACGTTTTTCAATTTCCGGCATCACCGTATTTACGACGAAATCATCAAATAATTCACCCTCGGGAGCCATCATTTTTCTGACGTGCTCGGGCATATCGTCGGGAAATATGATAGCGCCGATACTTTTTGGCGTCAGTTCCTTTGCTCGCTGAACAGGGCTTTCGTCGTTATGGATGCCGACGATAATAGCCGCCTTGCCGCTTTTTTTCCGTTCCTCTTTTACGGCTTCGCGCGTATACCAGCAGCCAAACTGACGCGGACGGTTATCCTCGAAAAGGTTTTGCCCGTCCGTCATATAGATAACGGGCAACAATTCTTCTTCGCCGTGTTCAGGGACAAATACACGGACTGTTTTTGTTCCTGCCTCGCGGTATGGCAGCTGTAATGTAACTAACTGTTCTTTGTTCATTCTGATCTCCTTTATCCTGCCGCCTGCATCAGCTGACTGTTTGTCACTCCGTATTTTTCGGCAATGTCTCTGGCGTAGCTGATACCGTCGGGCGGCGCGAGGTACACCTTGTAGGAGCGCTGTCCTTCGTGGATACCCGTCACCAGCGAGGCGACCTTGATTTTTCCGTTCAGCGCGTTGATTTCATCCAAATCCATTGCCAGCTCGTGCATATGCGTATTGAAAATCGTTCTTGCGCCGAGGCTTCTCATTGCTTTGACCACGTCCTTTGCGATATATAACCCCTCCGTAAACGAGGTCGTCGCAAGGGATTCGTTGAACAACAAAAGGCTTTTATCCGTCGCAAGAGAGAATATTTCGCTGATTCTCTTGGATTCCTCGCCCAAACGCCCGAGGTTGACGGTTTGGTTTTCATCAGCGGGAAAGTGCGTAAAGATATTATCGCAGGGCGACAGGCTACGGGTCAGGGCGATGCCGCTGTCATTGATCAGCTTGGCAAAGTAGTCCGCAGACTTCTCGTTCTCCGTAAAAGCGTGGTCGATAAACCTGTCCATAAAATCATCAATGGCGGACGCTTCACCCGACAGTCCGATCTCGATAGCCCAGCAAATGCCAAAGGCATAGCGATATGCTTCATCTTGTTGCATTTTGCACAGCTTTTTTGCAATTTGAACGGCAAAGCTGCGCTCCTCGCGTCCGTAAAGCGCGTCAACACTGACGCCGAGCGCATCTGCAATGCCGGGCAATATTTCTGCGTCCGGAGTACTGCCTCTCTCCCATTTTGATACCGCCTGCGTCGTAACGCCTATTATTTTTCCGACCTGTTCCTGAGTGAAGCCGTTCTCAATACGGTATTTTTTTATTTGCTGTCCGATAATACTCATTATCAACCCTCCGTTGATTTTCTGATTTTATTGTATCAAATAAAACGGTGGTTGTCCATAACAGAAGGGATATAATTTTGCGAGCAATCGAATATTCGTATCTATTATACTTTTGTTTATATATTCTCTGTCTTTACTGTAATCGTCAGGATGTTTCCTGTCATTTCAACGATGCACTTAGCTTCGTGCAGGTCTAAAATTGATTTTACGATCGACAAGCCTAAGCCGTTGCCTTTTTTGCTTCGGCTTTTGTCCTTGCGAAAATAAGGCTCCCAAAGCTGTTTTAGCTCAGATTTTGTGAGCGGTTCCGTTTGGTTGCTGACGGAAAGCGTATTACCGTTTACCTCTATCGTTATTTCTGTTTCCGGCAGAGAATACTTTACCGCGTTGTCGATCAGATTTTGAATAACAGTTTCCATCAATTCTCTGTCCGCGCATATCATATTGTCGCCGCTTTTCGTGAGAGCAATGGTTTTGTTCTCAGGCAGAGCGGTATATTTTTCGGCTGCCTTTTGAACAGCCTCAAACAAATCAAATTCCGTTTTGTTGAGCTTCATCGTATAGGAATCGAGCTTGCTGAAATTGAGCATTTTTTGAACAAGATCGTTGATTTCATCTGCTTCCTCGATGATATTGTCGATATAAAAATCACGCTCGTTTCGGTCGATATCTTCCTTCAGGCTGTAAGCGTAACCGCTGATGACAAAAACAGGCGTTTTTATATCGTGCGCCAGCTTATTGGTCAGGTCTAATCTCTTTTGCTCCTGAATGTTCTGCGCCTTAACGTTTTGCCAAATCATAACGCAGAGAATGACTGCGATAATCAAAATGAAAAGGAAGATCATACAGACCCCGATAGCCAAATCTTTTTTACAGCTGTCAAACAGATTCGTCCTTTTAGCGTATTGGATCACCCAATCGTCATCAGGCGAATCGTAAGAAGAATTATCGTAATTCAGAAAATCGGACGCATAAAAAATCACGTCCAAGCCGCCTGCAGAAACAACTGCGGTCGCCTGATCTTTTTCCTCTTTAGAAAGCGAGCTTATCAGATCGGGGTTATATTTCTTGTCCGTGATAAATTCAGTTGGAATTGTGTTGCGTTTGATATCACTGCTGTAAAACATCTCATTATCCTTGATCTTGTTTTCCTCTAAACCGAATACGGCAACATTATCGTCAAGCGTAAAACGCGTGTCTGTACCGTTGACTAATACGATTTTCAGTTCAAGAGGAATAAATAATGAGTTGGACATTTGGAGCTTTGTGCAGATCAACTCGAAATAATTATTGTCGTCTTGCTTAGTGTCAAGCAACTTATTGATTTCATCAAGCTCTGCTTCGCTTAACGCGTTTTGGATCAGATCATAATTGAGCAAACCGATAACATCAAAAGCCGATTCGTTTCCTTGCTTCACACTGAATCTGACAGCGATAGTCCCTGCGGTATCGGCAATCAGCTTGCCTGTTACTCGATCCGTTATAATAAACTGAGAATTGTACGAGTTGCCCGATATGTTGTTATTATTTATAAAATCCGTGCTCTCAAGAAATGCTCGGTTGACAGCTTCAAAGCTGCCGTTGCCTGCGATCAGCACTTGCTTTGCGTGCGCCAGATTAGTCAGCTCACGGTTTTGAATATTGGTTTTCTCCATATTCAGGCGCACTGCGCAAAACACTGCCGAAGTGATCAGCCACACAGCCAGCATTATAAGCAGTATTTTTCGCGCCAATTTGTTTCGTTGCTTTTTTAATCTGTCCTTCATTTAGCGCTCCTCGATCTTATATCCTCGCCTGATGACGGTTTTTATCAGCTTTCCGTTTGAGCCGAGTGCTTTTCTGAGATTGCTGACGTGCGTGTCAAGAACACGCTCGTCCATATCGCTGTTATAGCTCCAGACCAAATCAAGCAGCTTCTCACGGCTTATAACGCTCCCCTTGTTTTCCATCAGCACCTTTAAGATACCGTATTCTCTCGCGGTCAGCTTGATTTCCTCACCGTCATTGATGACCATTCCGTTGTTGGGGTTCAGCGACAGCGTACCGGCGGAAAAAACCTTTGAACGCACCAAGCCCTTAGAGCGTTTGATCAGCGCGTTCACCTTTTGATAGAGGACAGGAAGCGGAAGCGGCTTGATAACATAGTCATCGCAGCCTAAGGCATACCCGTTCAAAATGTCCGATTCGTCGCCACGCGCGGTGATAAACATAATCGGTACGTCGCTATCACGTCGCACCTCTTTGCAGATTTCAAAGCCGTCCAGCTCCGGCAGCATCACATCAAGCAATAAACAATCGTAATGATTCTCATATGCCTTTTCAACGCCCGTTTGCCCGTCTGATGCAACATCGACCTCAAACGCGTTCTTTTCTTTTTTTATAAAATAATTGACGATCAACGCCTGGATCTTTTTGTCATCCTCAACAAGCAAAATCCGATACATCAGCCTTCACCTCTTTTATACATCTAATTATATATCCGTGACCTTTAGTTTATCTTAAGATATTCAAAAAATATTATATCGTAAAAATAAAATAATGACAATATCTAAAGGTCATCTAAAGATTAGCGTGTTATTATCAGGGCAGGGTGATGATAATGAAGAAAAAAGCAAAGCAAAAAGAATCGTAAAAATCACAGCGTTGAGCCTTGCGGCTGTTATACTTCTGAGCGTGATAACCGCCGGCGTAATCCTATACGGTCGGATTGCGACCGTTATGAGCGTTAAACAGGTCGGCAATCAATTATATACCGTTAATTATCAGCAAAATTATCATCTTAATAAGGCGCTTGCGGCGAATATCAAGACAGAAAAAGATATGTTTGATTTTATTTGCAACGATTTTTATTTTGGTTATCAGGTCGAATCCAATGTCAGTGAGTTTTCCTGCAGTGCTTTTCTTTCCGACACGCCTGACGGCAAAAGGATCGTAGGCAGAAATTTTGATTTTTCCGAAACGGAAACGCTTTCTGTTTATACGCATCCGAAGGACGGCTACGCTTCCTTTTCCTCCGTTGACCTTGATGTGATGTCGGTCGGCAAACCTAATATGATCGACCCGATGAGCTTGGAGGGAAAGCTTGCGATGCTTGCCGCGCCGTATCTTTGCGTGGACGGTCTAAATGAAAAGGGGCTAAGCGTTTCCCTTCTTGATCTCGAAGAACCCGAACGCCATCACGAGAACGGAAAACCCGCAGTTTTGATATTAGTTGCAGTCCGGATGCTGCTTGATCAGGCGGCAAGCGTTGATGAAGCGATCGAATTGCTTGAACAATATGATATACAGACTGTTGATGACTGCGCCCAACATATGTTCCTAGCTGATAAAAACGGAAAGGCCGTCGTAATAGAGTGGTCAAAATCAGAGATGACGGTCACCGAAAGCCCTGTCTGTACCAACTTCAACCTGTCAAGAGCAGAAGGAAAATACGACGGCTTATGTAACAGATTCGATGTAATCACACATATGCTGGCAGACAGTCCCGAAAACGACACGAAAAAGGCATTTGAGATTTTGAAAGCAGCACAGGTCAGTTGGACGCAATGGTCCTGCGTTTACAATCTAGATGATTTTACGGTTGATTATGTGATAGATAACGACTTTGAAAACAGTTACCATCTTGGTAGAGAAGATTATTAGGAGGCGTACATAATGAAGAAAAAGAGCAGAGCAAAGAAAATCATAAAAATAGCCGCATTGAGCCTTGCGGGTTTGATTCTCGTAACATTAATTACCGCCGGGTTTATTCTCTACGGACGGATAGCTTCTATGATGAGTATAAAGCACGTCGGCGATGACCTTTACACGATGAATTTTCAGCAGGACTATCATTTAGATAAGGCGCTGGCGGCAGGGATCAAGAACGACGAAGAACTGTTGAGGTTCGTTTGTGACGATATGTTCTTCGGTTATCAGGTGGACGGTAACTTTTCGAAGTACGGCTGCAGTGCATTCATTACGCCCAATCCCGACGGAAAATATCTTGCAGGACGCAATTTCGGCTTAGGCGGCTCGGATACGCTCTGCGTGTATACGCATCCAAAAGACGGCTACGCTTCTGTGTCGACAGTTTCAACCGATATGATCTCTGTCGGAGAAGGAAGCGAGTTTGCCACAACAAGCTTTTTGGGCAGGGCAGTTCTGCTGGCTGCTCCGTATATGGGTGTGGACGGCTTGAACGAGAAGGGGCTGACCGCTTCTCTGCTGGATATGGACGATGGTGAAACACATATGAGCACCGATAATCCGGATGTTACAGTCACTATGGTGATTCGCATGCTGCTCGACCGCGCTGCAACGGTCAATGAAGCGATTGAATTGCTGGAGAAATATGACATACATACCGGTCACGGTTGGACACAGCATATCTTTATTGCCGACGCAAACGGGGATGCGGCTGTTGCTGAGTGGTATAATGATAAAATGAGAGTAGTTAGGTATCCTGTATGCACGAATTTCAGGATGTCCGACCGGTCTTTGGACGGAGATTTTACAGGTCAGTGTGACCGGTTCGACCTGCTTGACAAAGCTCTGAAAGAAAAGCCCGAAAATACCGCTGATGATTCTATGAAACTTCTGGAAGCCGTAAGGCAGGAATACAAAGAATATAATATATTCACCGAATGGTCTGTAGTATATAACGGATCTGTCCCAAATTCTGTGTAAACTCAAAATCGCGGTGTAAAATAGAGCAAAAATTATTATTCAGGGGCGAAAGCCCCTTGTTAACAGTATAAACG